>JBFIYM010000108.1:0-15107 GCA_041605395.1 Myxococcota bacterium | reverse complement strand
GCGCTCGCCTGCTCGGCGGCCGGAGCGCAGGGCGGGCTCCCGGATGCCGCGCAGATCGACCAGCTCCTGGCGCGCGGCTACTCGTCTTCCTCGTAGTCCGGCTCGATGAAGGTGCTGCTGTCCTCGATCGCGCCGATGTCGATCTCCGCGGCCTCCTCCTCGCCTTCGTCCACGAAGCTCTCGTCGTTGGACGAGTCCTCCTCGTCGAGGTAGCGGGCCATCGGCGGGGCCGCCGGCTTCTTCGGGGGCGGGGGAGGCGGCGGGCCGGACTCGGCCGGCGGCCGGTTGCGCTGATCGGCGTTGCAGCGCGGGCAGACCGGGTCGGGGCGGCCCAGGTCGTAGAACTTCGCGTTGCACTGGAAGCAGACCCACTTGAAGCCCAGCCCCGGCTTCGCTTCTCGGCTCGCGGGCTCGATCTTCGGGGTGGTCGACTTCTTGCGGGCGCGCTTGGCCTTGACGGGCTTCGCCTTCGCGCCGGGCGGCGTCCGACCGGAGCCCGGCTTCGGGGCGGGCGCCGCCTTCTTCCCGACCGGCGCCGTCTTCGGGGCGGCCTTCCGGGCGGCGCCCGTCTTCGCCGCGGGGGCCTTCGCCCGCGGCTTCGGCTTCGGCTTCGCGGCCTTGCGCGCCGGCTTCTTCGCCGCGGCCTTCTTCGCCGGGGCCTTGGGCTTCTTCGCAGCCTTCGCCTTGGCGGCCGTCTTCTTCCTGGGCTTCGCGGTCTTCTTCCTGGCACTCATTCGCTCACTCCCGGGCCGATTCGGATGGCAGGGCCTGCCACCGTTGCACCACGGGCGATCTGCGCCGCGGCATCCTCGGGGCCGTCGATCACGGCATGGTCGAGCTCGATCTGGAGCTCGGCCGGGGGCAGGGGGGCGCCCGCGGCTGCCAGCCAGCGCCGCGCGCGGGCGGAGAGAGCGCGCCTCGCGGCCGCCGGGGAGTGCTCCCCCTCGGCCGTCTTGACCGGTGCGTACTCATCTTCGCGCTGCGCCTCCACCATCACGAGAGCGCGCGCCTCCGGCAGTAGATCGAACACGAAGCGTTCCAGCTTGTAGCCGTTCGGCTCGCGCGGCGCGACCGCCCCGAGGCAGGGAATCCGCTTGGGCGAGGCATGGAAGGGCAGCAGCTCGTCCGCGCGAGGTGCCAGCCGCGCCAGGAAGTCGAGTCGGAAGGCGTGCAGGCCGATCGCCCCGGCCCAGAGGCGGAGGCGGCCGTCGGCGTCGCGGGCGGCGGCCTGGGCGGGATCGATCTCGGTGTACTCGACGACCTCGACCCGGCCATCCACGCAGACCGCGTTGCCGACGCCCTCGTCGGGCCGGCGCTTCTCGACGACCTTGCAGGCGACCTCCACGCCCTCGCTCTCGAGCAGCCCGAGGAGCAGGGGATCGGCCCAGCGTGCGAGGGGGTTGTCCACCTGGTGGTAGGCGAGCGCCTGGATGCCCGCGTCCGCCAGCCGGGCGAGGGTCCCGCTGCTCGCGAGTGCCCACAGCGCGCCCCCGTGGCCGTCGGGCGCGGTGACCGGGCGCTCCGGCGTGCGGAGCAGCGGTCGGCCCGCCAGATCCACGCAAGGCGCCTGGCGCTGGCGGACGAAGTGGACCTCGAGCCCGAAGTCGTCCTCGTCGGCGAATTGGGTGCGCGTCGCGGCGTCGGTGTCCTCGCTCGTCATCACCACCCAGGGCACCCGGCGGCCGAAGCGCCGCTCGAGCCGGCGGAGATTCTGGGCGTAGAGGCCGAACAGGGTCCGATCGCTCACGGGCCCGATCGGGAACAGGCCCTTCGGACCGGGCCGGCCGAGACGCGTGGCCTGGCCGCCAGCGACGACCAGGGCGGCCACCCGGCCCGCCGCCAGCAGGGCCTCACCCGCGCTCCGGGCCCGGGCCCGGGCGGCCTCGGCGCCGAGCCCGAGGACCGGCGCCGGTTCCAGCCGCCGGGGCCGCCGCGCACGCAGCGCCAGCGCGCGCTGGAAGGCCGTCTCCAGCGCGATCGGATCGAACGCGTCCAGGCTGCCGGCGAAACCGGCCGCGGGCGCTGCGAGCACCGGATGTCGGCTCCTCGAGGTCACCAGGGGAAGCAGGCTCTCCCAGCGGAGGGGGGCTCTCCAGGGGGGCGCGGGGCGTGTCCGTAGCACAGGGCCTCCGGCCCGGCCCCGGCCCGTTCTCGCCTAGTTGACATAATATTTCTTATCGGACGTCGCTCAGGGGGGTGCAGAGCGGGCGGAATCCGGGCCTTCGGGAGGCAGGCCGGGGAAGGACGCCCGGATCCGGGCCCTGGAGCCAGGGCCCGGTGGCCGCCTAGCACGGGGCCGCGCGGAGCTCGAAGCGGAAGACGCTGCCTTCGCCCGGGGCGCTCTCGACGCGCAGGGTGCCCCCGTGGATCTCGACGACGCGCCGTGCGATCGCCAGGCCGAGGCCGGCGCTCGCGCCATCGGGCGCCGTGTCGTGTCCCCGGTAGAACGGCCGGAACAGGTGCGGCCGATCCGCTGCGTCGATGCCGGAGCCGGTGTCGCGCACCCACAGGGCGACCCCGCCGTCCCGGGGCTCGAGGCCGACGTCGACGCGGCCGCCGTCGGGTGTGTGCCGGAGGGCGTTCTCGATCAGGTTGACGAGCACCCGCTCGACCAGCCCGATCTCGCCCCAGACCCGGGGCAGGTCGGGAGCGGCCGCGACCTCGAGGCGCACCCCTGCCCTGCCGGCCGCCACCTGGTACTGCTGCACGACGTCCCGGGCGAGGTCGGTCGCCGAGAAGGCCTCGAAGCTCGGCTCGATGTGGGGGTCTTCGAGGCGTGCCAGCGCGAAGAGCTGCTCGACGAGGCGCGAGAGACCGCCGAGACGCCGCTCCGCGGCCTCGAGGTACTGCTCGCGCTGCGCGGGCGTGAGCGGCGCCGGGGGCATGCGCAGGGTCTCGATCAGGCCCGCGACGGTCGCGAGCGACTTCTTCAGGTCGTGGGAGACGAAGGCCACCAGCTCGCGGCGCAGGGCGTCGGTCCGCTCGAGCGCCTCGAGCTGGCGCGCGACCCGCTCCTGGAGCTCCCCGAACAGCGCCTCGAGACGCTCGAGCTCGTCGCGTGGCCCGCGCCGCGGGCCGGCGCCCGGCTCGCCCCGGGCGCGGCGGAAGGCGTCCATGCGCGCGCCCAGCGCGCGGAGCCGCCGCACGATGGTCGCGTAGCGCCATGCCGCCGCGGAGGCGCCCACGCCGAGCAGCGCCAGCAGGACGACGCCCCCGAGCAGCAGCGCATACCGCGTGCGGATCATGTCGACCACGCGCCCGTACCGGCTGCTGCCCAGCACGACGTAGAGGTAGCCCCGGAGCTGGCCCGCGACGCGAATCGGCGCGGCTGAGATGGGACGCGTGACGCCGGGCTCCCGGGGGTCGTCGCCCAGCGCGCGCGCCTCGGGATCGGTCGACAGGCGCGCGATCGGCTCGAGGGAGACCGCCTCGCGACGCACCACGCTCGCCGGATTCCCGGCCGACAGGATGCGTCCCTCGGGATCCAGCAGGTAGAAGTCGACCGCCGGGTTGACGCGCATCAGGTCGGCGAGCTGCGCGTGCAGGTCGGGCACCTCGTCGGGGTCCTCCCAGGCCACGACCATGTGCTCGACGAGATCCCGGGCGATCGAGCGGTGGAGGTCCTGATTGACCTCCCCGATCAGATAGTGGATCGAGAGCATCTGGATGCCCAGGAACGACAGGGCCGCGACCGCGAGTACGGCCAAGCCGCCCCCGGCCGCGCCTCGCGCCACGGATTTCATCCGTTCCCGGTCTCCCGCGTCTGAGGTGCCCTGCGATGCCAGGGGACCCCCAGCGTAACCGGCCCCGCGGCGACCCCGCCCCGCTCGCGGTTACCGGACCCGACGAAGCGGCATCCCATCCCGGCACCGCCCGCTCGGAGGGACCCGTGGACGACGGCCCCAGAACGCCGCGTCGCATCCTGCTCGTAGAGGACGACCGCGAGCTGGCCGAGCTGCTCGACCTGCATCTGCGCAACGCTGGCTTCGAGGTCGAGGCCGTGCGGGAGGGCCGTGTCGCCGTCGAGCGTGCGCTGCGCCTGCGCCGCGACCTGATCCTGCTCGATCTCTCGTTGCCCGGCTCGATCGATGGCCTGGAGGTGTGCCGCGTGCTGCGCGCGCAACGCGAGTACGTCCCGATCCTGATGCTCACGGCGCGCGATGCCGAGATCGATCGCGTCCTCGGCCTCGAGCTCGGGGCCGACGACTACATGACGAAGCCGGTCAGCCTGCGCGAGGTGGTGGCGCGGGTGCGCGCCATCTTCCGCCGCGTCGATCTCGCCGCGCGCGCGCTCGAGCCCGAGCGTGCCGTGGTGGAGGTCGACGGCCTGCGCATCGACCGCGCCCGGCGCAGCGTCACCCTGGACGGCCGCCCCGTCGAGCTGACGGCGCGGGAGCTGGACCTGCTGACCGAGTTCGCGCGACACCCGGGCACGGTGTTCACGCGCTCCCAGCTGCTCGACCGCGTGTGGGGAATGGGCGACGGCGTCTACGAGCACACCGTGAATACGCACATCAACCGCCTGCGCGCGAAGCTCGAGGCCGACCCCAGCCACCCGACGCGCATCCTCACGGTCTGGGGGGTCGGCTACAAGCTGTGCGAGCCGGGGGGGATGCCCGGCCGACCGAGCGCGCCCGCCCCCGAGAGCGAAACGAACCCCGTCACGAAGTCGTGACGGAATCCGGACGCCCCGCGGAGGACTGCCCGCCAGACTACCGGCCACCTCGGGGAGGACTTCGGGATGTCCGGCGGCGATCGAGGCATGCAGCCCCTGGAAGCGGGAGACCCGCTCGAGCCCTTCGAGGCCGCGGTCCGACGCTCCACGCCACGACTCATGGCGGTGGCGCTCCGCTACCTGCGCGATCCGGAGGAGGCCGCCGACGTCCTCCAGGACGCCTTCCTGTCGGCGATCCGTTCGCTGCCGCACTTCGAGGGGCGCGCCCAGCTCACGACGTGGCTGCATCGCATCGTCGTGAACGCCGCGCTGATGCGCCTGCGCAGCCGACGCCGGCGCCCCGAGACGCCGCTCGGCGAGAGCGTCGGGCGCGTCGGATTCTCGCTCGAGACCCCCGAGTGGCACCTCGAGCGGCTGCGCGTCCGCCAGCAGGTGCGGGAGGCCGTGGCCCGGCTCCCGCCGCAGGCGCGCGACGCCGTCGCCCGCTGCGACCTGCTCGAGCTCGACCGCAGCACGGTGGCGCGCTCTCTCGGCATCCAGCGCGACGCCCTCAAGATGCGCCTCCACCGGGGACGGCGCGCGCTGCGAAACGACCTGTCGCGGCACCGTTGAATGTTCCTGCCGATCGAGGGCTACGGGATCATCGGCGACCTGCATACCGTCGCCCTGGTGGGTCGGAACGGCTCCATCGACTTCCTCTGCTTTCCCGAGTTCGACTCGCCGAGCCTGTTCGCCGCCCTGCTCGATCCGGAACGCGGCGGTCGCTTCCAGATCGAGCCCGAGCTGGCGGATGCGCGGAGCAAGCAGCTCTATCTGCCGGGGACGAACGTCCTGCTGACGCGATTCCTCTCCGACGCGGGCGTCGCCGAGATCACGGACTTCATGCCGCTGCGCGAGGTCGGCCAGTGCCACGCGGTGCTGCGCCGGGTGCGGGGCGTGCGCGGCGAGGTGGCCTTCCGCATGCGCTGCGACCCCCGCTTCGACTACGGCCGGGCCGGGCGGAGCGTCGAGGGTCGCAGCCACGAGGTGCGGTTCCGCTCGCTCGGCGCCGACGGCACGGCGGTGCGTCTGCGCGCCGACGTGCCGCTCCGGGTCGTCGACGGGGCGGCGCTGGCCGAGTTCCGGCTCGGCGAGGGCCAGCACGCGGACTTCGTGCTGGAGGACGCCCACGCGCCCGGCCCCGAGGATCTGCCCCTCTGGTGTGCCCGCACCTTCGACGCCACCGTCGACTACTGGCGGCGTTGGCTCGGGCGCTCCCGGTACCGTGGCCGCTGGCGCGAGATGGTGCACCGCTCCGCCCTGGTCCTCAAGCTGCTCACCTCGGAGACCCAGGGCTCGATGGTGGCGGCGCCTACGTTCGGCCTGCCGGAGGAGATCGGCGGGGTGCGCAACTGGGACTACCGCTACACGTGGATCCGCGACGCGGCATTCACCATCTACGCCCTGCTCCGCCTCGGCTTCCAGGACGAAGCCCGCCAGTTCATGCGCTGGATCGAGGCCCGCTGCGGGGAGGCGAACGCCGACGGCTCGCTCCAGATCATTTACGGCCTGGCGGGACAGCGCGACCTCGACGAGCAGTCGCTGGACCACCTGCGCGGCTATCGCGACTCGAGACCCGTGCGCATCGGCAACGGGGCGTCGGGTCAGCTCCAGCTCGACATCTACGGTGAGCTGATGGACGCGGTCTACCTCTACGACAAGTACGCCGAGCCGGTCTCCTTCGACCTGTGGGCCCGCCTCGTGCGGCTCGTCGACTGGGTCTGTGAGCACTGGCGACGCCCGGACGAGGGCATCTGGGAGGTGCGCGGAGGACGGCAGGAGTTCCTCTATTCGCGGCTGCTGTGCTGGGTCGCCGTCGATCGCGGGGTGCGCCTCGCTTGGAAGCGCTCGTTGCCCGCCCCGCTCGACCGCTGGATCGCCACGCGCAGCGCCATCCACCAGGAGATCGTGACGCGCTTCTACGACCGTCGGATCGGCGCCTTCGTGCAGCACGCGGGCTCGACGACGCTCGATGCCTCGTGCCTGCTCATGCCGTTGGTGCGCTTCATCGGCCCGACCGACCCGCGCTGGCTCTCGACCCTGGGCGCGGTCGAGCGCGAGCTGGTCGACGACAGCCTGGTGTTCCGCTACCGCGTCGACCGCGCCGCCTCGGACGGACTCTCGGGCGACGAAGGCACCTTCAACCTCTGCTCGTTCTGGTACGTCGAATGCCTCTCGCGCGCCGGTCGGCTCGACGAAGCCCGTCTCACCTTCGAGAAGATGCTCGGCTATGCGAGCCCGCTCGGGCTCTACGCCGAGGAGCTGGCGCGCAACGGCGAGCAGCTCGGGAACTTTCCCCAGGCCTTCACGCATCTCGCGCTGATCAGCGCGGCCTTCGACCTGGATCGACGCCTCGACGCGGCGGGCTGGCACGCCTGAGGCCGCGGTGTCCGAGGTAGATCGAGAGGTCTTCGGCAGCGCCTCGGGCGCCCCGGTGTGGCGCTATCGGATGCAGAGCGGCGACTTCGCGGCCGCGGTGCTGTCGTGGGGCGCCACCTTGCAGGGCTTCTCGGGCCCGGATCGCGCCGGCCACTGCGCCGACGTCGTGCTCGGCTGCGACCGCTTCGAGGACTATCTCGCACAGCGGGCCTACCTGGGGGCGACCGTGGGTCGCTGTGCGAACCGCATCGCCGGCGCCCGCTTCACCCTGGCCGGCGGCGAGCATCGTCTCGCCGCGAACGAGGCCCCGCACCACCTCCACGGCGGCTGGCGCGGCTTCGACCGCCGCCTCTGGCGGAGCGAGGCGGAAGCGGGCGCGGGACGCGCGAGGGTGCGCCTCCGCTACACGAGCCCGGACGGGGAGGAAGGCTATCCCGGCCGGGTCGAGGCGCTCGCGCAGTACACGCTCACCGAGTCGGGCGCGCTCGAGATCGAGTACACGGCGACGACGGATCGGCCCACGATCGTGAACCTCAGCCACCACAGCTACTTCCATCTCGGCGGGGACGCGTCGTCCGTGCTGGACCACGAGCTCCGGGTGGACGCCAGCCGCGCCACGAAGCTCGACGCCGAGGGGATCCCCACCGGCGAGATCCGTCCCGTCGCGGGGACGCCGCTCGACGTCCGCGCGCCCGTCGCGCTGGCCCGCGGCGTGCACGCGCTGGTCCCCGCCCGCGGCGGCCTCGACCACAACCTGGTCCTCGACGGCGGCGGCCGGCTGGAGACGCCGGCCGCCGTGCTCCACGCGCCCGGCTCCGGCCGGACCCTCACGCTCTCCACCACGCAGCCCGGGCTCCAGGTCTACTCCGCCAACCACCTCGACGTGCGGGGCCGCGGCGGCGTGCGGCACCGCCGCTGGAGCGCGCTCTGCCTCGAGCCGCAGCACTTCCCGGACGCGATCCACCACGCGCACTTCCCCTCGCCGCGCCTCGACCCCGGCGAGCGCTACGAGCACCGCACCGTGCTCGCGCTCTCGGTCGGCCAGCGCTCCGGCCGGGCCTAGCTTCCGGGCGCGGTGCGGGAGCGGAGCTCCGCCATCCGGGCGGCCACGTGCGGGGGGATGCGGGCCGCGTCCTCCTCGCTGAGACGCCCGAAGACCTCGACGGCGCGCTCCGGCAGGCCCGCGTCCGCGAAGCAGCGGGCGGCGTTTCCGAGCGCGAGCGCGCGCGCCGGGAAGGCCTCGATCTCGCCGGCCGCGAGGTACGCCTCCGCGGCGCCCGCGGGATCCCCGGCCCGCTCGAGGCTTCCCGCCAGCTGGCTCTGCGCCAGGGCGCGCAGCACGCTGTCCGCCGAGGCCTCTTCGATGGCGGCGCGCTCGGCGGCCATCGCCGCCTCGGCGTCGCCGAGCGCGTCGTGGAGGCGACCCACCTCGAGCCAGGCCGTGACGCTCGCGGCCGACCCGCTGTGGCGCTCGGCGGCCTCCTGGAACCGGGTGACGAACTCGCGGCGGGTCGCAGCCGCGGCCTCGGCGTTGGCGGGCTCGGGGATCTCGAGGGCACCCGGAGGGGCGCCCATCGCCGCCCGGAACTCGGTTCGGATCTCGGCGATCTCGGCGGCGGCGCCGGCCTCCTGGTTGGCGCGCCAGGCCTGGAAGCCCCCGATGCCGGCCGCGGTGGCAAGCAGGCACCCGATCACCAGGAGGAGCGTGATCGGGTTCGCCGTCGCCCACTGGGCCATCCGATCGAAGACCGATTCGATCTCGTGAAGGGTCTCGATCGCCTGTTTCGAGTCGGGTTTCGCCACGCCATCCCCCCGCCTGCGGGCGGCGCAGTGTATCGGCCGGGGCGGACTTCCGCTCCGGCTCAGCGCCGTTCGTCGCGCTCCCGTTTCCGGGGCCGCAGCCGCAGCGGCACGCCCGCCAGGTCGAAGCGCTCGCGCAGGCGGTTCTCGAGGAAGCGCCGGTACGAAGGCTGGACGGCGGCGGGCTCGGTGCAGAACAGCACGAAGGTGGGGGGCCGGGTCGCCGTCTGCGTCGCGTAGAAGAACTTGATCGGCCGCCGCCTGGGCCCGCGCTGTGCCATCGCCGGCTCGTGCCGCGCGATCGCGTCCTGGAGCCAGCGATTCAGGACCGCCGTCGGGATCTCGAGCGCCGCGGCCCGCGCGAGCCGGCGCACCTGACCGAGCACCCGCCCCACGCCCTGGCCGGTGTGGGCCGAGATCGTGAGCCGGGGGATGTCCGCCAGGCCACGCAGGCGGCGCTCGAGCGTCTCGCGAAGCGCCCGCTTCTCCTCGCCGACCCGGTCCCACTTGTTCACCAGCAGCGCCGCCGCGCGCCCGCGCTCGCGCACGAGTCCGAGCAGATGGAGGTCCTGGTCGGTCAGCCCCTCGGCGGCGTCCATCAGCACCAGTACGACGTCGGCGCGTTCGATCGCGCGCACGGCCATCAGCGCGCTTCCGCGCTCGGCAAGCCGGTCGCGACGGCCGGGGCGTCGCAGCCCGGCGGTGTCCACGAAGACGTAGCGCTGGGACCCGACCGTGAGCGTCACGTCGATGGCGTCGCGCGTGGTGCCCGGCACGTCCGACACCACCACGCGCTCCTCGCCCGCGAGCCGGTTCAGGAGCGAGCTCTTGCCGACGTTCGGCCGGCCCACGAGGGCCACGCGGATGGGCGCCGCCCCCTCCTCTTCCGTCTCGTCCGCGGCGCCGAACGCCGCGTCGGACGCCGGCAGGGGCAACGCTTCGACGAGCTCCTCGAGCAGGTCCCAGGCGCCCGGGCCGTGCTCGGCGGAGACGCCGCGGACGCGCGGCAGCCCGAGCGCATGGAACTCGGCGACGGCGGCGGCCTGCTTCGGGCTGTCGATCTTGTTGACGGCCACCGCAACCGGGCGGTCACTGCGCAGCAGCTCGCGCGCGAGGTCCCGCTCGAGCGGCAGCACCCCGGCGCGCCCGTCGACGACGAGCAGGATCGCATCCGCGCCCGTGACGGCTGCGCGCGCCTGCCCCTGCACGGCGCCCTCGATCCCCGACTCGGCGTCCGGATCGAGGCCGGCGGTGTCGACGAGCAGCACGCGGCGGGTCCCCACCTCGACCACCTCGGCGATCCGGTCGCGCGTGATGCCCGGGGTGTCTTCGACCAGCGCGCGACGGTAGCCGGCGTAGCGATTGAACAGCGTCGACTTGCCCACGTTGGGGCGACCGACGATCGCGACGATGGGGAGGCCGGCGGGGGACATGCCCTCTCCGCGGCCGGGGCGTGGCCGGCCCGGCAACGTACCGGGAGCGCCCTGCATCGCAAGGAAGGCCCCCAACGCGCCGCGCCATCGAGTTTTCTTGACTTTCGAGCACGCCCCCAACTAGGCTGGGCGGCCGTCAATTCGAGGGGAGGCGCCCATATGCGTACGAGACTGCTGTCCGGGCTGTTCGCGGCCACCATCGCCCTGGGGGCCGCCGCACCGGCCCAGGCGACGGTCACCGTGCTCAAGCGCTCCTTCGAGAACATGCCCCAGGGCCTCCTCGACGCCGTGCTCTCGCCCTACACCGCGGGCGTCTCCATCGTGAACAACCTCCGGAACATCGAGGACACGCCCGGCGTCCGCATCGCCTACACCGTCCCCGGCTACGCCTGGAACACGATGTCGAACTTCGGCGGCGGGCTGATCCGGACGCTCACGGGCGTCCTCGAGCTGCCGACGGGCGTGATCCTGCTCTTCACGGACGCGGAGATGGAGCCGCTCTTCGACCCGGTCGAGGACAACGAGGCGATCTACGTCTACGACGACTACGAAGACGTCTACCGCGTGAAGTTCGGAGTCCACTACTCCGGCGGCTGATCCCCGGGCCTCGTTTCGAGGAAGCGCGCGACGCGGTCGACGATCGGCTCGAGCGGCTCGGGCGGAAGCCATTCGACCGCGGGGATGCCACGGAGCCAGGTGCGCTGCCGGCGCGCGAACTGGCGCGTATCGCGCTGCATCTCGGCCAGCACGTTCACGAGCGTGTCGCGCCCCTCCACCACCGGCTGCATGTGGCGGTACCCGATGGCACGCATGCAGGGAAGCTCAGGCCCGTAGCCTTCGTCGCGAAGGCGCCGCACCTCCTGGAGCAGGCCCGACTCCACCATCGCCTGGCAGCGACGGTCGATGCGCGCCGCGAGCGCCTCGCGCCCGGGGTCGATGGCGAGCATGAGCACGCGCCAGCGCGTGGGCGGCCGGGCCCCGCAGGTCAACGTCGACGGTGCGCGCCCGCTGTGGGCCTCGATCTCGAGGGCGCGCACGATGCGCACCCGATCGTTCGGATGGAGCTCCGCAGCGCGGTTCGGATCGACCGCCGCGAGCCGCCGGTGCAGGTGCTCGGGGTCGCCCGCGGCGCGCGCGGCCGCGTCCTCCGCTTCGAGGCGCCTGCGCAGCCCCTCGTCGCGCCCCACTCCGATCGTGAGCCCCTCGAGGAGGGCGCGGATGTAGAGGCCGCTGCCGCCGACCAGGAAGGCCGGCCGGCCGCGGGCGTGGATGGCGTCGAGGGCGAGCGCGGCATCGCGCGCATAGCGCTCGGCGTCGTACGGCTGGTCGGGGGCGACGACGTCGAACACGTGGTGCGGGACGCGGGCGCGCTCGGCCGGGGTCGGCTTCGCGGTGCCGATGTCGAGCCCGCGAAACACCTGCATCGAGTCGGCGTTCACGATCTCGCCGTCGAAGCGCTCGGCCAGGGCCAGCGCGACGCCGGTCTTCCCCGCCCCGGTGGGGCCGGTCACGACCACGACGGGCGGCAGCGGGGGCGGCGGCATCCCGCGGACGGTAGCGACCGCGCCGCTGCAGCCGACGGCACCCGCTCTTGCGGCCCGCGGGCGCCCGCTCAGGTGCGGCCGAAGCGGCGGGCGATCTCGGTCTCCGGGATCGGAACGGCCACGGGGCGGCCGTGCGGGCACGTGGGCGCCCAGGGAATGGCGTCGAGGGCGTCGACCAGGGCCTGCTGCTCGTCGGCGGGCAGCACCTCGCCCGCGCGCCGCGCCGAGTGACAGGCCAGGCTCGCGAAGTGGCGGTCGGCCGGGTCGAGCAGCCGACTGCCGGCGGCGGGAACGCCCTCCCCTGCGCTCCGGAGCTGGTCGGCGAGGCCCCGGAGGGCGCCCAGGGGGTCGCGCTCGGCGATCAGGGCGGGCACGGCGCGCACCAGCAGCGCCCGCTCGCCGAACGCCTCGATCTCGTAGCCGAGGCCCTCGATCAGGGCGGCGTTGCCGACCAGCGCGGCGATGGCGGCCTCTTCGAGCTCGAGCGTCTCGGGCAGCAGCAGGGGTTGGCGCGGGACGCCGCTCGCCAGCCAGGCCGCGCGAAGTCCCTCGTAGAGCACGCGCTCGTGCGCAGCGTGCTGGTCGACGAGCAGCAGCCCCTCCTTCGCCTCGAGCAGCAGGTAGGTCCCGAGCAGCTGGCCGAGCACGCGAAGCTCCCCGAAGCGGACCGGTCGCGTCGGGGCGTCGTCGGCGGCGAGCACCGGGCCGGATGCGGGCTCGGCGACGGAAGCGTCCGGCGTGCTGCGCGCGAACAGCCAGTCGCCCGGGCTCGGCGCCTCGTGCACCCGCGCCGGCGGCACGCTCTCGGACGGGCCCGTGGCGCCGGTCGCGAGCCAGCGGCGTCCCGCCACGGCGTCCCGCGCCGTCGCCGTCACGAGCGCGTGGACGGCGCGGGAATCGGCGAAGCGCACCTCCCACTTGGCGGGGTGCACGTTCACGTCGACGCCGCCCGCGGCGACACGCAGGAAGAGGAGCGCCGTCGGGAAGCGCCCGCGCGGGAGCAGGTCGCGGTGGACCTCGAGCAGGGCGTGGCGCAGCACGCGGTCGCGCACGGGTCGCCCGTTCACGAACAGGTGCAGGCCGGCGCCCGTGGCGCGATGCCGATCCGGGCGCGACACGAACAGGTCGAGCGCGAGATCGCCGGCGTCGCGCGCGGCGTGCACCAGCCCGGCCGCCTCGCGCTCGCCGAGCACGGCCGCGATGCGCTCGAGGGGATCGTCCACGGCCGGCCACACCGACGCGGCGCGCTCGTCGCGGCGGACGTCGAAGTGCACGCCCGGGCTCGCGAGGGCCACCTTGCCGAGCCATTCGCTCACGTGGCCCCACTCGGTCTGCGGCGACTTCAGGAACTTGCGTCGCGCGGGCACTGCCGCGAACAGCTCGCCCACCTCGATGCGCGTACCCTCCGGCGCCGCCGTGGCGCGCGCCGAGGCCAGGCGCCCGGCGTCGACGCGCAGCTCGAAGCCGGCTTCGCTGCCCCGCGCACGGGTCACGAGCCGCAGCTTCGAGACCGAGGCGATCGCCGGCAGCGCCTCGCCGCGGAAGCCGTAGCTGCGGATGTCCGCCAGCTCCGCGCCGCTCCGGAGCTTGCTCGTGGCGTGGCGCTCGAGGGCCAGGCGGGCTTCCTCGGGCGTCATGCCCCAGCCGTCGTCGGCCACCGCCAGCGCCCGGTTGCCGCCCTCGCGCACCTCGACCCGGATCCGACCGGCCCCGGCATCGAGGGCGTTCTCCACCAGCTCCTTGACCACGGAGGAGGGCCGCTCGACCACCTCCCCGGCCGCGATCTGGTCGATCAGGGTGCTCGGCAGCCGCTCGATGCGGGGCCGGGCGCCCGCCCCCTCCGACGCCGTCATCGTTCGCTTTTCCCCCCGCGCCAGGACGTATCATGGACCCGGTATGGCGGTCAAGGCGGCAGCAGATTCGCAAGTCCATTGACAAAGGGATCGAATTTCCAATAGTTTGCGATCGCTTGACCAAGTGGGGGGATGGGGCCATGGCGAGCACCAGCCGGACGACCGGTTTGTCGGGAGGGGCAGCGGCTGTCGCCCGGCCCCAGACGGGCAGCGAGCCCGCGCCGAGCTCTCGAGCAGCGGGACGGAGACGAGAGGATCGCCTCGTCGGCCCCAGTGAGGCGACGCGCCACTTGATCGCGCAGGCCGCCGCGGCGTCGCGAACGGATCTCATGGTGTGGGTCGTCGGGCCCAGCGGTGCCGATCATCCGCTGGTGGCGCGCGCAGTGCACGAGTGGGGACCGCGCGCGGGACGCGCCCTCGAGGTGGTCGCGTGCGGCGCCGTCCCCGAGGCGCTCCAGGGCCGCGAGCTGTTCGGCTGCGCCGAGGGCGTCTACCCCGCAATCCCGGGGGCCCACGTCGGCGCGCGCGAGCGCGCGGCCGGCGGCACGCTCGTGCTCGAGGACCTGGACGCGATGCGGGCCGACGTGCGCAGCAGCCTGCTGCGCGCGCTCTCCGAAGGCGCCTATCGACGCGAGGGCGAGACGACCCAGCGCAGCCTCACCGCGCGCGTGGTGGCGACGTCGTGCCGCAACGCCCCGCTCGAGTTCGGCGACCTGCCCCACCACGAGATCCAGCTCACGCCGCTGGCCGAGCGCCGCGAGGACATCCTGCCGCTCGCGGCGCACTACCTCGCGGCGTTCGCCGAGGAGGAGGGCATCCGCCCGGCCGGCTTCAGCGCGGACGCCCGGACGCTGCTCGAGACCGAGCCCTTCCCGGGCGATACCCGCGAGCTCCGCGGGCGGATCCGCGAGGCGCTGCGCCTGTGCCGTGACGCACCGATCAGCGCCGAGGCGCTGCTGCTCGCGCGCGACGAGGTTCCGTCCTTCAAGGAGGCGAAGCGCGCCTTCGAGACGCGCTACGTGGTCGGCCTGCTGGAGCGCTGTGGCGGCAACATCAGCCGCGCAGCGCGCCTCGCACGCAAGGACCGCAAGGACTTCTACGACGTGATCCGCCGGACCGGCGTCGACCCCTCGGCCTTCCGCTCCTAGGGAGCCTCTGCACGAGTCCTCGTGCGGCCGCCGTGCCCGGGACCGGTGGACCGGCTCCGACTCCGGACTCGGCGGGTCGCGGTGGATCCATGCCCTTCCTTCCGCTCCGAGCAGCGGGCGGGGACGGCAGCGGTCGGAGCTGCCAAGGGCCGGGCTGTCCGTAGGGCCTGCCTTCGCCTCCGTAGGACCGGACTCCACCGGTCCTCGTGGCCCCGGGAGCGTGCGCGCGTCGCCAG
>JBFIYM010000107.1:0-15155 GCA_041605395.1 Myxococcota bacterium | reverse complement strand
TCGCCCTGGGTCGGCGGGCGCCTCGGGGATCGCGCCAGCGACGTGTTCAAGGCGCACGTGCGCGTGAACCCCTTCCCAGAGGAGGACCACGCGGAGCTGTTCCGATGGCTGGATCCGGAGTGCCTGCTGTTCGGCTCGGACTGGCCGCACCCCGAGGGCATCCCCGAGCCCGGCAGCTACCCCGACTACCTGCCGGAAGGGACCTCGGACGCGGCGATCCGCCGCATGATGCGCGACAACGCCCGCCAGCTGCTCGGCCTCGACGCCTGACCATGGATCGCATCAACCACGTCAAGATCGTGACGCCCGAGCCCGAGGCGGTGGATCGCTTCCTGCGCGAGGTCCTCGACGTGCCCGAAGGCTGGGAGATCCCGGGCGCGCGAAGGGGACGCGAGCACCCGCCCGTCGAGCCCCGGCCCGTGACCTGGGAGACCGTATTGGAACGCCGCGGCGACGATGGCGGCGGCGGCTACATCACCGGCTCGCCCGAGAGCCGGCAGTTCCAGATCCTGCGGGGGCCCGAGCCTCGCCTCTGGAGCGTCGCCGTCGGCACCCGCCACATCGAGCGCGCCCACCAGCGCTGCAAGGAGCGCGGCATCCCCTGCTCCGAGATGCAGCTGGTCGACTGGAACGAGCGCGACGGCGTACGCGCCTTCTTCGCCGAAGTGGGCGGCATCCTGTTCGAGGTGATGCGCGTCGAGCCGAAGGGCTGAGCGGCCTGCCCTACGACCGGGTCCGCGCGGCCCGGCGCCGGCCTGCGTAGTCCGCGTCGAGCAGCCGCAGCGGGTGCATCCCGTTCACGTACCCCATGAAGCTCGGCGCGGCGATGCTGTAGCCGAGCAGCTCCTGGACGCGGGTGGAGAGCTTCGCGGCCGCCGCCGCCGGCACCGCGAGCGCCATGTTCTCGAGCTGGCGCAGCCAGGGCTGGCAGTACTGCGGCGTGACCCCGAGACGCGTCCCCTGGCTCCGGTTCGCGCCGCCCCGGTGCTGGAGCGTCCCCGCGAGCAGCAGCACGGAGCCGGCGGGCATGCAGACGGGAACGGCTTCGGCGCCCGAGGGCAGCGCGTCCTCGCCCCACAGATGGCTCCCGGGAATCACCTCGGTCGCGCCGTTCTCCGCCGTGAAGTCGTCGAGCGCCCAGATCGCGGAGACCCCGTGCATCGGGCGTGGGCGCGGCACGCGGCAGCCGCCGTCGTCGAAGTGCCAGCCCTGGGGCGTCTCGCCCGGATGCACCTGGATCGCGAGGAACGCGGAGAGCAGATAGTGGCGCGCCAGCAGCCGGTCCACGATCGCCAGCACGCGGGGATGCTCGACCAGGAGGGCGAGTCGCGGGTCCTTGGCGAGGAGCGCATAGACGCGCTCGCTCCTGAACCCCTCGAAGTCGTTGCGGCCCATCAGGCGACCCGTGAGATGGGGCGCGAGGGCGTCGCGCATCTCGGCCACCTGCGCTGGTGCGAGCACTTCGCGCAGCACCCGGTAGCCCTCGTGGCGGATCGCCTCCACGTGCGCGTCGGCCGCGGAGTCGGGCGCCAGGGCGGGCTCGGCGGCACGGGGCGTGTAGATCGAGTCGGCGTCCGGCAACGGTGCCTCCTCGGGCGGCGTGCTTCGATTCCAGCGTACGCCCGCGGCACACGCAACCCGGGCTAGATTCCCGGCCACGATGCGTCGTCACGTCCTCGTCATCGACGCCCACGTCAAGGACCCGCCGTTCGCGGCGCCGCGCTGGTTTCCGGACGGGGTCGGCCACGAGCGCGTTCGCGTCGCTCGCGGCGAGAAGCCCGCAGACGACGCGCGCTTCACGCACGTGATCCTGAGCGGCTCTCCTCATTCGATCCTGGAAGACCCTCCCTTCGTGCCGGGGGTCGAAGCGACACTGCGGAGTGCGCACGACCGCGGCATCCCGATGCTCGGCATCTGCTACGGGAGCCAGCTGCTCGCGCGCGCCCTGCTCGGCCCCGGCCACGTCCGCCGCAACGCCGCCGGGCTCGAGGTGGGCTGGCTCCCGGTCGACGTCACCAGCGAGCACGGCGGCTGGTTCGCCGGGCTGCCGCGGCCGTTCCACGCCTGGCAGTACCACTACGACGAGGTGTGCGACCTGCCGGACGACTTCGCGGTGCTGGCCTCGACGCGCCAATGCGCGGTGCAGGCCTGGGCGAGCGAGCGGCGGAAGCTGCTCGGGATGCAGTTCCACCCCGAGCTCGACGCCCGGGACGGCAACGCCCTCTTCCGCCTGAGCCGAAACGCCCTGCGCCGCGAGGGCGTCGACGCCGACGCCTTGATCGCGGAGACCCGGGACGACGCCTCCCGGGTCGTGATCGCGCGCTTCCTCGAGCGCGTCTGGTAGAGGCGAACGCAGCGCGCCGCTACGCCGCGGGCGGGACCGGCTCCACCTCGACCGGCGTGCCGAACAGCACCGCGGTTCCGCTCGCCACGTCGTAGGCCCGGTCGTCGGTCAGCAGGTTCGCGTTGACGCCGGGGTGCGCCTTCGCCACGCGGAGACGCGCCTCGGGGTCGTCGTGGCCCCAGCCGTGCGGCAGGCTCACCACCCCGGGCATCAGGTCGTCGCTGATCTCGACCGGCGCCACCAGGCTCCCGACGCGGCTCTGGACGCGGGCGGCGCCGCCCGGCGCGAGGCCGAGCCGGTCCGCGTCCTTCCGCGAGACCTGGAGCGTGCAGCGGTCGCGACCCTTCACGAGCGCCGGCAGATTGTGCATGAAGGAGTTGCTGCAGCGCATGTCGCGGCGCCCGATCAGCACGAGTGGGGCGGCGCCCGCGCCGAGGCGCGCCCGCAGGCGCGGCAGGTCCTCGCGCATCGTCGGCGGCGCGAGCTCGATCGCGCCGCTTTCGGTGTTGATCACCTCCTCGAGGCGCGGCACGAGTGGCCCGAGATCGATGCCGTGCGGCGCCTCCCGCAGCTTCGCCAGGCTGAGCCCGTCGGGCTCGCGCCCGAAGCCGTCGCCGTAGGGGCCGATCCTGAGCAGCATGTCCATCAGGCGCTCCGGTCCGATGCCGCCCTGCACCTTGGCGAGCACCTCGTCGAGGTCGAGCCCTTCCCAGCGGCGCCTCGCGACCGCGCCCTCGGCGAAGACGCGCAGCACGAGGTCGTCGACGGCCTGTGCGTCGAGCGCGCCGAGGCCCATCAGCGGCGCCGCGATCCGCGACAGCACCTGCCAGGTCTCCGGCATGTCGGGCGGCGGCGCGACCGCAGGCCAGGACCATTTCGCGACGTTCCGCACCGAGAGCAGGTAGAGGCCGACCTCGTAGTTGGCCTGCTCGGCCGGCGCCGGCGTCGGCAGGATCAGGTGGGCGTGGCGGGTCGTCTCGTTCAGGTAGAAGTCGACCGCCACCAGGAAGTCGAGGCCGGCGAAGGCGCGCTCGAGCTGCGCGGAGTTCGCCGCGCTGCGCAGCGGGTTCGTCATCAGCAGGATCATGGCGCGCACCTGGCCGGCGCCCGGCGTGAGCATCTCCTCCGCCATGGTCGAGGACGGGATCAGCCCGTCCACCTCGGGCTGGCCGCCGACGCGGCTCTTCCAGCGCCCGAAGGTGACCCCCTTGCCCCGGGGCAGGGCCGCGTCGATCGGCGCCGCCGGCGTCGTGAACATCACGCCCCCGGGACGGTCGAGGTTCCCGGTGAGGATGTTCAGCAGGTCGCAGCCCCAGCTCGCGAGCGTGCCGAACTCCTGGACGCAGGTGCCGAGCCGCCCGTAGCAGGCGGCCGACTCCGCCGCCGCGAACTCCCGGGCGATGCGCCGGATCTCGGGCCCCGGGATGCCGCAGAAGTCCGCCACGCGCTCGGGCGCGAAGTCGCGGGCCAGGGCCTCCACCCGGTCGAGGTCGGAGACGAGCCCCGCGGCCGCGCCGAGGCGGACGAGGCCCTCGTCGAACAGCGTGTGCACGAGCGCGAGCAGGAACGCGGCGTCGCTGCCCGGCCGGATGAAGTGGTGCTCGCTCGCGAGCTTGGCCGTCTCGGTCCGCCGCGGGTCCACGACGACGAGCTTCCCGCCCCGCTCGAGCACGCCGCGGAGCCGCCCGGGCGCGTCGGGCATCGTCATCAGGCTGCCGTGCGAGATCATCGGGTTGGCACCCACGATGAGGAGGTGATGCGTGCGGTCGATGTCGGGCACGGGCACGGCCGTCGGGAACGAGCGCCCGAACATGAGGCCCGTCTGCACGATCTTCGGCAGCGTGTCGATGGCCGAGGCGTTGAACAGGCTCTTGCTCGCGAGCGCGCGCACCAGCACCGGCCGGTAGAGGAGCGCGCCCAGGTCGTGGACCACGGGGTTCCCCGTGTACATGCCGATCGCGTCGTTGCCGTGCTCGGCACGGATCGCGAGGAGCCGCGACTCGACCTCCGCAAAGGCCTCCTCCCAGCCGATCTCCTCCCACCCCGTGGCCGTGCGCCGCAGCGGCCGCCGCAGCCGATCCGGATCGTGCGTGAGCTCCTTCATGCCGTGGGCCTTGGGGCAGAGGAAGCCCCGCGAGAAGGGATCCTCGCGGTCACCACGCACCGACACGATCGCGTCGCTCTCGACCTGGATCGCGAGGCCGCAGGTGGCCTCGCAGAAGGGGCAGACGCGGTGGACGGTGCGGCGCTCCGGCATGGGGCCAGCATCGCGCGCCGGAACGGACTGCGACAAGGGCCACTCCCAGGTTCCCGGCTGGGGCCAATCCAGGGGCGCCCGGGGACGCGACGGCCGCCTATGCTCCGATGCCATGAGCGATGGCGCCAAGCCCGCGACCGCGCGTCACGTCGCGCAGTTCGTGGATGCGCGAGCCGGCCGGCCGCTGTGGCTGCGCGCGTTCAACGCCGCCGGGCGACTCGCGCCGCGCTGGCCCGCGCCTTCGGCCGAGGCCTGGTGGCGGGCGGCACGCGCGAAGGAGCCGGCCGCCGGGGAGCCGACGCCGGAGGCCGTCGCCGCGCTCGACGCGCTGGTGGCCTCGCTCGACGAGAGCGCGGCGCTCCACCCCCTCGGTCGGATCTCGGCGCGGGACGACACCGTGCGCATGGCCCGCACCCACCTCCGCGTCGAGCAGGCCTGGCGCGAGCGGCCGGCGCTCGCGCACGACGAGATCCCGGCGCCCGTGTTCATCGTCGGCTGGCCGCGCACGGGCAGCACCGCGCTCCACACGCTGCTGGCGGTGGATCCGCGCAACCGCACGCTGCCCTATTGGGAGAGCTTCGATCCGGTGCCGCCCGCCTCGGGTCCGGACCGACGGATCGAGAGGCTCGAGCGCATGCTGTCGCAGCTCGAGCGACTCGCGCCGGACTATCACGCGATCCACCCGATGGCCGCGGAGATGACCGAGGAGTGCGTGGCGCTCTTCATGAACCACTTCCGCACGCTCCAGTTCGACTTCCAGTACCGCGTCCCGGGCTACGTCCGGTGGCTCCTCGCCGAGGACGCGCGGATCGCCTACCACGCCTACGCGCGCTCGCTGCGGCTGGTGCACCACTTCCGGCCGGGCGGCGAGCGCTTCGTGCTGAAGGACCCCACGCACCTGGTGCACCTCGAGGCGATCCTCACGCTCTGGCCGGACGCGCGGATCGTCTTCACGCACCGCGACCCGCTGCGCGCGATCCCGTCCCTGTGCAGCCTCTACGCCCACACGCGCGCCATCTTCAGCGACGACGTCGACGCGACGGCGATCGGGCGCGAGGTCCTGGCGGGCCACTGGCCCCGCGCCCTCGACGCCGCGCTCGCGCTGCGCGAGCGGATTCCGCCGGGGCAGCGCGCGGACGTGCGCCACGCCGACCTGCGGGCCGACCCGATCGGGACCGTCGAACGCGTCTACCGGACGCTGGGACTGGAGCTCGAGGACGACGCGCGCCAGGCGATGAAGGGCTTCCTCGCCGAGGAGGCCGCCAAGCCCGAGAGCAGCCACGAGCACAGTCTCGCGGGCTTCGGGCTCGACGCGGGCGCGCTCCGGGCGCGGTTCCGGGCCTACCGCGAGGCCTTCGATCTCGCCGATGGCGAGGCATGAACGTAGGACGCGGAGGCGCCCGACCCCGCGGAAGGTAGAAGGAGGTCCCGTGCCCCACGAACCGTTTGCGCGTCCGATGCGGATCGCGCTCTCCGACGAGCGGCGCGATCAGCTCGTGGCTGCGCTCCAGCGCTTCCAGACCGACGAGTTCGAGCAGGAGCTGAGCGACTTCCAGGCGCGCCGGCTGCTCGACTTCTTCGTCCATCACCTCGGTGCGCCCGTCTACAACCAGGCCATCCAGGACGCCCGGGCCTTCCTCCAGGACAAGCTCTCCGACCTGGAGGGCGAGTTCTACGAGCCCGAGGCCGATGAAGGCTGAGGCGTCAGGCCGCGGCCGCGCGCTCGAAGAGCAGCGCGACGATGGCGAGCGTGAGCATCCCGGTCCCGAGCACCTCGCGCCGGCTCGGGATCTCGCGGTGCACGAGCACGGTGACGGCGAAACCGAACAGCACCTCGACCAGGCCGAGCATGCGCACGTAGGCGGCGACCTCGATCGTCATCGCCGTGAACCAGCACGCCGACGCCGCGGCGCCGGTCCCGCCGGGCAGCAGTGAGCGCCGCCAGGCGCGCCCGACCGCGCCGAGCTGGCCCGGCTCCCGCCACGCCAGCCAGGCGGTCATCAGCACCGTCTGGACCCCGAGCGTGACGACCAGGGTGGCGGCCGCGGACGGGACGAACGGGAGCCCGAGCGAGAGCGATGCGGCCCGAAAGGCCACGGCCGCGACGGCGAAGCCGGCGCCGGTCCCGAGGCCGAGCAGCGCCGGCTTCGCGCCGAGGCGGGCGAGCGCGCCGGTCTCACGCGCCAGCAGGACGAGGCCCGCGGTGGCGACCGCGATCGCCGTCGCCGCCAGCGGCGTCACGCGGTCGCCGAGCAGCACCAGCCCGACCAGCGCGACCTGGAGGATCTCGGACTTCGAGAAGGCGATGCCCGTCGAGAAGTTGCGAAGCTGGAACAGCCGCAGCAGCAGCGCAGTGGCCACGATCTGCGCCACACCGCCGCAGGTCGCCCAGCCCAGGAACGTGGGGTCGATCGCTGGCCACGGGATCTCCCACACCGAGAAGACCCCCGTCGCGTAGAGCACCGCGAACGGGAGGCCGAAGGCGAAGCGCGTGTAGGTGGCGCCGAGCGCCGAGAGCTCGCCGGTGAGGCTCCGCTGTGCCGCGTTGCGCACGGTCTGGAGGGCGGCGGCCGCGATCGTGATGGGGATCCAGAGCAACGGGCTCCTCGCGGAACAGAGGGTAGACTCGCAGCCCCCCGTAGAAGCACCGTCGCCGGGACCCGGGCCCGAGTCGAGGAACGCTCACGCTGCCGGAGGACGAAGCAGGATGACGGAGCCCACGCCGCCCCACCGTAGCCGCCGCCCGCGAGGGCGGCGCCTCCTGCTCGGCCTGATGGCAGCAGGCCTCGCGGCTCTCGCCCTCGAGGCCTTCTCCGGCGTCGCGCTGCGACTCAGTGAGGGCCGTTGGATCGGCCTCCCCCAGCTCGCCGACGCACGCGTCGCCACCGCCCGCGGAGAACGGGGCGACGCGCTGCTGCGCGTGGCGAAGGAGGTGGAGCCGATCCGGGACGAGCGCGTGCTCCATCCCTACCTGGGCTACGTGATGGATCCCCGTCTGGCCCGGCCCGGGATTCGCGCGGCCGGCCTGGACCCGGTGTCCATCGAAATCGGGTTCCCGCGAAACACCGAGCCGATCCTCCAACCCGACGACCCGAAGCGCGTCGTGATCGGACTGTTCGGAGGCTCGGTGGCCGACATCCTGAGTAGCGCGGGAGCAGATGCGCTGCGCGCCGAGCTCGCGAAGGCGCCGGGCTTCGCGGGCCGCGAGATTCTCGTGCTCTCGGCGGCCGCCCCCGGCTACAAGCAGCCGCAGGCGCTGATGGCGCTCAACTACCTGCTCCTGCTCGGCGCGCACTTCGACTTCGTGGTCAATCTCGACGGCGTGAACGAGCTCTCGATTCCCGCGACGGAGCTGAGGCCGCTCGGCGTCGTGAGCCACTATCCCCGCGGCTGGTACACGCGCACCGCCGACCTCGTGCCCGAGCGCAGCGTGTCGCTGGCCCGACTGGTGACGCTCGAGCGCGTGCGCCGGCGCAGCGCCCGGCTCTTCTCTCGCGCCCCGCTCCGCTTCAGCCTGACCGCCGGGCTCGCCTGGCGACTCGGAGATCGCGCGCTACTCGGCCTCATGGCCGACGCGGAGCGCGCCGTGTTGAAGCGCCCGGAGGGCCACGACCCCCAGGCCCAGGGCCCGTTGCTGACGGGCAGCGAAGCGGCGCCGGTCCGGACGATCCCGATCTGGCAGCGCAGCTCGCTCCAGATGGCGCGGCTCTGCGAGAGCTTCGGCATCCGCTACTACCACTTCCTGCAGCCGAATCAGTACGTGCCGGGGTCCAAGCCGATGGGGCCCGACGAGCTCGAGATCGCCTACCGCGAGGACTCCCCGATGCGCGAGGCGATCGAGCGCGGCTACCCCGCATTGCGTGAGGCCGGTGAGGCCCTGTCGGCGGAGGGAGTCACGTTCGTCGACCTGAGCCAGCTGTTCCGCAAGGTCGAGGAGCCGGTCTACGCCGACGACTGCTGCCACCTCGACGAGCGCGGCAACCGGCTGCTCGGCAGCGCCATCGGCCGAGCGCTCGCGAACGTAGGGGGCGTGGCCCGCTAGGAGCCCGACGCCGCCTCCGCCCGTGCGGGCGCCTTCGGGTCCGTGAACGACTGGTTGAACGGGTTCGCGGTGGTGAGCTCGACCCGGATGAAGCCGTGACCGGCGGCCGCGTGGCACGCGTTGCAGCCGTCGACCAGCTGCCCGAGCTCGCCGCGGGCCGCCTCCCAGGCTCCCGTTTCGAGGGTGCCCCGGAGCGCGGCCACGCGTGGCGCGAGCAGCTCGCCCACCAGCGCGGCGACGGGCACGCCGTCGTGCTCGGGAAACAGCGCTTCGACCTGTTCCGCGATTTCGTGGACCTCGTGCAGATAGAAGGCCGACAGCGCCGCGTTCTCGGCGTCGATCGAGAGCATCAGCTTGTGCGTGTGGCGCTGGAGGTCGCCCATGTAGGTGGCGAGCTCCGGCTGGGCGAGCGGTACCGGGCGACCTCGGACCGAGGCCACGCCTGCGGCCAGCACCAGGACGAGGCTGGCGGCGATCCATGCGGTAGCGACGCGGCGGGCGCCCATGCCGGCCTCATCGGAGCACGGAGACGCCCGCTTGAGACGCGGGCGAGCTACCCGAGGCGCCCCGCGAAGCGCTCCGCATAGGTCCGGAAGCGCTCCCGCACCGCGGCCTCGCTGAGGTTGAACTCCTCGAGTCGGTAGTCGTGGCTGCCGTGCTTCGCGCGCGGGTTCGCGGCGGCGTGCGCCTCGAAGGCGGCCCGTGCCGCCTCCGTGAGCGGCAGCCCGAAGTGCCGGTAGATGCGCTGCGCCACGGCGACGGGATCGCTCACGAACTCGTCGTGGGAGACGTCGACCACGCGTTCGGGGTCCATGCGCTCGCGGGCGGCGAGGCCCCGGTCGAGGGAGCTCGCGTAGAAGTCGAGCACGCGCGGGCCGAGCCAGTGCTTGTCGAGCCCCTCGAGGGTGGTCATCAGCGCCGCGGTCATGCTGCAGGCCGAGGCGGTACAGGCCACCGGATCGCGGTGGGTCCAGACGATGGCCACGTCCGGGAAGGTGGCCGCGAGCGCATCGAGACCCCAGAGATGGGCGGGCGCCTTGAGCAGCCAGCGCTCGCCCGGCCGCTGCCAGTCGAGGAGCTGCATCAGCTGCTTCTGGTAGGCATAGAGCGGCCGGAGGTCGTCGACCTGCGCGCGGTACCAGCGGGCGTAGGGCTCGAGCAGCGGCTCGATGCCGAGCTGCACGCCGTGGAAGGCGTAGGCGTGAAGCAGCACGCACTCCTCGGGCGTGTCCGCGCTCGTGAAGTGGATCTTGGTCCACTCGGGGTTCTTCTCGCGCCCCTTCGCGTAGTAGGCGTCGATCGCCTCGCGGCGCGGGTCGGGCGCGCCGGGGGGGAGGTCGTCGAGCGGGTCCGGGCACTGCGTCTCCCAGAGCCGGAGCGGGCGCGCAGCCGGGTCCTCGCCCAGCAGGCTGAACAGCGCCGAGGTCGCCGAGCGTGGCAGGCCGGTGAGCACGATCGGATGCGCCACCGCGCGCTCCCGGATCTCGGGGTGCCGCGCGAGCGCGGCCTCGACGCGAAGCCGGGTCGCCAGCAGGCTCACGACACGACGGCGGTTGCGTCGCTGGCCCTTCTCGGTGAAGGGGTTCTCGGCATAGGTCTGGAGCAGCGCGCGGAGGCCGGGCCGAAACGACTCGTCGCCGAGCGCGTCGAGCTTCGTGGCGGCGCGCGCCTCGGCGAGCACGCTCGCCTCGCTCCAGTCGAGAGTCTCAGCCACCCGCCAGTTCCGCGAACGGGACGACCCGGGCCTGCGGGTCGGGATGGCTCTCGGCGCGGATCCAGCGCACGCACATCGTGCCGCGCCGGTGCCCGCAGGTGTCGAGCCAGTTCGGGTGTCCGGGGTCCCGGGCGGCGACTACGATCTCGACGCTGCCGTCGTCCCGATAGACGGCCGTGTGCTTGTTCACGTGGACCTTGCGGAAGCGGTAGTCGAGGCTCTCGAGCCAGTAGTTCGCCAGCTGGAAGTTCCAGA
This sequence comes from Myxococcota bacterium, assembly GCA_041605395.1. Lineage (GTDB taxonomy): Bacteria > Myxococcota_A > UBA9160 > UBA9160 > UBA6930 > JBFIYM01. Next base: position 4,543 of record JBFIYM010000107.1, on the reverse strand, counting down.
AGTCGCAGACCGGCGGCGTGAGCGTCACGACCAGCGCCTCGTCGTCCGCCAGCTCGAAGTAGCTGTGGTAGTAGGCGATGTTCGGATCGCCCCCCGCCGCGAAGGCCTTCTCGTGCGGGAAGCGGGGCAGCTGGTTCGGGTGCTGCTGGAAGTCGCGCGCCCAGGAGTCGAACAGCCGCGAGCAGCCCGTGACGAACCCGGCCACGCCCTGGAGCATGCGGTCGAAGCGCACCGGATCGAGCGGGCGCACCTCGCCGGGCCCGCCGACGCGCTCGATCTTCACGTCGGCCAACACCTCGGCGGCGTGGTCCAGGCGGGTCTGGCGGATCTGGATCATGCGGGTCTCGGGCTTCATCGGCAGCCAGTCGACGCCCTCCGGCGGCTGCTTGGACGAGGCCAGGATCTCGAACCGGCCGCCCTCGCCGATCTTCATGTCGCGCGCTTCGAGGTAGCCGGTCGTGTTCAGGCTGCCGGTCGCCGCGTAGTTGCCGGACTGCGAGCCGAAGCCGAGGTAGTGCACCGTGCCGCGCGTTCCCCAGATCCGGTAGTCGTGGCTGCCGTTCACCGGGGCGTTCAGGTAGACGTTGTCGGGGTTGTCCATCCCCATCTTCACCGTCTCGCCCGTGGTGCGCTGGAAGTGCGGCGTGCTGGCGTCCGACGCCTCGACGAAGGTCTCGAGGCCGGCGCGCAGCAGGCGCGTGAGGTAGCGCCAGCCCTCCGCGCGATCGAGCGGGTCCTCGGGCCCGGCCAGCACCACGGAGCCCGCCGCCTTCAGCGTCTCGCAAAACTCCTCCCAGGCACGGCCGTCCACGACCCGCGCGATCGCCTCGTTCCGATCCGGCATGGCTCTCCTCGCAAAGGCCCGACTCTAGCTCGGCCGCTCGGTCCCACGCCGCTGCGAGCGCCCGCGAGCCGCGCCCGGGAGCTCGTCCCTGGCGAAGTCGACGCTCAGGGGCCGCCGACGTGGGACCACGCCGCGCGCAGCGCCATGGACCAGAGCGCCAGGCTGGCGACGGCGTAGAGGCTGAAGCGCAGCAGCACGTGGTTGAAGGTGCAGTGGACGGCGCTGTGCAGGACGCGGAACACGAAGAAGATCCAGGCGGCCGCCACGTACCCGGCGTCCACCTGCTCGGTCGCTTGGAGATAGAGCACGAGTGCGTAGAACAGCACCGGCAGCTCGAACAGGTTCTTCAGGTTGTCGGAGGGGTTCGAGACCGACGCCGGCGAGAGACGGGCCAGCTCGCCCGGCACCGAGAGGTCTACGTCGCCGAGGCCCTGGATGAACGGGATGCGCCGCGCGTACAGGAGGATCCACACCGCGAGCGTGAGCCCAATCATCCCGAAGAACGGGGTGAAGATCGCCTCCGGAGCCATCTCAGTGCATCGAGAGCACGGTGCGGATGCCGCGCTGGGCGTCGAGGTCGTCCATCGCCTGATTGATCTCGTCGAGCGGCCGCCGCGTGGTGATCAGCGCCTCGAGGTCGAGACGCCCGGCGCGCCAGAGCCCGAGCAGGCGCGGGATGTCGCGCAGCGAGTTGCAGCTCCCGAGCAGGCAGCCGAGCAGGCGCTTCCCGCTCACGACGAAGAGGCTGGCGGGCGCGAGCGTGATCGCCTGGTCCACGGGCGGCGCCCCGACGCAGACGATGGTCCCGCCGGTGCGTGCGGCCAGGAAGCCGGTGGTGACCAGCGCCGAGACGCCGGCCGTCTCGAACGCGTAGTCGACGCCGACGCCGCCGGTCAGCTCCCGGACCGCGGCCACGACGTCGTCGCTCTTCGGATCGAGGCAGTCGGTCGCGCCGAGCGCCTTGGCCGTGTCGCGTCGCTGCGCCACCGGGTCCGAGACGATGACGCGGGCCGCGTTCGCGAGCCGGGCGCCCTGCACCGCCGAGAGCCCGATGCCGCCGAGGCCCATCACCAGGACGGTGGCGCCCTCCTCCACCTGCGCGGTATTGAGCACGGCACCGACGCCGGTCTGGACCGCGCAGCCGATCACGCAGGCGACGTCGAGCGGCGTGTCCTCCGGCACCTTCACGGCGCCGTTCGCGTGCACGACCGTCTCCTCCGCGAACGCCGCCACGTTGAGCCCGCGGAACACCGGCTTGCCGGCCCGCTCGAGCCCGGTGCTGCCGTCGGGGAAGGTGTTCGTCATGATGCCCATCGCGCGCGCGCAATGGCTGGCCTCGCCGCGCACGCACCAGTAACAGCTGCCGCAGGGCGGGCACGGGGTGAGGACGACCTTGTCGCCCACCGCGAGGCCCTCGACGCCCTCGCCGAGCTCCGCCACGACCCCGGCGGCCTCGTGGCCGAGCACGACGGGGGTCGCCATCCCGGAGTCCCGGACGGTGACGTCGGAATGGCAGAGGCCGCAGTGGTGCACGCGCACGCGGACCTCGCCGGCCCGCGGCGGGCGCAGCTCCAGGTCGCTCACGAGCTCGAGCGGCTTTCCGGCCTCGGTCACGATCGCTGCACGCATGCGCTCCTCCTGCGGCGGGAGAGCATACCGCGCCCGGCCCTTCGTTCCGCGTCGCTCACGGCCCGCCGCTCAGCGTGGCTCGAGCCGGATCGGCTTCACGCCCGCCGGGTCCATCATCACCGCACGCAGCACGCGCTCGCGCCAGCCGTACTTCGCGAGGGTGAGCGCGTTGATGGCGTCACGCGTCGCCGGGTCCTCGACGATCACGGCGCGGAACGTCTCACGCCGGCCGGCCCGGGTCACGCCCACCTCGGCGTTCGCGCGCAGGCGCGCCAGCCAGGCGGCCGACGGGTCGCCCGTGCGAAGCCAGGCGTGCCCCTCGTGGTCGGTCACCCAGAGACGGGTGACGTGGCCTCCGCTGACGTCCGTCGTCTCCAGCACCACGACCTCGCCGCTCTCGGCGAGCGTGAAGTAGAAGACCGGGAGCGCCACGACCAGGGCCAGGAGGCCGAGCCCGAGCCTCTTCACGGGGCGAGGTTCACGTCGGGCTCGGGCGCCAGATCCACGTCGGGCTCGGGCGCCGGAGCGAGGTCCACGTCGGGCTCGGGCGCCGGGGCGGAGCCCTCCGCTGCCGGGGCGGAGCCCTCGGGCGCCGGAGTCGACTCCTCCTCCATCGGCGGGCTCTCCGGCTCCGCGGCGGCCTCCGTCCTGGCCGACGGCGCCGCGTTCCAGATGTCGCGGTGCAGGTGCCAGCGTCGGCCCACCCGCTTCCAGACGACGACGTACTGGATCGAGCTCTCGCTGCCGTCGTTCGCGACGAGGTGTGCGACGCCCTGCTCGGCGGCGAGGCCCCCGTCGGCCTCGACGTCGTCCGTCTCGAGACGGACGCGCTGCGTCGTCTCCATCAGCTGCCCCCAGAAGGCGGCGATCGCTTCGCGGCCGACGATCGGAGCCGTACCCGGCGGGATCACCCGGGCGTCCTCGGTGTAGAGATCGGCGAGCGCCCGGGCATCCCGGTCCTCGAAGGCGCGTTGGAAGAGGTAGTTGCCCGCTTCGACCACCTCCCGGATCGCAGGGGCGGTGGGGGCAGCCGGCTCGGTCTCCTCCTCCGCGAGTGCGGGACCGATCGGGAGCAGGAGAAGGGAGAGCAGCAGGGCTCGCAGCATCGAAGTTCCTCCGGGATCGGCGCCGGGCCGGTGGACGTGGCAGCAGTATGGCGCAGCGGGTGAGGCTCCGGACGCTGCCCTTCCGATTGCGAGCGGGGTAGCATCCGGGGGTGGAATCGGGTGCGCGCGCACGGGTCGAGGCGATTCGGAGCCGGCTGGATCATCCGGTGATCGACTCGGACGGCCACGACATCGAGTACCTGCCGCTGGTCCGGGACGAGCTGCGCGAGCTGGCGGGGCCGGACGCGGTCGATCGCTTCGAGCTCATGGTCAAGGGCGCGCAGCTGGCGCGAGGCCTCGACGAGGAGACGCGCCGCGCCCAGGGCCTGATGCGCATCCCCTGGTGGGGCCTGCCCACACGCAACACGGTGGACCGTGCCACCGCCATGTTCCCCCGGCTGCTGCGGGAGCGTCTCGACGCGATCGGCATCGACTTCGCGGTGATCTATCCGACGTACGGCCTGATGGCGCTCTCGGCGGAGCCGGACGAGCTACGGCAGGCCGTGTGCCGCGCCTTCAATCGCTACCACGCCGAGGTGTTCCGCGAGCTCGAGGACCGGCTCGCGCCGGTGGCGGTGATCCCCATGCACTCGCCCGGGGAGGCGCTCGCGGAGCTCGACCACGCGGTCGGCGAGCTCGGCTTCCGCGCGGTGCTTCTCGCAGGGCACGTGCTCCGCCCGCTACCCGGCAGCGACCTGCCCCGTGCGGCCCGCTGGCTCGATTGCTTCGGCGCCGAGAGCCCGCACGACTACGACCCGGTCTGGGCACGCTGCGAGGCGCTCGGCGTGGCGCCCACGTTCCACTCCTCGGGCATGGGCTGGGGCAGCCGCGGCTCGGTCCGGAGCTACGTCTTCAACCCCCTCGGCAACTTCGCGGCCGCCGGCGAAGCGACGTGCCGCTCACTCCTCCTCGACGGCGTGCCCCGGCGCTTTCCGCGTCTGCGCTTCGCGTTCCTGGAGGGCGG
>JBFIYM010000106.1:0-15250 GCA_041605395.1 Myxococcota bacterium | reverse complement strand
CTCTCCGAGCAGATGCAGGAACGTCTTGATCGAGACCAGTGGATTGCGGATCTCGTGAACGATCTCGGCCAGCAGGCCCCCCACGGCCGCGAGCCGGTCGATGCGCTGCACCTCGCCGTCGAGGCGGCCCAGGCGTTCCAGGGCCGCCGCGGCGACGGCCGGACGGAGGCTGCGCGCCACGGCTCCGGCGAGCGCTGCGAGCAGCCGGGGCCCCCCCGCCTCGCCGACGAGCAGCACGGCGATCGGCTCCGAGGCGTCGCCGCGCAACGGGGCCGCGGCGCGGATGCCGTATTCCGCCGCGAGCTTCGCCAGCGCCGGGTCGTCGGTCTCCGCCAGGTCCGTCGGACCGGGGAGCGCCGTGAACGCCTGCCAGGCCGTCTCGCTCGGCGGCAGCAGGGCCGGCCCCTCGACGCGCGCCGCCAGCACCTCGATGGCGCCCGTCGCACCCCGGCCCCACGCGACGATGCGGCTGGCGCCGGTTGCGTCGGCGAGGGCGGCGACCTGGCGCGCGAGCACCGCCGGGAGATCCGCCCGGACGCCGGCTGTCTCCGTGGCGCCCTCGCGGCCCCGAAGCGCGGCGGGTCGCCCGGCGTCCGTCCCCTCCTCCACCACGGGCGGGTTGCTAACGCGCGGGCGGCGCGCCTGTCAAATCGGACGTCGGCTCAGAAGCCGAGCTCGAGCTCCCGCCGGCGGTCGACGACGTCCGTGGCGCGCTCCGTGCTCTCGGTGGGCTCGGTTCCCTCGAGGAACGCCTGCCGGAGCCCTCCTCCGGTCGCGAGCGCACCTTCGCCGTCGATGTGCGCGAACACGACCCCGGGCGGCGCATCGAAGTCGCGCACGGGTCGCTTCGCGAGCGCCTGGCCCATGAAGTCGATCCAGATCGGGAGCGCGGCGCGGCCGCCCGTCTCTCCGCGGCCGAGCAGCCGGTTCTGGTCGTAGCCGACCCAGACCCCCGTCGCGATCTCGGGCGAGAAGCCGACGAACCAGGCGTCGGTGTGGTCGTTGGTGGTGCCGGTCTTGCCGGCCAACGGACGCCCCAGCGAGGCGGCGCGGCGGCTGGTCCCGCCCGGATGCTCGACCGGCGCCCGCAGCAGCGTGGTGATCATGGCCGCGTGCTCGGGGGCCAGGGCATGGCCCCGAGGCACCGCCGGGACCGGGGGGCCGTTCGCTTCGCCCTCGTCGGGGGAGCGCTCGGCCACCGCCACGGGCTCCGGAGGCTCGGGCGCCGCCTCGGGGCCGGGCTCCGTCTCGGCTTCGGCGATCGCGCTCTCGTCGAGCGGCACCCGCTCCAGCAGCACGTCGCCGTTGCGGTCGCGCACGCGCACGACGAGGCGCGGCTCGACGCGCCGTCCCCCTGCGCCGAAGATCGCGTAGGCGCGGGTGATCTCGAGCAGCGTGAGGGAGCTCGAGCCGAGCGCCAGCCCGAGCTGCGGTGCGAGCTCCGAACGGATCCCGAGCGAGCGCGCGAGGTCGATCGTGTTGCGCAGGCCCACATCTTCCAGCAGGTGCACGGCCGCATTGTTCACCGAGCGGGCCAGTGCCTCGGCCAGGGTGAGGGCACCCAGGAACTTTCTTCCGTAGTTCTCGGGGCGGAAGTTGTCGTAGACCACCGGCCGGTCCCAGACGATGCTCGCGGGCGTCTTGCCATGGGCCAGCGCGGCGGCGTAGACGATCGGCTTGAAGGCCGAGCCCGGCTGGCGCAACGACTGGGAGGTGCGGTCCAGCTCGCTCTCGGCGAAGTCGTAGCCGCCCACCAGCGCGAGCACGTCGTCGCTCTCGAGATCGATCGCGAGCAGGGCCCCCTGCACTTCCGGCTGCTGGTGGAGCACGGCCACGAGCGCTCCGCTGTCGCTGCGCGACACCCGGAAGCGCGCGACGTCGCCCACGGCGAGGTTCTTGCTGGGCCTGGCCCACTCCGCCGCCGAGAGCGAGAGGCTGGCCTCGACCCCCGGCGCGAAGGCGACGCGCGCCTTCCCGGCTCCGGCGTCGAGAGCAGTCACCACGCCGAGTCGCGGGGCAGCGAGCGCGGAGGTGGTGGGGTCGCCGCCGCCCGCGAGGCCGTTCTCCTCGGCGAGCTTCTCGAGCTCGGCCGAGAGCGTCTTCGGGTCGATCCGCCGCAGCGGCCCCCGGTAGCCGTGGCGCTGGTCGTAGGCCTCGAGGCCGCGGCGCAATGCCAGCACCGCCGCGCGCTGGAGGTCGGCGTCGAGCGTGGTCTCGATCCGGAGGCCTCCATGGAGCACCACGTCGTTGCCGAGCAGCGCCACCAGACGCCGGCGCACGTTCTCGGTGAAGTAGGCCGCAGCCTGGTAGGTCTCGGAGACGGGCGCGGCCAGGGGAGGCCGCTCGAGCGCGGCCTGGTAGGTCGCGGCGTCGATGAAGCCCTCCTCGCGCATGCGTTCCACCACCCAGCGCCGTCTCTCCTCCGCACGCTCCGGGTTCAGGTACGGCGAGAAGCGGCCCGGTGCCTTGGGCATGCCCGCGAGCAGGGCCGCTTCGCCGATGCTGAGCGCGCCGACCTCCTTCGCGAAGTAGGTGCGCGCCGCCTCGGCGATGCCGTAGGCGCCGCTTCCGAAGTAGATCTCGTTCAGATAGAGGAAGAGGATCTCGTCCTTGCTGAAACGCTCCTCGATGCGCCGCGCCAGGATCAGCTCGCGGATCTTGCGCGTATAGGTGCGCTCCGGTGTGAGCAGCAGCTGCTTCACCGTCTGCTGGGTGATGGTGCTGGCGCCCTGCAGCGTCTCGCCGCGCAGGTTGCTCCAGGCGGCGCGCAGGATGGAGAGGTAGTCGACCCCCGAGTGCTCGTAGAAGGAGTCGTCCTCGGCGGCCAGGAAGGCCTGGATGACCGTCTCGGGGACCTGCTCGAGGGGAATCAGCTGGCGACGGAACTCGTAGAACTCGCCGATCGGGACGCCGTTGCGGTCGAACACCACGCTGGTGAGCGCCGGGTGGTAGTCGTCCAGGCTGCGCAGGTCGGGCAGGCCGCTCGCGAGCGTCAGATACAACACGGCGGCGGCGGCCCCCGCACCGAAGGCGCCGGAAACGGCCACACCCAGCAGGAAGCGGACGATCCTCGGCTTCAAGCGCCCCCCGGCCCCCACTGATGGCGGACCCTAGCCAACGGTGTGGACTAAGCTAACGATCGGCCGTTTCGTCGGGAGTCCTGAGGCCCTGACGATCGGCCGTTTCGTCGGGAGTCCTGCGTGCCCCCTGCGACGCGAGCCATGGCCTTCGTGATGGATCCGATCGGGTCCGTCGACATCCATGCCGACACCACCTTCGCGCTGATGCTCGAGGCCCAGAGCCGCGGGCACCGGATCGCGTGCGTCGACCCGGGGGATCTCGGCATCGACGGCGGGCGCGTCGTCGCAAAGGTGTTCCCCGTCACACTCCGGCGGGAGGTGGGCAACCACGCGGAGCTCGGAGAGCCCCAACTGGCCGACCTCGACGCGGAGTTCGACGCGGTGTTCCAGCGCAAGGATCCTCCCGTCGACGCCGCCTACGTGACCGCCACACAGATCCTGTCCCTGTGCCGGCGGGCGCTGGTGTGGAACCGACCCAGCGGGATCCTGAGCGCCAACGAGAAGCTCTACGCGCTCCACTTCGCCGACCTGATGCCGGAGACCCTGGTGGCCCGGGAGACCGGGCGCTTCCTCGACTTCCTGGACCGCATGGACGGCGACATGATCGTGAAGCCCCTCGACGGTCGCGGCGGCGAGGGCATCTTCCACGTGCGGCGCGACGATCGGAACCTTTTCTCGATCCTCGAGCAGACCACGCGCTTCGGGACCCGCCTCGCCATGGCGCAGCGCTATCTCCCGGCGGTGCGGCGCGGCGACAAGCGCATCCTGCTGCTCGAAGGCGAGCCCCTCGGTGCGCTGCTGCGCATCCCCGCCGACGGAGAGACGCGCGCGAACCTCCACGTCGGCGGGCGCGCCGAGAAGGCCGGCCTCGACGCCGACGACCGGCGGATCCTCGAGCGGCTGGCCCCGTGGCTCGCTCGGGACGGGCTCCACTTCGTCGGGATCGACGTGATCGGGGGCCTGCTCACCGAGGTGAACGTGACGAGCCCGACGGGGATCCAGGAGATGAACGCGCTCGACGGGGCCCGCTACGAGGAGCGGGTGATCGAGCGGGTGGAGCGCCGGATCGCCGAGCGCGGCGCCTAGGGCACGCTGCGGGCTCCGCCGCCCGTCGGTGGCCGGGCCCGGGCCCGTCGGAGGGGCGGCCCCGGCCCGGGCTCTTGACGGGATCTTGCCAGCAACTCCGTCGGTAACCCCTCGAAACAGCTGTTGACACCCTCGGAACCGAGCGGGATCATGCACATGTCCGGCGGGCAGCCTGCCCCTCTGTTCCGACGGAGCGCCTTCCTCCGCGAAGTCCCGCCTCCCCGTAGGCGGGCCAAACCCAAGAAGGAGAGGTCCATGGCAACGAAGGTCGCCAAGACCGGTGTGAAGCGAGAGAAGGGCTGGCTGTACTACCTCGACAAGCGAGGGCATGTGAGCCGCGCCCGCATGGCACGAGGCGGTGGCAAGCCGGCCCGTGGCAAGCCGCAACAGGTCGCGAAGGCCGGCATCAAGCGTGAAGATGGCTGGCTCTACTTCATCGACAAGCAGGGCGACGTGTCGCGCACGCGCATGGCCCGACGCGGAGGCCGGGGACGCGGCCGCGCCAAGGCGCGGACGCCGAAGCGCCGCACGGCTCGGCGCACGACGCGGAAGCCCGCGAAGCGCACGGCGCGGCGGGCGACCACGCGCCGCCGCAGCACGGCTCGGCGTGCCACCACGCGCCGCAGCACGGCACGGCGCAGCACGCGACGGACCGCCCGCAGGCGCTAGCCCGGGGCGATCGTCGCAACCGCAGAAGGCGGAGGGGTGGCCGTCGCCCCTCCGCCTTTCCGTCCCGGCCGTTTTGCCGCGCACGGCCGTGACCGGTACCTTGCGGCACACGGTCGCGCTCCGCGGCCGGCTCCCACGTGGGAAACGAACCGCCGAGCGTCATACAGGCCGCCAGCCGTGAATCCGGCGCGCGCCCCTACTCGATCCTCGTCGTGGACGACGAGGTCGGCGTGGTCGAGTCGCTCGAGTTCCTGCTGAGCGACGACTACCGGGTCTTCACCGCCCTCGGCGGAAAAGACGGCCTCGAGATCCTCGAGCGCGAGGAGGTCGACCTCGTCATCGCCGACGAGCGGATGCCCGGCATGCGCGGGGTCGAGTTCCTCGAGCGGGCCATCAAGGTCCGCCCGCGCGCGGTGCGCATGCTGATCACGGCGGAGACCGACGTGAACTCGATCGTGCGCGCGATCAACGAAGGGCGCATCTACCGCTACATCCCGAAGCCCTGGGACAACGACGAGCTGAAGCTGAACGTGAAGCGCGCCCTCGAGGCCTATCGGCTCACCGCGGAGAACGCCCAGCTCGCGGCCGCACTCGCCGAGGCCAACGAAAAGCTCCGCGCGGAGAACCTCTACCTGCGGCGCGAGGTGCAGCGCCAGTACGGCTTCGACCAGATCCTGGGCACGAGCCCAGCGATGCAGCGCGTCTTCGACGTGATGGAGAAGGTCGCGCAGACGGACGCGACCGTCCTGCTCACGGGCGAGACCGGGACGGGCAAGGATCTCGTGGCGCGCGCCATCCACTACGCCGGCCCGCGCAAGGAGCGGCCCTTCGTGGCGCAGAACTGCGGCGCCCTGCCCGACACCTTGCTCGAGAGCGAGCTGTTCGGGCACAAGCGGGGGGCGTTCACCGGGGCGCACGCCGACAAGAAGGGTCTCTTCGAGTTCGCGGACGGGGGCACCATCTTCCTCGACGAGGTCGGAGAGACCGAGCCGGGCATGCAGGTGCGGCTGCTGCGGGTGCTCCAGGACGGGGAGATCCGGCCCCTCGGCTCCTCGGAGACGCGGCGCGTCGACGTGCGCATCGTCGCCGCCACGAACAAGGACCTGAAGCGGCAGGTGCAGGAGGACCGCTTCCGGGAGGACCTCTACTACCGCCTGCGCGTGGTGGAGATCGAGCTGCCGCCGCTGCGCGAGCGCCGCGAGGACATCCCCGCGCTGGCGCACCACTTCCTCGACAAGGCCAACGAGCGCATGGCGCGGAAGCTCGACGGCTTCACCAACGCGGCGGTGGATCGGCTCACGGCGCACGACTGGAGCGGTAACGTGCGGGAGCTCGAGAACGAGATCCAGCGCGCGGTCGCGCTGGCGCCGGCGGACGCGAAGACGGTGAGCGCGGAGATGCTCTCGGAGCACGTGCGTGGGCAGGTGGCCGCGCCGGCGGGCGCCCTGCCCCTGGTGCCGGCCGCGCGCGAGCTCAACGCGGCGGTGGACGAGCTGAAGCGCTCGATGATCGAGGCGGCCATCGAGGAGACCGGCAGCAAGACCCGCGCGGCCGAGCGGCTCGGGATCCCGCGGCAGTCGCTCCAGAAGATGATGAAGCGGCTGGCGTCGGGTGAGGGCGGCTCCGACGAAGAGGGCTGAGCGCCTGTACCCGCAGGGCGAATCTAGAATCTAAACACCGTCCCCGCTGTTCTTCTCCCAGGTCCAGGCGGTGCGGACGAGGGTGTCGAGGTCGGAGTGCTTCGGGGTCCAGCCGAAGCGGCTGCGGAAGCGGGTGGTGTCGGCGACGAGGGCGGCCGGGTCGCCCGGGCGGCGCGGGGCGGGCTCGAGCGGAACCGGGCGGCCGACGGCGCGCTCGACGGCGGCGAGCACCTCGCGCACGGTGTGGCCTGCGCCGGCGCCGAGGTTGAAGGCGCCGCCGGCCTCGCCGGCGAGGAGGGCCTCGATCGCGAGGCGATGTGCGTCGCCGAGGTCGCTCACGTGGACGTAGTCGCGCTCGCAGGTGCCGTCGCGGGTGGGCCAGTCGTCGCCGTAGAGCCGAAGCGCGGGGCCGGTTCGCGCCGCGGCCCGCAGCGCCAGCGGGATCAGGTGCGTCTCGGGCTCGTGGCATTCGCCGAGCCCACCGGCAGGGTCCGCACCCGCGGCGTTGAAGTAGCGGAGCGCCGCGTAGCGGAGGCCGTGGACCGCCGCGGCGTCGGCGAGCATGCGCTCCACCATGGCCTTGCTGGCCCCGTAGGGGGAGAGCGGTGCCAACGGCGCGTCCTCGGGGATCGGCTGCGCGGCGGGATGGCCGTAGACGGCCGCCGAAGACGAGAACACGAAGGCCGGGACCTTCTCGCGCAGGCAGCGCTCCAGCAGCAGCGCCGACGCCGAGACGTTGTTTCGGTAGTAGGCGAGCGGCTCCCGCATCGACTCGGCCACCCGCGCGGAGCCGGCGAAGTGGAGCACCCCCCCGAATGGGCCGTGGTGGCGGAACACGCCCTCGAGCACGGCGGCATCGCCGAGATCGCCGCGCACCAGCTCCGCGCCGCCCGCGAAGGCCGCCCGGCCCTCCCGGAGGTCGTCGAGGACGACCGCGCTGTGGCCCGCCGCGAGAAGCGCCCGCAGCGTATGGCTGCCGACGTAACCTGCCCCGCCCGTCACCAGAAGATGGCTCACGCGCCCTCCACTTCGCGCCCGGGATGTTATCGTGATCGCCCATGGCGCTCGTTCACACCGCCGAGTTCGACACGCCGGTCGGCTCGATGCTGTGCGCCACCACCGAGAAGGGCCTCGCCTACGTGCGGCTCCCGCGCGCGAGCGGCCGCGGCTTCGAGGGATGGCTTCGTCGCAACGAGCCCGCCGCCGAGCTGCGCCCGGGCTTCGCACCCAACCGGGTCGCGATCGGCCAGATCCTCGAGTACCTCGACGGAAAGCGAAGCCGCTTCGAGCTGCCGCTCGACCTCCGCGGCACCGACTTCCAGATCCGCGTCTGGAAGGCGCTCCTCACGATCCCGTACGGCGAGACCTGCAGCTACGCCGAGGTGGCCCGCACGATCGGTGTGCCCCGCGCGGTTCGCGCCGTCGGCACCGCGAACGGCGCCAACCCCTGCTCGCTCGTCGTCCCCTGCCATCGCGTGGTCGCGGCGGGCGGCAAGCTGGGCGGCTACGGGGGCGGCCTGCCGCTCAAGCGCCGCCTGCTCGCGCTCGAGCGCCGGCAACCGATCAACGGGGACCTGCTGTAGCGAAGACCGCCGAAGCCAGCAGCGCGTCGGCCACGGCGCGGTGTCCGGCGGGCGTCCAGTGCGGATCGTGGGTGAAGCTGAGCTCGAGATCCGGCTGCGCCGCGAGCGCCGGGACGAGGTCGATCAGCTCGACGTCTGCGTGCTCGGCGAGCTCGACGACGGATTCGTGCGCGAGCGGATCGCGCGGGTGGGCGTAGACCAGGCGCAGCCAGGCGCCTTGATCGCGCGCGAGCTGGTCCATGGTGCGGAGCAGCTCGATCGTCACCTCCCAGCCCCGATGCGCGCGGAGGTCCTTCGTCTCGTTGCGGCGGCGCTCCGCCAGGGGCTTCCGGGTCTTGAGCTGCTTGCGCAGCAGACCCCAGCGGAAGGAGAGGAGGCTGTAGGCGCGGCTGTGGTGCTTGAGCATCCGGTCCTGCCACGACATCAGGGGACCGGGCGACTCGTTGTGCGCGATCAGGCGGCCGCCTTCGACCGAGAACCAGGGGCGTCGGCCTTCCTTGGGGTCCACGTTGTCCTTGAGGTCGTTCGCCGTGAACAACACCAGGACCCCGTCGATCCCCCGTGCCGCAAGCTCGCGACGCAGGATCAGGTACTGCTGGCCGGTGCCGATGGCGTTCATCCCCCGGTTCACGACCGCGACGTCGGGCGCCAGGGCGCGTTGGAGGTGATCCGTGAAGACCTCCCCCTGCTCGACGCCCCAGCCCCAGGTGAACGAGTCGCCGAGCACGAGGACGCGGCGGGTCGCACCGTCCGGCGGCGGCGGCTCGGGGCGGCGGAAGCCGTCGGCGCCGTGCTCGATGGTGACGTCGAAGTCGCGCGACGCGAAGCGCAGCCTCAGCTCCGGGCGGCCGATCCAGCCCAGCTCGGGCTCGCTCTGGTGGAACGCGTGGAGGCCGTGCGTCGCCCCGCCCTCGGCGCCCGCGACCCGCAGCCCGAGCTCGAGCGCCAGCAGGACGACGACCACGCCGCCGACCCCGAGGGCCGCCGATTGGAAGAGCGCGCGCAGCCGCGGCACGGGTGCCCGCCGACCGTCAGGGCGCCTCGCCATCGTGCTTGATCTGGAGCAGGCCCGTCGAGGTCCTGACCTTCACGTCCTTGCGCGCGGCGAACGCGGCCTCGACTGCGTCGAGCACCGCCTGGGACGGATCCCCCGGCGTTGCCGGCACGTCGTCGTCGTCGAGCCGGCTGAGGCCTCGACCCAGGTCGCAGCGCAAGCGCGCCTGGGACTTGTCCGGATCGTCCGGGTCGTTGATCTCGTTGTCCCGGATCTTCGCGGACATCTTGCACTGATTCGGCGCGGCCTGGCCCGTGTAGGGAGGCTCCGGGTTCCCGAGCCCGGGAAAGAACTGGAGCGTGACGTGCACCTGATTACCCTGGGAGACCGCGGCGCCCCGGTCGTTGGCCGAGAACTTGTCGGGGAAGATCGTCTCGTAGGTGATCACGACGACATCCGTTCCGGCGTTCCCGGTCACGGTGCCGGTGGCCGAGTTCTCGGTGCCCTCGACCGTGAAGTCGAGCTGGTTGTTGGTGCCCTGGTCCTTGTCGACGAGCGTGAACGTCCCGTCCAGCCGATCGGGGTTCACCGTGTGATTGGCGAGCGCCGTTGCGGGCAACAGCAAGAGCACCGCGACCGCGAGTGTCGAAGTTCGCATCGTCCCTCCCTCGGACCGCCCGCCCGCGGTCCGCCTCGAGGAGGGTTTAGCGACCCGTCGAGGGGTTGGCAGGGGCAGGGTGCGACGCTGGTCACACGATCAAACCCGGGCCGCGTTTCGCCGATCGAAGCCGTATGCGTCCGCTGCATGTCCCCTGGCTGCTGGCCGCCGTTCTGGTCGTTGCACCGGCCGGCGCGGAGGAAGAGCTCTCGTTGCTCGCGCTCGGCGATACGGGCAAGCCGGTCTCCTGGCCCGCCGCGCTCTCCGCCCAGTACCGGGTCGGCGAGGCAATGGCGCGCGAGGATCGCCGCGCACCGGTGGAGGCGCTGCTGCTGCTGGGCGACCTCTTCTACCCCGACGGCCTCACCCGCCGGACCCTTCGCGATCGCCTGCGCGGGAACCTGGCCGGCCCCTACTGCCACTTCCTGTCGCTCACCCAGAAGGGCCGGCAGGCGGTGGGGCGGCGCTGCGAGCGGGCGCCCGAAGAGACCCACCCCGTCCCCATCATCGCGGTGACCGGCAACCACGACCTCGGGCGCGGCCAGGGCGTGCGTCTCCAGCGCGAGCGCCTGCCCGTGTTCGTCGAGAACTGGCTGATGCCCCACGACGCCCGCAGCTACGAGCTCGGCGCCGGCGTGAGCGTCGTCGGCTTCCACTCCGAGTACGTGCAGCTCGGCGTGCCGGCGACGGCGTTGGCGGAGGCGCTCCGCGCGTCGCGCGGCCCCTGGCGCATCGTGATCGCCCACCACCCCCTGGCCGACCCGGGTGCGGGCTTCCGGGAGGGCTACGCCGCGCGGGTGCTCGCCGCGATCGAGGCGGCCGGGAAGCCGGTGCACCTGTTCCTGGCCGGTCACGAGCACAGTCTGCAGGCGTTGCGCGGGCCGGGGGCGGCGCTGCACGTGATCTCGGGCGCCGGCGGGGCCGGGGTGCGTGCGCTCTCCCCCGCCGTCGCCGAGCGCCTCTACGCCGAGGCCGCGCATGGCTTCGTCCGCATCGACGCGGGCCCGCAGGCACTGGTGGTCACCTTCCTCGCGCTCGACGGCGCGTTGGACCGCAACGCCGAGGCGCGCGCGCGCTTTCGCGTCGCGCGGGACGGCACCGTGTCGCCCCTGCCGCTCACCGCCCACGACTGACGCGCTCCGGCGTCTCCACGCATCCCCGCCGCGGGGGCCTACCCCACGAGCCCGTCCGCGCGAAGCTTGTCGATCTGCTCGGCGCTCCGGCCGAGCTCCCGCAGCACCTCGTCCGTGTGCTCCCCGAGCGCCGGCGCGTGGCGTCGGATCGCGGAGGGCGTCTGGCCGAAGCGCGCGGGTGGCCGCGGCTGGCGGATGCGGCCCAGCACCGGGTGCTCGCTCTCGTCCAGGCAGGCGTTCTCCACCAGCTGCGGAAAGTGCGCCACTTCCTCGGGGCGCAGCAGCGGCCCGCAGGGCACGTCCGCCTCCGCGAGACGTTCGACCAGCTCCGCGGTCGTGAGCTCCTGACCCGCTCGCACCAGCTCCTCGCGGAACTCGTTCAGGTGGGCCATCCGCGCGTCCAGCGTGGCGAAGCGCGGATCGGCGAGCAGCTCGGGCTTGTCGACGGCGATCACCAGGTTCGTCCACTGCTGCTCCGTCGTCGCCGCCACCGTCGCCCAGCCGTCGCGCGTGGGCGCCGGGATGTAGGTGTCGGCGATCGGCGGCAGCCGCGTCTGCCCCTCTTGCTCGAGGATCATGTGGTTCGTGTACGCGTCGGGCCACAGGAAGGCGAGGCCGGCGTCGAGCATCGAGAGCCGGATGTGCTGGCCGCTCGCACCGCGGGCCCGCGCGAAGAGCGCCGCCGTGATGGCCTGCGCTGCCGTGTACGCCGTGGACTTGTCGACCCAGGCCTGGCGCATGTACATCGGCGCCTCGGGCGACTGCACGTAGGGCGCACCGGTCATGCCCTGGAGGATGTGGTCGTAGGCCGGCCGGTCGGCGAAGGGTCCGGTCTCGCCGAAGGCGTTCAGCGAGACGTAGATCAGCTCGGGGTGGGTGGCGCGCAGGTCGGGCTCGGCGAGGCCGAGACGCTCGATCACGCCCGGCCGGAAGTTCTGGATGAACACGTCGGCGCCGGCGGCCAACTCGCGCACCAGGTCGCGGCCGGCCTCGTCCCGCAGGTTCACGACGACGGAGCGCTTGTTGCGGTTGCACGCGGCGTAGAAGGCGGACATCCCCCCCCGGTGCGTGCCGAGGTAGCGCATCACGTCACCGCCGCCCGGCGGCTCCACCTTCACCACCTCCGCGCCCTGATCGGCGAGGATCATGGTGGCCAGCGGGCCCGTGATCATCGAGGTCAGGTCGACGATGCGGATACCGTCGAGTGCTCCAGGCATGGCGTCCTCCCGAGAAGTCGTCGTCCAGCCTACGACGGATCGCCTCCGAGAGGAACGTCTACTTCACGAGTCTCCGGCGCAGCAGCGCGACCGCGAGCGGGAAGAACGCCACGGACAGGAACACGAGGTACCCCGCCGCAGCCAGGTGCGTGCGGTCGAGGGCGCCCTCGGCGATGCCCCGGGCCACGTGGACGCCGGGCGACAGCGGGGCCAGCCACGCGACGGGCTGGAGCGCGGCCGGCAGCACCTCGATCGGGAAGAACGAGCCGCTGAAGAAGAACAGCGGTGTGGCGACCACCGTGAAGACGAGGGTGAGCGTCGGGAGTGTCGAGGCGCCCGCCGCGAAGCACAGGCCGACGGCACCGAACTCGAGGCCCACGAACAGCGCGACGAGCATCACACCCGGCAGGCTCACGGCCGGCATCCAGCCGATCGCCACGGCGAGCCCGCCGACGGCGAGCGTCGAGATCAGCGCACGGGTTCCGCCCCACGCGACCTCGCCGGCCGCGAGCTCGGTCACCGTGGTGGGGGTGGTGAGCAGCGTCTCCATCACGTTCCCCTGGATGCGCTGGAAGGCGCCCCACGAGCACTCGAACAGCGCGTGGAACATGGCCATGCCGACCACCATGCCCGGCGTCACGAAGGTCGCGTAGGGGCCGTGCTCGGGCAGGGTGCCGACGAGCCGCCCCACGCCCATGCCCATCGCGAGCAGCACGAACGCCGGCTCCACGAAGAACCAGGTGAACGCGACCCTCCACACCCGGGCCAGCGCCACGGCGTGGCGCCACCAGACGCCGGTGATGCTCCGGAGCCTCACCCGCTGGCGCCGCGCCGCCGGGGAAGCCGCAGTCGCGATGGCGGAATCCACACTCATTCCTCGCGCAGCTCCTTGCCCGTCAGGGTCAGGAAGGCGTCCTCGAGCGTGGCCGCGCGTCGGTCGAGGCGCACGCCGGGCAGCTCGCGGAGATCGGGCGCGTCGCCGCCGTCTCCCGCCAGCCGGAACAGGGCGCCGATCTCGCGCCACTCGCAGCGCGCCGCGCGCAGGGCCTCGCGGACGCTCTCGCGCGAGGCGCCGTCGAGGCGCAGCTCGCACACGGAGCGCCCCGCGTGCCGCTCCACCAGCTCCGGCGGCGGGCCGACGTCGAGGATGCGGCCGCGGTCCATGATCGCCACGCGGTCGCACAGCGTGGCCGCCTCGTCCATGTAGTGGGTGGACATCAGGATCGTGACCCCTTGCGATTTGAGCCGGGCCAGCTCCTCCCACACGTGGTTCCGGCTGTGCGGATCGAGCCCGGTGGTCGGCTCGTCGAGAACCACCACCGAGGGACGGCACACCATCGCGCGCGCGATGGCCAGGCGGCGCTTCATGCCGCCGGAGAGGTCGTCCACCGCGTCTTCGGCGCGGGCGGAGAGGGCGAAGAAGCGGAGCACCTCCTGCGTCCGGGAAGCGGCCTCCCGTCGCGACAAACCGGCCAGGAAGCCGTAGAGCTCGAGGTTCTGGCGGACGTTGACGTCCGTGTCGAGGCCGTCGTCCTGCGTCACGACCCCGAGCACGCGGCGCACCGCGCGGCCCTCGCGCAGCGCGTCGATCCCCGCGACGTGCACGCTGCCCTCGTCCGCCGGGGAGAGGCCGGACAGCACGCGCATGGTCGAGGTCTTGCCCGCTCCGTTCGGGCCCAGCAGCCCCAGCGTCTCGCCGCCGTGGACCGCGAGGGAGACGCCGTCGACCGCACGGAGCGAGCCGAAGCGCTTGACCAGGCCCCGCACGTCGATCACGGGCCCCGCGGCCTGCGCGCTCTCCGCCACCACTCCGCGATGCCCTCCGATCCGGACCCTGCGAGCCGGCGGCCGCGAGGGTAGCCGCGTGAACGCTATGCTGCGTCCGCCGATCCGATCCACAGCCGGAGGTCCCGATGAGCGCTTCCCCCGCCCGAGGCGACCTCTACACCTCGCCGATGGAGGTGTGCTGGCAGTTCGAGTACGAGATCGAGATCGAGAAGCTCCGAAACCTGTACTCGAAGTCGAAGCGTCTCCAGTGGGACGCGGAGGTCGACATCGACTGGACGACGCCGGTCGATCCCTCGAAGCCGATCATCGAGGAGGAGCGCTTCGGCCTCGCCATGATCCCGTTCGTACAGAAGCTCTCGAAGAGCCAGCGCGAGAACTTCACCGCACACGTCGGCGCCCAGCGGCTCTCCCAGTTCCTGCACGGCGAGCAGGGCGCGTTGATGACCGCGGCAGCACTCACGCACGCGGTTCCCGACTACGAAGGCAAGCTCTACGCCGCGACGCAGACCATGGACGAAGCGCGCCACGTCGAGGTCTTCGAGAAGTACGTGCGCAAGCTGGCGCTGGTCTACCCGATCTCCCCGTTCCTGAAGAACCTGATCGACGTCACCCTGAAGGCCGACCGCTGGGTGAAGATCGCGATCGGCATGAACATGGTCGTGGAGGGGCTCGCGCTCGGCGCCTTCCACAACATGCGGCGCGCCACCGGCTGCACGCTGCTGCGGAGCATCGTGGAGGGCGTGTTGCGCGACGAGTCGCGCCACGTCGCCTTCGGCAACGTCTACGTGGGCAAGACCATCGCGGAGCTGCACCCGGACGAGCGCGAGGACGTGGCGGAGTTCGCGTTCGATGCGCTGATGATGATGGCCCAGGCGACCGGCCGCCGGAAGGACCTCCCGCCGGAGCCCGACCCCACCTTCCGCGCCGTGCTCGAGAACTGTGAGATCGACCCCGCCGACTTCCTCGCGGGCATGAAGGCCGCGCGCGAGCAGGGCATCCAGTTCGAGCAGCCGCCCGGCACCGTGCACGCGTTCAAGGACCTGATGATGCCGGCCCTGGTGCGCGTGGGCGCCATCACGGACCGCACCCGCGCGCTGTTCACCGCCGAGGGCATCCGCATCTTCGAGGACACGGGCGTGCTCGAGTCGATGGAGGACGCCGCGACCGGCGACCTCGACGGGAGCGCGCCCCTCGACTGAGGGCGATGCGCTGGGAAATCGGTGGGAGCTCCGGGATAGACTGCTCCGGGTGGCCGCCGGACGGATCCGCTTCGGGGACTTCGAGCTCGACGGACCGCGCTTCGAGCTGACGCGGTGCGGGGCCCGGGTCCCGATCCAGCCCAAGGCGCTCGACGTCCTCCTCTACCTCGTGCGCCACCGCGACCGGGTGGTGGGCCGCGACG
>JBFIYM010000105.1:0-15335 GCA_041605395.1 Myxococcota bacterium | reverse complement strand
TTCGTCACCGACCCCGAGCGGATGGAGTGCGTCCTCGAGAGCCCCTACATCCTCATCTGCGAGGAGAAGATCTCGAACGCGCAGCAGCTCGTCCCGCTCCTCGAGAAGATCTCGAAGGCGAACCGGCCGCTCCTGCTCATCGCGGAGTCGGTCGAGGGCGACGCGCTCGCGACGCTCGTCGTCAACAAGATGCGCGGCGTGCTCCGCGCGTGCGCCGTCAAGGCGCCGGGCTACGGCGACCGCCGCAAGGCGATGCTCGGCGACATCGCGATCCTCACGGCCGCGAAGCCGATCTTCAAGGAGCTCGGCGTGGAGCTCGAGACCGTCGCCCACTCCGGGAAGCCGCTCCTGATCGTGGCCGAGGACGTCGAGGGCGAGTGCCTCGCGGCGTTGGTCGTCAACCGGCTGCGCGGAGCGCTCAAGGTGTGCGCCGTGAAGGCCCCGGGCTTCGGCGACCGCCGCAAGGCGATGCTCGGCGACATCGCCGTGCTCACCGGCGGCCAGTTCATCAGCGAGGATCTCGGCCTGAAGCTCGAGAGCGTGACGCTCGCGGACCTGGGCAGCGTCAAGCGGGTCGTGATCGACAAGGACCACACCACCCTCATCGAAGGCGCGGGATCGAAGCAGGACATCCAGAGCCGCTGCAAGGAGATCCGCAAGCAGGTCGAGACGACCAGCTCGGACTACGATCGCGAGAAGCTCCAGGAGCGGCTGGCGAAGCTTGCCGGCGGCGTGGCGGTGCTCCGGGTCGGCGCCGTCAGCGAGGCCGAGATGAAGGAGAAGAAGGCCCGCGTGGAAGATGCGCTGCATGCGACCCGGGCTGCGGTCGAGGAGGGCGTCGTGCCCGGGGGCGGCGTGGCGCTGCTCCGCGCACGGGGCGCGCTCGACGGACTCGAGGAGAGCCTCCCCCAGGAACAGAGGGCCGGGGTCCGGATCGTCCGACGCGCGATCGAGGAGCCGCTGCGCTGGATCGCCGGAAACGCCGGCATCGAGGGCTCGATCGTCGTGGAGAAGGTGAAGAAGGGCCGCGGCTCGTTCGGCTTCAACGCGGCGACCGAAGTGTACGAGGACCTCGTCGAGAGCGGAGTCATCGACCCCACCAAGGTCGTGCGCGTGGCGCTCCAGAACGCCGCGAGCGTGGCATCGCTGCTGCTCGCCAGCGAGGCGCTCATCACCGAGAAGACCGAGAGTGAGGCCGGTGGCGGGATGCCCGCCATGGACGACCTGGGGATGTAGTCGCGCCCTGGCGGGACAGCCCTGCGCCGGGGGGCCGAGAACGGCCCCTCAGCCCCGCTTCCGCTGGTTGCTGGCGAGGATTTTCTTCCGGAGGCGCAGCGACTTCGGGGTCACCTCGAGCAGCTCGTCCTCGGCGATCCAGCCGAGTGCCCACTCGATCGTGACGGCGCGCGCCGGCGAGAGCACGGTCGCTTCGTCCTTTCCGGCGGCGCGGATGTTCGTGAGCTTCTTGGGGCGGCACACGTGGACGTTGAGGTCGCCCGCGCGACGGCTCGCGCCCACCACCTGGCCTTCGTAGACCGGTACGCCCGCGCCCAGGAACAGGTCGGCGCGCTCCTGGATGTGGAAGAGTGCATAGGCCGTGGTCTGGCCGGGCTCGGTGGCGACGATGGCGCCGACCCCACGGCTCTCGAGCTCGCCCGCCCACGGCTCGAAGCCACGGACCGTCCGATGCAGGATGCCGTCGCCGCGCGTGTCGGACAGGAACTCGGTGCGGTAGCCGAACAGCCCGCGGCTCGGCACCACGTAGCTGAGCACGACCCGGCCGGTGCGGTGCTCCATCGAGAGCAGCCGGCCGCGTCGCTCCGAGAGCTTCTCCATCACCGCGCCGGCGTAGGCCTCGGGTACCTCGACGACCACGTCCTCGACCGGCTCCGAGCGCCGGCCCTCGACCTCTCGCGTGATGATCTCCGGCCGCGAGACGCTGAACTCGTAGCCCTCGCGCCGCATCGTCTCGATCAGCACCGCGATCTGGAGCTCGCCGCGCCCGGCCACCTCGAACACGTCCGGGCTCCCGCCCGAGGCGATCTTGATCGACACGTTGCCGAGCGCCTCGCGGCGGAGGCGATCGTCGATCTGACGGCTGGTGACGAAGCGGCCCTCCCGCCCCGCGAACGGCGAGGTGTTGACCGAGAAGCGCACGCGAACCGTGGGCGGATCCACGGCCACGCGCGGGAGTGCCTCGGGCCGGGTCGGATCGCACACGGTGTTGCCGAGATCGATCGAGTCGACGCCGGCGATCACGACCAGGTCGCCCGCCAGGGCCTCGACGAGCTCGCGCCGCTCGAGCCCGTGCGCGCCGAGCAGCTTGGTGACCCGGAACGTCTCGGGCGCGCCCTCCGCCGGCAGCCGCATCACGGGGACGCCGCGCGTGAGGCGCCCCCGCGCCACGCGCCCGATCACGAGGCGACCCAGGAACTCGTCGTAGTCGAGCGACATGGCCTGGAACTGGAGCGGGGCGTCGACGTCGACCACGGGCGGCGGCGCGAACTCGAGGATCGCGTCGAGCAGCGGGCGCAGGTCCTTGCGGTCCGCGTCGAGCGCCCGCGCCGCGCTTCCCTCCTTCGCGGAGGCGTACACGACGGGGAAGTCGAGCTGCTGGTCGTTCGCCCCCAGCTCGACGAGCAGGTCGAACACCTCGTCCACCACCGCTTCCGCGCGCTGCTCGGGCCGGTCGACCTTGTTCACGACGAGGATCGGGCGGAGCCGATGGCCGAGCGCCTTCTTGAGCACGAAGCGCGTCTGCGGCATCACCCCGTCCACTGCGTCGACGAGCAGCAGCACGCCGTCCACCATGCCGAGCACGCGCTCGACCTCGCCGCCGAAGTCGGCGTGCCCGGGCGTGTCCACCAGGTGGATGCGGACGCCTTCGAACTCGATCGCGGTGTTCTTGGCGTGGATCGTGATGCCGCGCTCGCGCTCGAGGTCCTCGCAGTCCAAGACGCGCTCGACCTCGAGCTGGCGCGGCGGGAGCGCGCCGGTCTGGCGCAGCAGCCCGTCGAGCAAGGTGGTCTTGCCGTGGTCCACGTGCGCGATGATGGCGAGGTTGCGGACCTCTTTGCGGGGGGACGCCATGGGGCGCGGACCCTAGCGGTTTCCGGTGCGCTTGCGAGGAGCCGGGCGGCCGCCGCGGGACACGGTACGGGTCAGCCGAGCTCGCCTTCCTGCATCAGGTCCACCGGGTCGCGCAGGCCGAGCATGCCCAGGTAGCCGCCGGCGCTCGCGATCGCATCGTGGACGGCGTAGCCCAGGATCTCCTGGGTGGCGCGCGGGTACCCCCGGGCGACCTCGGGAGGCACCGCCAGGGTGTTGTTCTCCTCCGTGCGCAGCCAGCCGAGCACGTAGCTCACGTGCAGGCCGAGCCTCCATTCGTCGGCGGTCGTGTTGCTCCCCGCGCCGTGGAGCGTCGAGCCCAGGTAGATCACCGCCGAGCCCGGTTCCATCTCCGCATCCGCGATCTCGCCGGGCTCGGGCTGGCGTTCGTGCGGCCAGCGGTGGCTGCCGGGCACCACGCGCGTTGCACCGCTCTCGGCGCGGAACCCGCTCAGCGCGACCATGGACGCCACCTGGAGCTCCGGGTGCGGACGCGGGACGTGTACCCAGACCAGCTCGTCGCGGTGCAGCATCTGGGCTTCGGCGCCCGGCCCGCGTGCGATCAGGTGACCGAGGTTCAGCTGGTAGCGGGCGCAGGCGGGCAACAGCACCCGATCGCAGATCCCGAGGTAGGTGGGATGGGTGAGCACCTCGGTGGCGAAGGTGCGGGAGACCCGAGCCATCCCCGAGAGGTGCTTGGTGCGGTCGCCGAAGAACCACTGGAGGGCCGGGTTCATGTGCTTCATGCCGGGGTCGGCCGCGGCCAGCGGCGCCTCCACGTCGGACCGGATCGCCGCCAGCGTGTCGGCCCCGAGGAAGCCCTCGACGAGCACCGCGCCGTGCTCGACCAGCGCCGCGTGGACGGCGTCGAGGGGGTCGCTTGCCTTCAGTCGCTCCAGGGTGGCGGGCACGGGATCTCTCCTGCGGACGTCGTCAGGGTAGCGCGGCTGCTAGGCTGACCCCGTGCGCCCAGCGAAGGTGTCGTCGGTGGTCTCGACCCCGATCGCGATCGCGCTGCTCTCGGCCGCGCTGTTCGGCGCGGCGACGCCGGCCAGCAAGTGGCTGCTCGGCGAGCTGACGCCGCTCCAGCTCGCCGGTCTCCTCTACCTCGGCGCGGCCGCCGGCGTCGCGCCCGCGCTCGTCGCGGCGCGCTCGCTGCCGCTGCCCCGCACGCGCGGGGGCGCCTGGCGGCTGCTCGGCGCCATCGGCTTTGGCGGGATCCTCGGGCCGGTGCTGCTGCTGCTCGGGCTCTCGCTCGCGAGCGCCGCCTCGGTCGCGCTCTGGCTCAACCTCGAGCTCGCGGCAACGGCGGTGCTGGGCGCCTGGCTGTTCCAGGATCGCCTCGGCGCCGGCGGCTGGCTCGGTGCGGCCACCGCCGTGGCGGCGGGCGTGCTGCTCTCGCTCGGGGAGGGGGCGGCGGGGCTCGCCGCAGGCGGCCTCGTGGCCGCCGCCTGCCTGTGCTGGGCGCTCGACAACCACTGGACCGCGCGCCTCGATGCGCTGCCGCCCTCGGCCACCACGTTCTGGAAGGGCGTCGTCGCGGGCTCCACCAACCTGGCGCTCGGCCTCGCGCTGGCACCCCTCGCCGCGAGCGCCTCCGGCATCGGCTTCGCACTCGGGACGGGCGCGCTCAGCTACGGGGCGAGCATCACGCTCTACGTGATCTCCGCGCAGGCCATCGGCGCGACGCGGGCCCAGGTGCTGTTCGCGAGCGCGCCGCTCTTCGGCGTCGGCCTCGCCGCGCTCTGGCTGGGAGAGCCGGTCACCCCCGTGCAGGCCCTCGCCGCGGCCGTGCTGGCGCTCTCGGTGGGCCTCGTGCTGCGCGACCGCCACGCCCATCCGCACACGCACGAGGCGCTCGCGCACGTGCACTGGCACCGGCACGACGACGGCCATCACGACCACGCGCACGGGTCGGAGGGGCAGGGCGGAGCGATCGCCCACTCGCACTGGCACGTCCACCGACCGGTTCGCCACGCCCACCCGCACTGGCCCGACCTCCACCATCGCCACCCCCACGGAGAAGACGCATGAGCTCACATCCCCACGACTACATCCCGGCCGCCGGTCACGATCGCTTCCTCCGCTTCTACGATCCGCTCACCAGGCTGCTCGGCGCCGACCGGGTGCGCGAGCGTCTGCTCGCGAGCGCGGACGTGGAACCGGGCGAGAAGGTCCTCGACCTCGGCTGCGGCACCGGCGCGCTCGCGCTCGCCTTGAAGAAGCGGGTGCCCGAGGCCCAGGTGACGGGCCTCGACCCGGATCCGAAGGCGCTCGCGCTGGCACGCCGGAAGAGCGAGGCCGCGGGCCTCACGATCGAGTGGGTCAGCGGCTACGCCGGGCGCGCTCCGTTTCCGGCGCAGAGCTTCGATCGCGTCCTCTCCTCGCTGATGATCCACCACCTCGCAGCCGACCAGAAGCACGAAGCCTTCCGCGACGCCCGGCGCCTGTTGCGCCCGGGCGGGCGCTTCCACCTGCTGGACTTCGGGCCGCCCCGGGGTTGGGCCGAGCGGGCGCTCACGGCCGTGTTCCACCACGACCATCGCGTGGCCGACAACCTGGCGGGCCGGCTCCCGGGCTGGCTCGCGCAGGCCGGCTTCGCAGATGCGCGGGAGGTGGAGTCCCATCGCACCGCCTTCGGCCGGGTCGCCCTGCTGGAGGCGCGGGTCGCGGCCTGAGCGGGCCGGCGGAAGACGGCTGCTAGAGTCGCGCTCCCCCGCCGAAAGGAGTCCCGCATGACCGCGCTCCGCTGGCTCCTGCGGATCGTCGCGGCCGGGGTCGCGTTCCTCGCGCTGCTGTTCCTGGGCGCCCGGCTGCACGACGGCCCGCTGGGCCCGATCCCCGGTGGCGCCCTCGAGGCGGGCGAGGAGGTGACGGTCCCGGTCACGGACTGGTCCTTCGCCCGGGACATCGGCGAGATCGAGCTCCAGCTCACCGCGCAATCGCGCTCGCGCACGACCTGGATCCTGGTACACGAAGGCGCGGCCTACGTGCCCTGCAGCCTCGGCTTTCCGCCCGGCAAGAGCTGGTATCGCGACGCACTCACTGATGGGCGCGCCGTGCTCCGCATCGAGGGCAAGCGCTACCCCGTGACGCTCAGCAAGCTCGACGACGCTGCGACCGAGGCGCTCGCGCCCACCATCCAGTCCGAGGTCGAGCGCAAGTATGGGCGGGCGCCGCCGAGTGAGGCGGGCGTCTGGCTCTTCCGCGTGACCTCACGCGCCCCCGCCAGCTGAGCCCTTCGTCCGCGCCTCGCTCTCCCGCGCGGCGGCCGCATAGATGCCCCGGGCCATCAGGCTGGTCTCGCGCTTGCGGCGCTCGCCGTAGATCGTCGCCCGCGCCGCGTGCACGGTCTCGTCGTCCGGCGCGGCCTGCGCCGCCAGCTCCACCAGCTGGCAGGCGAGATCCAGCCGGTCGTCGGCCGCCTCGCGCTCGGCGGCGGCCGCGAGGGCGCGCGCCCCGCCGGCGAGCCCGGCCAGCGCGCGCGCCAGGTCCGCCTCGGGCGCCGGCAGCAACGAGGCCGGGTTGCCGTCCCACCAGCCGCCGTAGAGCCGCCACAGGTTTCGCACGATGAAGCGCGGGTCGTCGTAGCTCGGGCGCAGGTAGGGGCGCGCCAGCAGGGCGTCCGGGAGCTTCACGGCCTGGAGCAGCTCGTCGAGGCGCGCGCCCTGGTTCATCAGGGCGAGCGTCTGCTCGACCAGGCTCTCGAGCAGCTCCGCGGCCTCGCCGAGCGCCTGCGCGACGCGGCCGGCGCCGAGGATCGGCGGGCCATGGCCCGGCAGCAGGGTCTCGGCGCCGAGCGCGGCCATGGTGCGGAGCGCCGCCGCCCACTCGCGCGGAAAGCGCTGCACCTTCTGTGGGTTCCCGCAGTTGGGCGCGGCCCAGATGAAGAGGTCGCCGGTGTAGAGCGCGCGCTGCGCCGGAAGCCAGGCCCAGAGGTGGTCGTCCGTCTCGCCCTTGTCGTGGAAGAGCTCGACGCGCGCGCCGCCGACCTCGAGCGTGCGCGTCCGGGCCACGGTCTCGTCCGGCTCGCGGAACTCACCGGGGAACACGGGCTTCGCGAAGCCGAACTGGCGCTGGTTGATGATGCCGTTCCAGCCCCGCGTCAGGCGGTAGCGCTCGAAGCGGGCCGGGCAGTTCTCGTGCGCGATCACGCGCACGCGCGGGAGCCCCCGCTCGCTGGCCTCGCGCTCGAAGGCGCCGAGGCCGAACACGTGGTCCACGTGCCCGTGCGTGTAGACCGCGGTGTGGACCGGCGCCGCCGACCACGCCCGGACCGCCTCGAAGAGCTTCTGCGCGTGGAACAGGCTCGAGGTGTCGATCAGGACCAGGCCGGCGTCCGTCGCCAGGACGGCGACGTTCGAGAAGGCCGACATGAAGCCGAGCTCGTTCGATAGCGCCTCGAAGCCGACCAGCGCGTTGGCGGGGTGTACCTGCGTGTCGGCCAGCTCGCCCTGCCAGGCGCGCTCCGCCAGCGCGAGGACTTCGCCCACTAGGCGGCCCGGAGCTCGAGGCGCGCGCGGCCCCGGATCAGGTAGGAGTCGAGGAACTCGCGCTCCGGGCGGGAGCGCACGAAGCGCGGCAGCGACGGAACCAGCGCGGCGAGCGCCACCCGCGCCTCGAGGCGCGCCAGCGACGCGCCCAGGCAGAAGTGCGCCCCGAAGCCGAACGCGACGTGCCCGCGCGTGTCGCGGTCGAGGTCGAAGCGGTCCGGGTCGGCGAAGCGCCGCTCGTCACGGTTCGCCGAGCCCAGCAGCACCACGACGGCGGCGCCCGCCGGGATGCGCTGGCCGTGCAGCGCCACCTCCCGGGTCGTGCGCCGCGTGATGAACTGCACGGGGCTGTCGTAGCGCAGCGTCTCCTCGACCAATGCCGGCACGAGCGTCGGGTCGGACGAGACGCGGGCGAGCGCGTCCGGGTGGGCGAGCAGGGCGTCGACGGCGTTGCCGAGCAGGTTGGTCGTGGTCTCGTTGCCGGCGACCAGCAGCAGCAGCACGAACAGGAAGATCTCGTAGTCGGAGAGGCCCTCGCCGTCGATCTCCGCGGCGACGAGCGTGCTGATCAGGTCGTCCTCGGGCGTCTGCCGCCGCTGCCGCACGATCGGGCGCAGGTAGCGCCGCAGCTCGGCCATCGCTTCGAAGATGCCGGACTCGAAGGGGCGTTCGAGGCCGGAGCCGGTCGCGCCCGAGATGAGCTGGTCGCTCCAGCGCTTGAAGTCGTTGCGCCGCTCGGGCTCCACCCCGAGCAGCTCCGCGATCACGGTGACGGGCAGGGGGATGTTGAGCTCGTGCACCAGGTCGAAGTCGCCGCGCTGCGAAAGGCCGGCCAGGCACTCGCCAACCAGCTCGCCGAGGCGGGCCTCGAGCCGCTGGATCCGGCGCGGCGTGAAGCCGCGGTTCACGAGGTCGCGCATCCTCCCGTGCACCGCGCCGTCCTCCTGGATCAGCATGCGGGCGCGGCGTGCCTCCCAGGGCGTGACCCGCATCTGCATCAGGAAGCGTCCCAGCAGGCGCAGGCGCGCGGCGACCCCGAGCTGGCCCGCCGCCGCCTCCATGCGTCCGCCCCGCGTCTTCGAGGAGAAGGCGTCCGTGTCCCGGAGCACGGCCACCACGTCCTCGTAGCGGGACACGGTCCAGCTGTCGGAGCGTTCGCAGTGGTGGAGCGGCGCCCGATCCCGCAGCTCGCGGTACTTCGGGTAGGGGTCGTCCCGCCAGCGGTCGGAGTAGGGGCTCCAGTCCATCGTCGGCTCCCGCCTGCCCATCGTCGGCTCCCGCGCTCGGTGGTGCCTGGGACCCGCTCCCGGCCGCTCCGCCCCGCTCGCAGGCGCCAGCATAGGGGAGCCCCGCGTTCCGAAAACCCCTCACGAAGCGCCCCAGGGCGGCCGATACGAGCTGCGCACCCGCTCTCGCGGAGCCTCGACCGGTATCTGGGAACCGGATCGGGCAGGCCGCGGAGGATCCCACCCCCCATGAAGCTCGGGCCGAAGGCACTGCTCCCGGTGGTCGTGCTCGTCGGCGCGCTGGCGGCGTCTGCGGCGCTGGTCGTGGCGCGCCCGATTCCGGTCGCGACGCCGCGCGCGGAGCCGCTGCCGGTGGTGGCCGTGGTGACGGCGGAGCCCACGACCGTGCGCATGCGGGTCCGCTCGCAGGGCACGGTGGAGCCGCGCACGGAGAACGAGCTGGTGGCGGAGGTCGCCGGGCGGCTGGCCTGGGTCTCGCCCGCGCTCGAGAGCGGGAGCTTCTTCGCGGCCGGGGAGGTGCTGGCGCGCATCGAGGCGGTGGACTACGAGATCGCGCGCGAGCGCGCCGCGGCCGCCCTGGCCCGCGCGCGGAGCCAGCGCCGCCTCGCGGAGGCGAACCTGGCCCGCAGCGAAGCGCTGCGCGCGGCGGGCGCGGTGAGCCCCGCGGCGTTCGACCAGGCCGAAGGCCAGGCGGCGGTGGCGGTGGCCAACGAGCTCGAGGCGAAGGCGGCGCTGCGGCAGGCCGAGCTCGAGCTCTCGCGCACGACCGTCCGCGCGCCGTTCGCCGGCCGCGTGCGCAGCCGGCACACCGACGTCGGTCAGCTCGTCGCGCGGGGCGCCCGCCTCGCGAGCGTGTTCGCGGTCGACTGGGCCGAGCTGCGGCTTCCGGTGCGGAGCGAGGAGCTGGCCCTGCTCGAGCTGCCGCTCACGCCGGACGCCGATGCGCCCGAAACGCCGCGCGTCGCACTCCACGGCAAGACCCCGTCCGGGCGCCCCCATACCTGGGAGGGTCGGGTGATCCGCGCCGAGGGCGCGCTCGATCCCGGCACCCGGCTCGCCCACCTGGTCGCCCGCGTCGCCGATCCCTACGGGCTCGAGAGCGGAGAGCCGCCGCTCAGCGTCGGCCTGTTCGTGGAAGCCGAGATCCTCGGGCCCGAGCAGCCGGACGTCGTGGCGCTCCCGCGAAGCGCACTGCGGGGCGCCGAAGCCGTGACCCTGGTGGACGCCGACGGGCGACTGCGCAGCCGCGACGTGACGCTGCTGGGGGTCGACGGCGAGACCGCCTTCGTGCAGGCCGGCCTCGCCGCCGGCGAGCGCGTGGCCGTGCGCCCGCCCAGCGCCTTCGAGGAGGGCATGGCGGTCCAGGTCGGCGAGGCCCTGCCGCTGGCAGCCGCCCCGTGAACCGCGCGATCGCGTGGTTCGCCCGGAACCGCGTCGCCACGAACCTGCTGATGTGGACGCTGTGCGTTTCGGGCGTCCTGGCCTGGCCGACGCTCCGCCAGGAGATGTTCCCCGACATCGATCTCGAGCTGGTGACGGTGACGGCGCCGTATCCGGGCGCCGCGCCGGCCGAGGTCGAGGAGGCGCTGGTGACGCGCATCGAGGAGGCCGTCACCGGCCTTCCCGGCGTGAAGCGCATCCGCTCGACCGCGGCCGAGGGCGTGGCCAGCGTGTCCGTCGAGCTACTGGCCGGCGAAGACGTGGCGCGACGCATGGCCGACATCCGCGCCCGGGTGGAGGCGGCCCCGAGCTGGCCCGAGGAGGCCGAGCGCGCCGTCGTCGCCCAGGCCGAGTTCCCGCGCCACGTGCTCTCGATCGCGGTCTGGGGCGAGGCCGACGAGCGCACCCTGAAGCAGGTGGCCCAGCACGCCCGCGACGCGCTCTCGGCGCTGCCGGAGATCTCGGAGGTGACGCTCGCGTCGGTGCGGCCCGACGAGATCGCCATCGAGGTCTCGGACGAGGCGCTGCTCCGCCACGGGCTCTCTTTCGACGCCGTGGTCGCCGCGGTGCGTCGCTCCTCGCTCGACCTGCCGGGCGGCGCGGTGCGCGCTGCGGGAGGCGAAATCCTGCTCCGTGCCAAGGGGCGCGCCGACGACGCCGCGGGCTTCGCAGCGCTGCCGCTGATCGTGCGCGCGGACGGCTCCCGCGTGACGCTGGGTGACGTCGCGCGGGTGGTCGATGGCTTCGAGGAGACGGACCAGCGCGCCAGCTTCGACGGCCGGCAGGCGCTGATGGTGCAGGTGATGAGCGTCGGCGACCAGCGCGCCATCGAGGTGTCGCGGGCCGCGCGGGCCTGGGTGGACGCCGCCCAGCGGAGCCTGCCCGCGGGCGTGTCCGTCACAGTCTGGCAGGACATGTCCGGCTACCTGGCCGAGCGCCTCGACTCGCTGTTCGGCAACGCGAAGCTGGGCTTCGCCATGGTGTTCGCGGCGCTGGCCCTGTTCCTGCGCCTCCGTCTGGCCTTCTGGGTGGCGCTCGGCGTGCCGACCTCCTTCCTCGGCGCCGTGGCGATCCTGCCGATGCTCGGCGTCACGATCAACTGGATCTCGCTACTCGGTTTCCTGATCGTGCTCGGCATCCTGGTGGACGACGCCGTGGTGGTCGGCGAGAACGCCTACACCGAGCAGCGTCGGACCGAGGACAAGGTGGAGGGCGCCATCCGAGGCGCGCAGGGCATCGCCGTGCCGGTCGTATTCGGCGTTCTCACGACGATGGCCGCGTTCTCGCCGATGCTCTTCATCCCCGGCGCGATGGGACGACTCGTGATCGGGCTGCCGCTGGTGGTGATCGCCTGCCTGGCGTTCTCCCTGCTCGACGCGATGTTCATCCTCCCGGCGCACGTCGGGAGCGGGAAGCCGCTCGACGCCGCGCCGCGGAATCCCGTATCGAAGCGCTGGCGTCGCATCCAGGACCGTGTCTCCCAGGGCTTCGAGAACTTCGGCGCGCGCGTCTACGACCCGCTGTTGGAGCGCGCGATCCGCTGGCGATACACCACGCTGGCGGGCGCCGTGGGCGTAGCGCTGGTGACCGCGACGCTGGTCGGGAGCGGCTGGCTGCGCTTCGTGTTCCAGGAGCCGGTCGAGGGCGATCTCATCGTCGCCGACCTGACCATGGAGCCGGGCACGCCGGCCGACGTCACCGCGGCGGCGGTGCGGGCGCTCGAGGCGGCCGCGCTGCGCGTCCAGCGCGAGGCCGACGGCGGGCGCGACCTCGAGCACGGCAGCATCTTCCGTCACGTCCTCGCCAGCGTGGGCGAGCAGCCCTTCCGCGACATGCAGTCGAAGATGCCGGGCGGCGCGCGCCGCGGACCCGGCTCCGGTGCGCACCTCGGCGAGGTCCAGGTCGAGATGATCGCGCCCGACTTCCGCGACATCCCGACCGCTGAGATGCAGCGGCGCTGGCGCGAGGCGACGCCGGCCCTGCCCGGTGTGATCGAGCTGGCGTTCCACAACTCGATGGCACAATCGGGCAAGCCGATCGAGCTCGAGCTGCGCGGCGGCGAGCTCGCCGCACTCTCGGCGGCGGCGGCGGACCTGCGCGACCGCCTCGCCGGCTACCCGGGCGTCTTCGACGTCACGGATTCCTTCCGCAACGGCAAGCCGGAGCTCCAGTTCCGGCTGCTGCCCTCCGGCGAGGCGCTCGGCCTCACGCTCGCCGACGTGGCCCGGCAGGTACGGCAGGCGTTCCACGGCGAAGAGGCGCAGCGCATCACGCGCGGGCGCGACGACGTGCGCGTGGTCGTGCGCCATCCGGGCGAGCAGCGCCGCTCCCTGGACGACGTCGAGCGGCTCCGTCTGCGCACCCCGGACGGCCGGGCCGTTCCCTTCGCGAGCGTGGCCGAGGTGTCGCTCGGCCAGGGCTTCGCGTCGATCCAGCGCGTGGACCGCGAGCGCGTGGTGGTGGTGACGGCCGACGTGGACGTGGCGCTGGCGAGCCCGAACGCGATCGTGGCCGAGCTGGCCCGGAACGAGCTCCCCGCCCTCGAGGCGGCCCACGGCGTCCGCGCGGCCTTCGCCGGGGAGCAGGCGGAGCAACGCGACTTCCTGGCGGCGATGGGTCGCGGCCAGATGATCGCGCTGATCGTGATCTACGCGCTGCTCGCGATTCCGCTGCGCTCCTACCTCCAGCCGCTGGTGATCATGCTCGTGATCCCGTTCGGAGCCGTCGGCGCGGCGCTCGGCCACCTGATCATGGGGTACGACCTCACCATGTACTCCGTGATCGGCATCGTCGCGCTCTCGGGCATGGTGGTGAACGCCAGCCTGGTGCTGGTCGACGCCGTGAACCAGCGGCGCGCTGCGGGTCATCGGCTGGTCGATGCGGTGCGCGCGGCCGGACGCGGCCGTCTGCGGGCCATCTTCCTGACCGAGCTCACCACGTTCGTGGGCCTGATGCCGATGCTGTTCGAGCGCGAGATGTTCGCGCGTTTCATGATTCCCCTCGCCATCTCCCTGGCCTTCGGCGTGGTGTTCGCGAGCGTGATCACCCTGATCCTGGTGCCCTGCGCCTACCTGGTGCTCGAGGACTTCCAGCTGCTCGCGACCGGAACCCGACGCCGCCGGGCTGCCGAACGGATCGCAGCCGCGCGGGCGGATCAGGAGGCGTCTCCCGGACGAGACGCAGCCGATCCCGTGCAGGCCGGCGATTTCTCGACGCGCTCCGCAGGGCGTTGACAAGGGTGGTGTCGAGCGCCGATGCTGCGCCCGCCCATGGGCGCACCGCTCCAGACCCGCATCGTGAAGGATGTGCGTCCCTGTGACGCTTCGCCCCGCCTCGTGCGCCGGGCGCTCGAGGCGCACCTCGCGGACGGCGGGCGGCTGCGGCCGGCCGGGACGGCGCGACGGCGCCCGGCCGCGTTGCTCACGCAATACCCGCCGCGTTACGCCGTCTCGCTCTTCGATGCCCGCTTCCAGGTCTCGGAGCTGCGCGAGGACGAGAACTTCCGCTTCTTCGTCGCCTACGTGCGGCTGGGCGAGGGACGGGACGTGCATCCCCGCCTGTTCTACAAGGACCAGTCGCTGGTCTGGCGCTGCGCCACCCACTACATCGCGGAGCGCGGCACGCTCTGGATCGGGAAGGGCGACATGAAGGTCATCGGCGCGACGGAGTACAGCGCCGAGGAGACCACGAACCTGCCTCTCGAGATGCAGGCGGCCCTCGACGACCTCTCGCGCCGCGCCAAGCGCGTCGCCTGGGACGACGCGGCCCTCCGCCGTCTGCTACGGCGGGCGCCCGCGGGCCGCTTCGAGGCCTATGCGGATTTCGTGGGTCCGCGGCGCCGGGCGGCGGCGCGCCGGGGAGCTCGCATCAACGGCGGCCGCCCGGTGGCCTGGTTCACGCGTCCGGGAGATCCCGGCTCGCTTCGCTTTGCCCCGGGCTTCGCCCCCGACTTCGCGCGGGTCGTGGACGTGGCGCGCTCCGCCAGCCGTATGTACGGCGGCCAGATCCGGAAGCTGCGCATCCTCTCGAAGAACCAGCGCATCCAGTACCAGTTCGTGGCGAGCCCTCGGCTGGTCTGGATCATTCCGGCGCAGACCCTCACGACCGAGCTCTCGAGCTACGGGGTGCGCACGCTCGACGTCCTCGCGGACGAGGACCTCTTCGTTCCGGGCTACGAGTACCACTACCAGGAGAACGGGGAGCTCTACACGCAGATCCCGCGCGGCTTCGCCGGCGCGCTGAGCGAGATCGACTCGACGCGCGCCGACGCGGGGCCGTGGCTCGAGCGACTCCCGGTGATCCGCGAGTTCCGCCGGCGGATTCCCGACCCGCTGGCCTGGTAGCACCACCCGCCCCGGGCCCGGCCGCGCGCACCGGGCGCCGGGCCCCGAAGCGTCCGCTCAACGTCGGACGCGCAGGCTGATCGTCGCGCTCCCCGTGTTTCCGTCGGGGTCCGTCGCCGTCGCCGTGATCGTGTGCTTGCCCTTGCTGAGCGTCGCGATCGCGAAGCTCGGTCCGCTGCCGATCCAGCCGTCCTTCTGAGAGATCCAGACCAGGCTCGCCGAGACGTCGCCGCTCTCCGGGTCGCTCGTGCTCCCGGCGAAGCCCACCACGGCGCCCTCGCTCACGATCGAGTCCGGCGCCGGTGACAGGATCGCGACGCTCGGCGGGTTCGCGGGCGGCGTCGTGGTCGTCGACGTGGTGCTCGTAGTCGACGTGGTGGTCGGCGGCGCGGTGGTGGTGGTCGTCGTGGTGGTGGTCGGCGGTGTCGTGGTGGTGGTCGTTGTCGTGGTGGTGGGCGGCGCGGTGGTGGTGGTCGTCGTGGTGGTGGGCGGCGCGGTGGTGGTGGTCGTCGTGGTGGTCGGCGGTGCCGTGGTGGTGGTCGTCGTCGTGGTGGTGGGCGGCGCCGTGGTGGTGGTGGTCGTCGTGGTGGTGGGCGGTGCCGTGGTGGTGGTGGTCGTCGTGGTGGTGGGCGGTGCCGTGGTGGTGGTGGTCGTCGTGGTGGTCGGCGGTGCGGTGGTGGTGGTCGTTGTCGTGGTGGTGGGCG
>JBFIYM010000104.1:0-15435 GCA_041605395.1 Myxococcota bacterium | reverse complement strand
GGCGGAACGTCGGGGCCGGCGACGTCCTTGTACTGGTAGACGAGTACCCCCCACGCGACGAGGATCAGGACCACGAACAGCGCTAGGCCGCGCAGCAGCCAGCGCATCAGACGCGTTCCCAGCGTCGACTCCCCGCCGAGCGCTCGATCGCGTCGAGCACGCGCTGGTTTCGGAGCCCATCCTCGAAATCCGGTGTGACGCCGTGCCCGCCCCCCGCCGCGACGGCGCGCACGAAGTCGACGACCGTGTGCACGAAGGTGTGCTCGTAGCCGAGGATGTGGCCGGGCGGCCACCAGGACTCGACGTAGGGGTGCGAGGCGTCGGTAGCCAGGATGGTGCGGAAGCCGCTCTCGGCGCCGCTCTCCTCGTAGAGCTCGAGCTCGTTCATGCGCTCGAGGTCGAAGGCGAGGCTGCCGCGGCTCCCGTTCACCTCGAAGCGGTTGTGGTTCTTCCGACCGGGCGCGAAGCGCGTACCCTCGACGCTGCCGATGGCGCCGTTCTCGAAGCGCAGCAGGGCCAGCGCCGCGTCGTCCACGTCGACTGCGCCCATGCCGCCGCCCTCCGGGAGCGGCCGCTCGGGGACGAAGGTTTCGAGCAGGCCGCTGACCTCCGTGATCTCGCCGACGAGATGGCGGGCCAGGTCGATCGAATGCGAGGCGATGTCGCCGAGCGCGCCGCTTCCCGCCCTCGCCTTCTCGAGCCGCCAGACGCGCGGGAAGGCCGGGTCCACGATCCAGTCCTGGAGGTAGCTGCCGCGCCAGTGGTGCAGGCGCCCGAGCCGGCCGGATGCGAGGATGCGCTTCGCGAGCGCCACCGCAGGGGCGCGCCGGTAGTTGTGGCAGACCATGTGGATGACGCCCGCGGTGACCGCCGCGTCCCGCATGCGCTCGGCGTCGGCCACCGTGTTCGCGAGCGGCTTCTCGCACAGCACGGCCTTGCCCGCCTTCGCCGCGGCGATCGCGATCTCGGCGTGCGAGTCGCCCGGCGTGCATACGTCGACGACGTCGATGTCCTGGCGTCGGACCACGTCCTGCCAGCCCGTGGCGGTCTCGGCGAAGCCGAGCTTCGCCGCTGCGCCCTCGAGCGGGCCCTTCGAGCGTCCGCACAGCACGGCCAGCTCGGGCTCGGCCGGCAGCTCGAAGAAGCGCCCCGCCTGGCGCCACGCGTTGGCGTGGGCCCGGCCCATGAACTGGTAGCCGATCATCGCCACGCGCAGGCTGCGCTTCGCCATCCCGCCGGGCTAGCTCCGGTACGCCTGCCGGCCGATGCCCTGCACCGGGATGCCCTGGGCCGGCAGCACCTCGTGTTGGAGGGCGTACATGGCCGCCGCGGCGCGGTCGATGGCGCGCGTGAAGGCGATGGACCCCTTCAGGATCGGCAGCAGCGCGGCCTTCTCCTGGACGCGCGCGGGCGGGTACTCGTGCTCGACGATGAGCGGCGTTCGGGCCACGTCGAGCTCGAGCAGCTCGCGCGCCGCGAGCTGGTGGTCGAGCCAGTCGACCGTGCGACTCTGGAGATAGGCGAGCGGGTCGTGGCGCGCGGTGCCGGGGAGCTCGTGCTCGCAGAGCACCGTCTGCTTCTTCCAGGCGTTCGCCTGAGCGGCGGGCTCGGCGGAGGGCTTCCCCCGGACCCAGTCGCCCCGCTCGAGGGTCTGCCCTCCGTAGCCCCAGGTGGCGAGCCCGGCCGCGTCGATCACCTGCCCCTTCACGTGGAAGCCGGCGATCAGGAAGCCGTAGCCCGCGTCATTCAACACCTGGAAGATCGAGCGCGTGTCCTGTCCCATCAGGATGGCGTGGGACGGGTCGTAGTGGATGCGAAGCTCGTCAGCGACGCCGTGGCGCTCGCAGATGCGGTGGAGCGCCATCCAGGTGCCGGGCGTGTAGGCGATGTTGTTGTGGAAGGCGTCGCCCGTCGTCCAGCCGGGCATCGGACACTGCTCGATCCGGTACTGGAGGCCGCGCGCCTTGGCCTCCTCGAGCAGCGGCACGAACGAGGCCTCGAAGTCCACCAGGTTCTCGTCCATCGAGAGCTTCTGGTTGCGCCCGACGAACCCGCACACCGCAGGCGCCCCGAGCAGCACGGCCGCGTCGAAGACCCGCAGCATGAAGTCGTGCTTCTTCTGCCGGATCGCGGCGTCCTCGTGCAGCAGGTTGTCGAAGTAGCCGAGGTCCGCGATCGCGACGCCCGTGTCCTTCACGGCCGCGGCCACCCGCGCCGCACGCTCGCGCGTGAAGGGGGCGCGCAGGTCGAGGGTGTTCGCGACCGGGTCGAGCATCGCCTCGGCGGGAACGTCCGACTCGCTCGGATGCAGTGCGGCCGAGAGCTGGATGCAGTCGACCTCGAGCTCGCGCGCGAAGGCCAACCACTCCTCGATCGCGAGGTCCGGGTCGGGATCGCGACGCTCGCGGGGCGTCAGCTCCTGGAGGGCCGCGGTGAGAACACCGATCGGCATGGTCCGGGGCTCGAAGGGACGAATCGTCATGGCGGAGGCGCAGGGTACCACGCCGTAGCGGGGGCCTGAAGAAGACCGCATCCTAGCGGCCCGGCGGACTCGAGCAGGGAAGGAGCCCGGTGACATGGCGGACGAGGCCGTCGACGTAGTGATCGTCGGAGCCGGGCCGGCAGGCGCGACGCTGGCCTGGTCGCTCGCCGAGACGCGGATGCGCATCGTCTGTCTCGAGCAGGGCGACTGGATGAACCCGGCCGACTATCCGACCACGCGCCTCGACTGGGAGATGCGGCGCTTCGGCGACTTCGGCCTCAGCCCGAACTCACGGAACCTGCCCGCCGACTATCCGATCAACGACGCGGCGTCGCCGATCCACGTCTCGAACTTCAACGCCGTCGGCGGCTCGAGCATCCTCTACGCGGCGCACTACCCGCGCTTCCACCCGGGCGATTTCCGCGTGCGCTCGCTCGACGGCGTCGCCGACGACTGGCCGATCGGCTACGCCGAGCTCGCGCCCTACTACGCGCAGAACGACGCCATCATGGGCGTGGCCGGGCTCGCCGGCGACCCGGCGGGCCCGCCGAAGGACGTGCCGCTGCCGCCCGTGCCGCTCGGTCGGCTCGGCGAGACGCTCGCGCGCGGCTTCAACGAGCTCGGCTGGCACTGGTGGCCGTCGGACAGCGCCATCGCGACACGGGAGCACGGCGGCCGCGCGCCGTGCATCAACCTGGGCCCCTGCATCACCGGCTGTGCCCAGGGGGCGAAGGGCAGCGCCGACGTCACCTACTGGCCCCTCGCGATCCGCGAGGGCGTCGAGCTGCGCACACGCTGCCGCGTGAGCCGCATCGAGCTGGGGGCGAACGGGCTCGCGGACGGCGTCGTCTACTTCGACGCCGAGGGTGTCGAGCGCCGGATCTCGGCGGAGATCGTGATCCTCGCGTGCAACGGCATCGGCACACCACGCCTGCTCCTCCACTCCGCCTGCCCGGAGTTCCCCGACGGCCTCGCGAACCGGAGCGGCCTCGTCGGGCGGAACCTGATGTTCCACCCGTACGGCATGGTGACGGGGCTGTTCGACGAGCCGCTCGAGGGCTACAAGGGCCCGACCGGCTGCCTGATGATCAGCCAGGAGTTCTACGAGACGGACGCCAGCCGCGGCTTCGTGCGCGGCTACTCCTTCGAGATGCTGCGCGGCATGACGCCCGTCGCGACCGCCCTCTGGGGCATGTCGAACGGCCGCGTGCCCTGGGGCGCCGGCCACCACGCGGCCTACGCGGAGCTCTTCGACCGCACCGCCGGCATGGTGATGATCGGCGAGGATCTTCCCGAGCCGCACAACCGCGTGACGCTCGACCCGGAGCTCCGCGACGGCAACGGCATCCCGGCCCCGAAGGTCGAGTACACCCTCTCGGAGAACAGTCGGCGCATGCTGGACCACGGCATGGCGCGCGGCGCCGAGGTGCTCCGCGCCGCCGGCGCGCGCGAGACCTTCGCGGACGCTCCCCTCCAGCCGGCGGGTTGGCACCTGATGGGAACGGCGCGCATGGGCCGGGACCCGGAGCGCTCGGTCGTGAACGAATGGGGGCGCTGCCACGACGTCCGGAACCTGTTCGTCGTCGACGGCAGCGTCTTCGTGACGGCCGCCGCCGTGAACCCGACCAACACGATCCAGGCCCTGGCGCTCTACGTCGGGGACCGCATCAAGAAGAACCTGACGCAGCTCTTCGACTGAGCGAGGGAAACGACCCGTGACCCAGCCGATGCAAGACTCGCTCGCCGCGGTGGTCGACTGCCTGATCCCGGCCGACCCCGCGCGAGGGCTTCCGGCCGCCGGCGCGCTCGGGCTGGCCGGCTACGTGGCGACGCGCCTGGGCGACGCCCTCGCGAGCCTCCGCCCGGGCTTCGAGGCGCTCGACGCGGCCGCCCGGAAACGCGCCGGCGGCCGCTTCGCGGAGCTGGCGGCCCCCGAGCAGCACGAGGTCCTGCGCGCCCAAGCGGAGCGCGACCCCGGCTTCCTGCCGGCGCTCGTCTTCCACACCTACGCGGGCTACTACCAGCACCCCGCCGTGCTGGAGGCGCTCGGCATGGAGGGCCGCCCGCCGCATCCGAAGGGCTACGAGCTCGAGTCGGGCGACCTGACGCTGCTCGATCCCGTGCGCGCGCGGCGGGCCTTCTACCGCGAGGCCTGAGCGGGGCGCTACGGCGCTCCGATCCGACCGTGCAGCTCGCGCAGCCGCTCCGTGAAGCGCTCCGCCCAGAAGTCGATGGCCGCCTCGGCGTCGCCCCACTGCCACTGGACGGCCTGCCGGACGTTGGCGCCGCCGGAGCGCCGGTCGAGCGCGGCCGCGAGCAGCTCGCCGCTTCGCGCGTCCGTCACCTTCATGGCCACCTGGAGCTGACCGGAGAAGGTGTAGCGGTTGGACACGAGCCGCTGTGCGGCGTTCACGACGAGAGCGGTCGGCACGACCAGCGAGACGGTCCGCAGGATCGGCGTCGCGGCACTGGCGTCGAGCAGCGCGAGCTGGACGCGAAGGACCCCGGGCCCGGGAAGCGGGGCGAGCGGGAAGTTCCCCTGCTCGAGGTTCTGCTGGAGCTTGGCGTGCAGGTAGCTGGTGAGAAGCTGCTCGACATCCGCCCCGACGTCGCCGTCGGGGTCGTCCCAGTACTGCACGGGGTCGAGCAGGATGCGGTCGTAGCGGCTCCAGTCGACCCCGTCCTTCAGGTAGCGGAGCGCCACCTCACCGTCGGCGCCGGGCTCGAGCCGTTCGTAGACGCCCGACAGGAAGCCGAGGCGCTGGGGCTTCTCCACCTCGCGCTGGAGGGTGGCTCCGCAGCCGAGACCGAGAAGGAGCACGAGAGCGAGGGAGACGGTTCGCACGGGGGATCTCCAGGCTGGAGTGATCGGGCGGGAGCGCAGTGTATCCCGTACCCGCGGAGCGTCACCTCGGCCCGATGCCTCTATGCTCCGACCCCGTGAGCCGACCGCGCCGAGGCCGAAAGCACCTGATCGCGCTGGTGGGTCTGCCGGCGCGCGGCAAGACCTTCACGGCGCGAAAGCTCGCCGGGTACCTCGCCTGGCTGGGCTATCCGACGCGCGTCTTCAACGTCGGGGAGCGCCGCCGCAGCGAGCTCGGTCCCGGCCAGCAACACGAGTTCTTCGACCCCGGCAATCCGGACGCCGCGGCGCTGCGCCAGCAGCTTGCCGAGCACACCCTCGACGACGCCCTGGCCTGGCTCTCAGGCGACGGCCGCGTCGCGATCTACGACGCCACCAACGCCACCCGCGAGCGGCGCCGCGCGATCGCGGCGCGCAGCGCGGCGCGAGACTGCGATCTCCTCTTCGTCGAGATCGTAAACCGCGACCCGGCGGTGGTCGACGCCAACCTGCGCGAGACCAAGCTCTCCTCGCCCGACTACGCGGGCATGGACGAAGGGACCGCCCTGCGCGACTTCCGGGCGCGCATCGCGCACTACGAAGCCGTCTACGAAGCGCTCGAAGAGGACGAAGGCGCCTGGCTCCGGATCGTCGACCGCGGACGCAAGGTGGAGATCCACGAGGTCTACGGCTGGATCCCGGGCCGCATCGTCTCCTTCCTCACCAACCTCCAGGTGACGCGCCGTCCGATCTGGCTCACACGGCACGGCCAAAGCGAGTGGAACGTGCTCGGCAAGATCGGGGGCGACTCGCCGCTCTCGCCGCAAGGCCGCGCCTACGCCGGGAACCTCGCCCGCTACGTCCACGAGCGCTTCCAGGCCAGCGGAGACCTCGACGTCTTCACCAGCACCCTGCGCCGGACGCTCGAGACGGCGGCGGCGCTCGGTATCGAGCCCGGTCCATGGAAGGCGCTCGACGAGATCCACGCGGGGATCTGCGACGGCATGAGCTACGCGGAGATCGCGGCCGCGTTGCCCGACGACTTCGCCGCGCGCAAGCGCGACAAGTACACCTACCGCTACCCGCGCGGCGAGTCCTACCAGGACGTCGTGCAGCGCGTCGATCGCGTCATCATCGAGCTCGAGCGCTATCGCACGCCAGTGCTGGTGATCGCGCATCGCGCCGTGCTGCGCGCGCTCTACGGCTACTTCCTCCAGATCCCTCCCGCCGAGACGCCGTACCTGCCGATGCCGCTCCACACCGTGATCCAGGTGACGCCGACCGCCTACGGCTGCGAGGAAGAGCGCGTCGCGCTCGAGCCCCAGGTGGCCGAGTAGCTCATCCGAAGGGGTGTGCGACGAAATGGTCTGGCCCCGCGGCTCGACCCTGCGTACGATGACCCGTTCGCCAGATCGAGGAGCCGCGCCATGCCCATGACCTGGAACGAGGCCGTCGAGAAGATGACCGGACCCGGGTCGCCCTTCGAGATCGTGGAGGCCGAGGTGCGCGGCCAGCGCATGCGGGTCTTCAAGAGCAGCCCGCCGTCCCTGCGCGCGCTGTTCGACACGGCCCGCGCCCGGGGCGACGCCCCATTTCTCGTCTACGAGGACGAGCGCTGGAGCTTTGCGGACACCATGGCGCGGGTCGACGCGCTCGGCGCGGCGCTGGTCGAGCGTGGCGTGGCGCCCGGCGACCGGGTGGCGATCGCGATGCGGAACTACCCGGACTGGGTGGTCTCCTTCGCAGCGATCACGTCGATCGGGGCGGTCTCGGTGTCGCTCAACGCCTGGTGGACCCCCGACGAGCTCGACTACGCGCTCCGGGACTCGGGAACCAAGCTGGTGATCGCCGACGCGGAGCGCCTCGCGCGAATCGCGCCCCTGCTGGGGGACCTGCCGCTGCGCGTGATCGCGGTGCGCACGCCCGGTT
The DNA here is from genome assembly GCA_041605395.1 of Myxococcota bacterium. Lineage (GTDB taxonomy): Bacteria > Myxococcota_A > UBA9160 > UBA9160 > UBA6930 > JBFIYM01. The sequence goes on along the minus strand of JBFIYM010000104.1, from coordinate 8,182 downwards.
CGCTGCCGGCCCGCACGGAGGCCTGGAACGACGTCGTGGTGCCGGGCGCGGCGCTCCCGGCGGTCGCGCTCGAGCCCGACATGGATGCCACCATTCTCTACACGTCGGGGACGACCGGGCACCCGAAGGGCGCCGTCTCGACGCATCGCGCGGTGCTGTCGGCGCTCCAGGCCTTCGCGTGCCGCTCGATGGTGAACGCCGCGATCGGCCCCGGCGCGAAGACGACGGGGCCGAGCCCCTGGCCCACGAGCTTCATCCTGGTGGTGCCGCTCTTCCACGTCACGGGCTGTGTGCCCGTCATGCTCTCCTGCTTCGCCGCCGGCTACAAGCTGGTGATGATGCACAAGTGGGAGCCGTCTCGGGCGCTCGAGCTGATCGAGCGCGAGCGGGTCACGCAGTTCGTCGGCGTGCCGACCCAGAGCTGGGACCTGCTCGAGTGCCCCGACTTCTCGAAGCGCGACACCTCGAGCCTCGCCTCGGTGGGCGGGGGCGGCGCCCCCGCGCCGCCCGAGCTGGTGCGTCGGGTCGAGAAGAGCTTCAGCGCGGCACGCCCCGGCATCGGCTACGGCATGACCGAGACGAACGCCTATGGGCCGGGCAACGCGGGCGACGACTACCTGCGGAAGCCGACGAGCTGCGGCCGCACGGTGCCCCCCGTCGAGATGCGCGTCACCGACGAGGCCGGGCGCGTGCTCGGCCCCAACGAGGTGGGCGAGCTCTGGTTCCGCGGCCCCAACCTGATCCGCGGCTACTGGAACAAGCCCGAGGCCACCGCCGAGACGATCGTGGACGGCTGGCTGCGCACGGGCGACATCGGGCGCATCGACGATGAGGGCTTCGTCTACGTCCAGGACCGCGCCAAGGACATGGTGCTCCGGGCCGGCGAGAACGTGTACTGCGCCGAGGTGGAAGCCGCCCTCTATGAGCACCCGGACGTCTACGAGGCGGCCGTCTTCGGGGTCCCGCACGAGCGGCTCGGCGAGGAGGTGGCCGCGGCGATCGTGCCAAAGCCCGGAAGGAAGCTCGACGCCGAGACGCTCCGCGCGTTCCTGGCCGATCAGCTGGCGCCCTTCAAGATCCCGAGCCGCTTCGCGTTCCACGACGAGCAGCTGCCGCGCAACCCGGCCGGGAAGATCCTGAAACGCTCGCTACGGGACGCCCTCGCCGCCGCTTCCTGAGCGCAACAGCCGACGCGCGTGGAGGATCGAGGGCACGTTGGCGTGCCACTCGGGCAGGATCGTCGTGATCGCGATCTCCTCGAGCTCCGCCAGCACCAGGATCGCGACGGCCACGCGGAAGGGCTCGGGCGGGCCGCCCAGGAACAGGACCAGCGCACTGCTGCCGACCACGACCGCGGAGAGCTTCGCGCCGTAGGTGTGGTAGGCGGTGAGTCGCCCGTACTTCAGGTAGCCGAGCGTGATCGGGAAGACGTAGGCGGCCACCAGCGCCGCCGCGTAGACGCCCTCGCGGCGGATCAGCTCGGGCCACAGCCACCACGCGCAGATCGGGACGGTCATGAACGTGAAGAGGTCGCCCCAGCTGTCGAGGAGCGTCCCGAGCGCCGTGGCCTGGTCGAAGTGGCGCGCGACCCAGCCGTCCACGAGATCCGAGAGCAGCGAGATGGCGAGGGTCACCAGGAAGGCGTTCGGCTGCCCGCTCCAGGCCAGCCACAGCAGGACCGGCGCCAACACCAGGCGCAGCGCCGAGAGCGCGTTCGGGAAGGTGAGGAGGGGCTCCTCGCGCACCCCGGGTCGCTCAGTTCGCCACGCGGAAGCTGATGCGTCGGTTGCGGTCGGCCCAATCGCGGCCGCTGCCCGGGAACATCGGCCGCCGGTCGCCGATCGGCGCCAGGCTCATCTCGGAGAGCGGGACGCCGCGCTTCGCGAGCTCGTGGCGCACGATGGCCGCGCGCAGCTCGGACATCCGCTCGTTGAGCTCGGGGGTGGCGAGGGTATAGGCGTGCGACTCGATCACGAGGAGGTAGCCGAGACAGCGCTCCCGGTAGACCCGCGCCACCTCGTCGAGGACGGGGCCGAGGCCCTCCTCGAGCCGGTGCTCGGTCGTGTCCCAGATCGGGCCGCGCAGGCGCACCTGGCTGGCACAGGTGTCGTCGCCCGCGCCCTCCTGGGCGCTCGCGGCCAGCGCGACGCCCATCGACACGACGATCCCCAGTGCGATTCGCGGCATCTCTCCCCTCCCCCGAGGCCAGCTGCCAGCTTCCCCCCCGCCCCGGGCGGGCGCAAGGGCCCGCGGTATGCTGCGCGCGCGATGAGTGCCATGGTGCGCGCGCGATGAATCCGAGCGAGGCCTACCCGGCACGCCGCATCTTCGTGATCAGCACGCTGGCGCTCTTCACCGCCGGCCTCTCGTTCTCGCTGCGCGCCGCCATCATCGGCGAGATCGAGGTCGACATCCTCTCGAAGCTCGATGCCATCCATTCCGGGATGATGGCCGGCACCTTGCAGGGGACGGCGTTCCTCGGCTTCGCCATCACGCTCGGGCTCGGCAGCGTCGTCCTCGACCGCTTCGGCATGGGCCGCATGCTCGCGGCGGCGGGCCTGTGCTTCGCCGGGGGCACCGGGCTCTCGGTGGCGGCCTCGTCGCTGGCCTCGGGCGCAGACGTCTACGGGCTGCTGCGCGCGGGCTTTTTGCTCTCGGGGCTCGGCTGGGGCTTCATGGAGTGCTCGATCAATCCGCTCACGGCCGCACTCTACCCCGAGGACAAGACCAATCGGCTCAACATCCTGCACGCCTGGTGGCCCGCCGGGCTGATCGTGGGCGGCCTGATCGGGGTCGGCGCGAGCGCCCTCGGCATTGGCTGGCGCGCGCAGTTCGCCGCCGTGATCCTGCCCGCGCTGGTGTCGGTCGCGCTGTGTGCGGGCGTCCGCTTTCCGCGAACCGAGCGTGCGGCTTCCGGCGTCCCCTGGCGGGAGATGTTCGGCGAGATCCGGCGTCGGCCGATGTTCCTGGTCTGGTTCGCCTGCATGTTCCTGACCGCCGCCTCGGAGCTGGCGCCCGGGCAGTGGATCGATCTCACGCTCACGCGCACCGTCGGGATGCGCGGCATCTGGCTGCTCATCTACGTGTCGGGGATGATGTTCGTGCTGCGCCACTTTGCGGGCCCGATCGCGCACCGGATCTCGAACGTGGGCATCCTGTGGGGCGGGTCGCTGCTCGCCTCCATCGGCCTGCTCGCCCTCGCCGCCGCGGACTCGCCGCTCACGGGCCTCGCAGCCGCGACGATCTGGGGCCTCGGCGTCTGCTTCCTGTGGCCGACCATGCTGGCCAACGTGGCCGAGCGCTATCCGCGCGGCGGCGAGCTGTTCATCGGGCTGATGGGCGTGGCGGGCGCGCTCGCCATCCAGTTCGTGTTGCCCGGGCTGGGCGCAATCTTCGACGAGACCAAGCTCGCGGCGGCCGGGGGCGAGGCCGCCTTCGCAGCGCTCGCCGGCCCGGCGCGCGAAGCCGTCCTCAGCGAGGCCGCCGCCGTCTCCTTCCGATCGCTGGCGGCGCTCCCGGCCGTGCTGATCGGGGTGTTCGGCGCGATCTGGCTGTGGGATCGCAGACACGCCCGGACGACGTCGAGCCGTTAGCTCGCGTTGCTATCGTGTCGCCGCCAACCGCGTGCGAGGGTGGGGGACGTTATGGGCTGGGTGAAGGCCATCCTGGGACGACTGCTCTTGCTTCTGGGCTCGCTGATCGTGTGCCTGGGGCTCGTGGAGATCGTGCTCCGCGCGAGCATGGAGTTCGAGCCCGAGCTCGGCCTCTACGAGGTGGACTTCGAGGTCGGGAACCGCATGAAGCCCGGCTTCCGCGGGGAGCGGCACTACGGCGTCCCCGTCCAGGTGAGCTCCCAGGGCCTACGCGACCGGGAGTTCAGCCTCGCGAAGCCGCCCGGCACCTTCCGCATCATCGCGCTGGGCGACTCCTGGACCGCCGGGCTCGGCGTACACGCCCCCGAGACCTGGCCCAAGCGCCTGGAGGCGATGCTGTCGGAGCAGATCGGGCCGGTCGAGGTCCTGAACACGGGCGTCTCCGGCTACGAGACGACCAACGAGGCGCGCTACTACGAGCGGGACCTCACGAAGTTCGAGCACGACCTCGTCGTGGTGGGCACCTATCCCGTGAACGACGTGAACGACAAGCGGGGGCGCTACGACCGGCACAAGCGGCTCCACGACCTCCACCCGCTGGTCTACCAGGCCTACATGTTCCCGCGGCGTCACCTCTACGTCCACCACGTCTACAGCGACTGGCGCGCCGAGCGGAAGCGGGAGCGCCGCCGCAACGACTACCTGCGGCGTGCCAAGAAGAAAGACGTCGACGACATCCAGCGCTGGTTCCCGCGCGCCAAGGACGACTGGACCCAGCTCTACACCGACGAATACCGCGGCTTCCGTCGCATGAAGAAGGCCTACGGCTCGATCGGTGAGACGGCGCGCAGCCAGGGCGTGCCGGTGGCCGTCGCCCTGTTCCCGGACCTGCGCGACCTCCGGCGCTACGAGGAGTACTGCCACCACCGCATCCAGCCGAAGATCGCCGAGGCCGTCGAAGCGGCCGGCCTCACGCTGATCGACCTGGCGGAGGACTTCCTGCCCTACGTCGGGCGGGAGACGGAGATCGCGATCGGCGGGAACATCGGCTCGAGCCACCCGAATGCGGCGGGCTACGAGATCATCGCCCGGGCCCTGGCGCGCGAGCTCGTCGCGCGCGGCCTGGTCCCTTCCCCCGTCGTCACAGCGGGTGGAACAGCACCCCCCGCAGCACCGCATCCGTGACGCCCGCCTCGATGGCCCCGCGCAGCAGGTCGAGCTCGCCCCCATCGAGCCAGACGCCCTTGCAGCGCGGGCAGCGGTCGATGATCACGTTCGAGACCACCTCCTTCTTCATCGCGTCGCCGTCGATCGGACAGGCCCGCGGCTCCTCCTGAGCGGCCTCGAGCCGCTTCTCGAGCAGCTCGTGGCACGCCTCGCAGGTGGGGACCCCCGCGAACTCCTGGCGCGTCCGCTTCTTGCCGCAGCGCGCACACTTCTCACCGAGCAGGGACATGGGGAACGCCTCCTTCGCGGCTCTGTCCGCGCAGCCTAGCGCGCGACGCCCGGCACCGGACCGGCCCGGGCGAGCAGGCCGTGCAGCATCCAGCTCGCGATCGCATAGGCGGCCAGCCCGAGCAGCAGGACGGCCCGAAAGCCGATCGTCATCGAGAGGATCGTCGTCAGCACGGAGCCGATCACCGAGAAGAAGCCGTTCACGGCCCAGCCCCAGGCGACGTAGGCCTCGGCGTGCGCCGGGCTCGAGGCCAGCGCCGAGAGGCCGAGCGGCATGTAGACGCCGAGCACGAGGCCGAGCGGCGCCATCACCGCGACCGCGACGATCGCACGCACCAGCAGCGGGGCGCCCAGCATCGCGCCGGTCACGGCGCCCAGGCCGAGCTGGTAGAAGAACGTGAGCACCACGATTGCGCCGAACAGCCCAGCGATCGTCCGGCCTCCGCGCTCCCGCAGCCGCCCGCTCGCGAGACTGCCGAGCCCGGTGAACACCAACAGAGACATCAAGGTGACGGTGAGCGAGTAGGTCGGGTAGCCCAGGAACAGGACGAGCTTCTGGATCAGCGCGATCTCGAAGAGCATGAAGCCACAGCCGATGGCCGCGAACAGGCCGAAGGAACGGGCGCGGTGCGGCAGCGCCGCCCAGGTGTCACGGATCGCCACGAACGGCAGCAGCAGGAACACCCCGGCGAACAGCGCCGAGAGCCCGAGGAGAATCAGCAGCAGGCGCTCTCCCACCGCGTCCTCGTGGTCGAACGCGGGCGGAGGCTCGAATACGGTCCGGAAGGCCGTCCGGAAGCGGGCGAAGTGCCAGAAGAAGGGCGAGTCGTCGGTGACGGGGGACAGGTCGTAGGGCTGGCTCGCGTACCACGCCGGGAGCGCCTCGCTCGGGAGCCGCAGGATCTCGTTCACGGGGCCGTCGTCGATCGTACGCCCGGGCACGTGCCGCGGAACGGCACCATCGACCCGGCGGGTGTTGGCGAGGAAGCGCGCCTCCTCGGCGCTCGTCACGGGGCTTCGCTTCACGAGGATCGTCGACAGCGTGATGAAGGCGGGGCTCGTGGCCACGAGGATGTGGCGATCGGCGTGCTCGACGCCCATGCGCTCCAGGGCATGGCGTGCCGTCGCCACGTAGCGCGCCGTGCGGTTCGGCTTGCGCTCGTAGTCGAACTCACCGAACTGCATCGCGATGACGCCGTCCTCCCTGAGGTGCGCGAGGCTCTCTTCGATCATCTCGGTCGTGTAGAGGTAGCTCTCGGACAGCACGAAGGCGCCGGCGCTCACCGCGTTCTGCGCCGAGTAGCTGTCTGGCGCGACGAAGTAGATGAGGTCGTAGAGGCCCCCCTCGCGCGCGAGATGGGAGCGCGCCTCTGCGTTCACCAGCCGGACGCCTGGATGGGCGGCGAGGTTGCCGCCGAAGTCCCTGAAGTGCCGGGTCTGCAGGGAGACGGTGGTGGAGTTGAGCTCGAGCGCCGTCACCCTCTTCGCGTCGAAGAAGAGCGAGGCGAGGATCTCGTGCCCGCCGGCGGCGCCCACGATGAGGACGTCCTCGATCGGCCGTTCCGTGACCCGGAACGCGTAGGAGCGGGCGTCGCTGTCGAAGCGGGTCAGCGAGCCGGGATCCCCGTCGAAGCGGTGAAGCGTCGAGCCCAGCATGCCGTCGTGATGCAGCAGCAGTAGATCCTCGGAGTGCTGGGTCACGTCGATGCGGAACACCGGATCCCACGCGCTGAAGATGGGCTCGGTGCTGGGTTGGATCCGGGTGAACCGCTTGGTGGCGTCCGGCAGCGGGTCGGGAATGCCGCCCGGCATCGCGACCCCCGCCGCGAGTATGGCGGCGAGGGCCAGGCTGGCGCCGAAGAGCGCTCTCGACGCAGGCCTCGCGAAGTGGGCGGCGAGTGCGGCCAGGAGAAGCGCGGCCAGCAGGATGCAGCCGGGCGGCGTGAGGGCGCGGAGGAGAGGAACCGCCACCGCGCAAGCTGCCGCGGCACCGGCGAGGTCCGCGAAGTACAGCCGTGCGATGCGGGTCGGATTCCGACTGAGCAGCGCCGAGATCATGATCCCGATCGGAAGGAAGCTCGTGAAGAGCGCCAGGCACAGCAGCCCGAGCTTCGCGATCTCCACCCCGGGCGCGTCGTCGAGACGCCTTGTGTCGGTCGGGAGCCCGGCGACGACGAGGTAGCCCAGCGCGATCGCGAGCGATGCGACGAACGAGCCGATCCCGAGGAGCCGCTCCAGAGGCACCCTCGCGAGACGTCGCGAGATCGCGATCAGCACCCCGCCGGAGCCGATCCCGAGCAGGGCGAAGCCGATCACCAGGTAGGTGAAGTAGTAGAAGAGCTTGAAGGAGACGACGCGCGTGTAGCTGATCTCCAGCAGCAGCGCGGCGAAGCAGACGCCGAAGATCGCGAGCTCGTAGCGTCGCGACCCATCGCCAAAGGCAGCATTCACGGCAGTCGGCGGCTCCCAGAGAGAAGGCTCGACGTTACCCCGGAGTGCGGCTCGACACAGGGGCGCGCTCGGGGCCTGGCGCTACGGCGCCCTGCCCCGGAGCCGGCGGAGGGCGAGCCCGAGGAGCAGCAGCTCGGGCCCGATCCCGCAGCCGCCACTCGGCGGGACCGCTTCCCGATCGAGCCAGGGCTTGTCGACGCACTGCGGGTCCGGACCGGTCTGCTGCTCGAGCGGGAGGCCGGCGGAAGCGCCGCCGTCGAAATCGATCAACGTGTCCTGGCCCGGATCGTTGTTGAGCCCGTCCTGGCACTGCGGATTCTCGCGCGCGCTGCTCGGGCTCTGGCAGCCGGGGTCCCCGACACCGGGCGTCGGCGAGTGGTCGATGAAGCCGTCCGAGTCGTTGTCGGCGCCGTCGTCGCAGGGAAGCGCCGCCGAGCGCTCCGAGTCGTCGCTGGCATCGTCGCAGCCCGGGTCGGCGCCGTCGCTGAGCCCGTCGGCGTCGTCGTCGAGGCCGTTCTCGCAGGCCGCGGGGGCGACGTCCGCCGCGGCCGCGAGCGCCTCGAGGATGCCGGCGCCCGAGTCGCGGTCGGGGCCGGGCGCCTCGATGTCGAGGGCGGTGCCGGTGAGTGCGTCGCGCGCCTCGGTCGGCGTGGCCCCGAGCTCGAGCAGCAGCGCCGCGATGG
>JBFIYM010000103.1:0-15461 GCA_041605395.1 Myxococcota bacterium | reverse complement strand
GTCGATGGTCCGCGCGAGGGGGGTCACGCGGCGGGGGGGCCTCCCCGGGATGCGGAGCAGCAGCAGGGCGCGGGTGAGCTCGTCATGCAGGTTCGTGCCGTGTTGGATCCGGCGATGCTGGCCGAGCCCCTCGCCGTGGTCGCTCACGACGACCACCACCGTGTCGGACGCGAAGCCCGCGCTCTCGAGGCCGGCGAGCAGCCGGCCGAGCTGCTGGTCCATGAAGTGGATCTCGGCGTCGTAGAGCGTCCCGATGCGCTCGAGCGTTCCGTCCGTGAGCTCGACCCGGCCCGCTTCGAAGTCCCGGAGGCGCTTGCGCACCCGGTCCCTGAGCCGCGCCCGCTCGCGCACCGGCGGCAGCTCGAGCAGCTGGCAGTGCAGGTGGTGAACGAGGAGGCGGTCCCACGCCTCGGCGGAGAGCGGCTGGCGCCGGTTCCAGCGCTCGGCGATGGCCTCGAGCGCCGCCGGTTCGGCTTCCGGGCCCTGCCCGCGACGGAAGCGCTCGAGGCTCTCGGGCGGGGCCCGGTAGGGGAAGTGCGTCTCGTACGTGTGGAAGAAGAGGAGGAAGGGTTCGTCGTCCCGCTCGTCGAGCCAGGCGAGTGCGCGGTCCACGTTCGCGGCGATCCGGCTCGGGTAGAGGAGGTTCGAGCCATGGCCCTCGTCGTCGCCGGGATTCGCCGGGAATTCCTCGAAGCCCTGCGCGAGCCCGAACTCCCCCTTCGCGTAGCCGCCCTCGGTGAAGGCCGCCGTGCGGTAGCCGGCCGCCCGAAGGATCTCGGCGAGCGTGGTGACGTCCTCGGGCATGCGGCCGGGATTCGGGAAGTCGACCACGCCGTGGGCCTCCGGGTAGAGGGAGGTCATCAGCGACAACAGGGCGGGCGCGGTCCAGGGCGACGGCGACTGGGCGTCCTCGAACACCCAGCTCTCGGCCGCGAGCGCATCGAGGTTCGGCGAGGTCTCGGCGGGATGCCCGCGATGCGACAGCCGATCGGGTCGCAGCGTGTCGATCACGATCAGCAGGACGTTGCGGGGCTCTGCCGGCCGCGCGTCACCGCACGCCGTCGCGCCCAGGATCCCGAGCCCCGTCGCCAGGGTGGCTGCTGCGAGGCCGCCGCGTGCGTCCACGGCGCGACAGTAGCGGCTTTCTTCGCCGCGACGGGCCCTTCAGCCCGTGGCTTCGCCCACGTCCTTCAGTCCGCCGGCGCTTCGGCGACCTTCGGCCCGGGGCCTCCGTCGCGCCACGCGCGCGCGGCGGTTCGCCGCCTGGAGCGCCGCACCGCTGATCCGCGCGATGCGCAGGTCGCCGAAGGGCGTGCCGATGCCGCTGTTCACGATCATCGCCACGGCCAGGTCCCGGCTCGGGTCGGCCCAGCCCCCCGAGCCGCCGAAGCCGAAGTGGCCGAAGCCCCGGTAGGGCACGCCACGCGTCGTGAAGACCGCGTGGTAGCCGAGGCGCCAGCGCATGTCGATCGGGATGACGGCACGTTCCGGCGCCTCGATCTGTGGCTCGGTAGCGCGCGCCAGGGTCATCTCCGAGAGCAACCGCACCCCGTCGAGCGTCCCGCCGCCGGCGAGCGCGGCGTACATGCGCGCCAGCGAGCGTGCCGTGAACAGGCCATTCGCTGCCGGGATCGAGACGCGCAGCGTGCGGTCCGCGCCGAAGTCGAAGGCGCCGATGCCGCGCGGCGCCAGGGCATCCAGCAGGCTCTCGAGGTCGATCCGGAGCCCGAGCGCGCGAGCCGAGCAAGCGAGCGCCGGGCCGACCCCGCGCAGGCCGCTTCGCACGCGCGGATGGCCGAGCCAGCGCTGCGGGTTCCACTCCCCCGGCTTGTCCTCGATCAGGTCGGCGGCGCGCGGCAGGGCCGCCGCGGGCGCGCCGACGAACATGCCGTCCAGAGCGAGGGGCTGGACCAGCTCCTCCTCCACCAGCGTGGCGAAGCTGCGGCCCGTCACGCGTTGGAGGATCTCGCCGACCAGGAAGCCGAAGGTCAGGCCGTGGTACCCCGTGCGCTCGCCGGGCGGGTGCACCGGCTCCGCCTCCTCGATCGCGCGGACCATGTATTCCCAGTCCAGCATGCGGTCGGCGTGATCGATCATCTGGCGGATGTGGTAGAGGCCCGATTGATGGGCGAGCACCTGACGCAGCGTGATGTCCGCCTTGCCGTTCCGTGCGAACTCTGGCCAGTGCTTCGCGACGCGGTCCTCGTAGTCGAGCACGTCGCGGTCCACCAGGATGTGCACCAGCGTGGACGCCACCCCCTTGGTCGTGGAGAAGCTCGGCGCCATGGTGTCGCGTGCCCAGGCGCGCCCGTCGCGGCTGCGCACCCCACCCCACAGGTCGACGACGGGCTCGCCGCGGTGGTACACGCACACCGCGGCCCCGCCCGACGAGGAGCGCAGCTGCTCGCGCAGCCGATCGGCGACGGGGAGGAAGTCGGGGTGTACGGTGCCGTCCAGGGCGGGGCCTCCGGCCCTCGACAGAAGCAAGGCGCGTACCGGGCCGATGCGCCTTGCGGAGCCGTTCCCGGCGAGACGACGGGGCCGAATGCCTCACCCGATCGTCCCGTCCGCCGTGAACTGCCCCAGGCCAGCGACCTCCCCGCGGAGCGCAGCGCGAGCTCAGCGCAGCGGCTGCAGTCGCCCGTCGAGCACGGTGCCCCAGATCGGGATGTCGCGGATCGACCCGGGCGCGACCTCGTGCGGGTCGGCACCGAGCACCGTGAAGTCCGCGCGCTTGCCCGGACGGATCGACCCGATCTCGCCCTCCAGGCCGAGGCTGCGCGCCGCTTCCAGCGTCACGGCGCGGAGCGCGAGCTCGACGCCGAGCGTCTGGTCAGCACCCCACACCGCGCCGTCGCTCGCGATGCGATTCACCGCGACCCACATGGCCGTCAGCGGCTCCGCCGGGGCCATCGGGAAGTCCGAGTGGAACGAGATCGGAACGCCGGCGCGCGCGAGCCCGCCGAGCGGGGAGATGTCGGCAGCCCGCTCCGGGCCGAGCCCGTGGCGGGCGTAGATCGGCGCCAGCTCGTGCAGGTAGTAGGCGTTGTTCGACACCGCCGCGTCGAGCGCGGCCACGCGCGCATGCTGGTCCCGCCGCGCGTAGCCGTAGTGCTCGAGGACCACCCGCGTGCGCGGCACGTCCGCCTCGCGGCGCAGGCGCTCGAGCTGATCCAGCACGACGTCGAGGCCGGCGTCCCCGTTCACGTGCACGTGGAGGTTCCAGCCGCGCCTTCCGAAGGCCGAGAGCACCGACCACTGCTCGTCGGGCGTCATCAGCCACTCGCCAGCGTGTCCATCCGCGTAGGGCTCCGTCATCTGCATGAGCTGACTGAAGATGGCGCCGTCGGCGTAGTACTTCGCGTGACGTGGGATCCGGATGCGCTCGTGGCCGAAGCGCAGCAGCCCGGCCGCGCTGCGCTCGGCGGCCTCGCCATCGCCTTCGCGCCGGAATGCGTGCATCGCGTTCGGCACCAGCACGAAGCGGTAGGGCGTCGCGGGGTCGTGCATCTCCCACGCGAGCAGCGCGAGCTCCGCCGGCGCACTGACCTGGGGAAAGCCCTGCTCCCCCACCGTCGTGATGCCGCCCCGGTGCAGGACCTCGCTCATCATCGCGAGGCCTTGCCGATAGCGCCCCGGGCTGGCGAGGATCCGCAGCATCGGCGCCCCGAGCGCGAGCGCGCCGCGCTCCCACAGATGCCCGCGCTCCCAGTCGGCCTGCGGGTGCGCGTCCCAGGCCGCCTTCGCCATGCCGAGCGCCTCGAGCGCCCGGGTGTTGAAGAACATCTCGTGCACGGACCGCTGCCAGACGAAGATGGGGCGCGAGGCCGAGACGCCGTCGAGCTCCTGCCGCCCGAGCACGCCGTGATAGGGCTCGTGATAGCCCCAGACCGACAGCCAGGCTCCGTCCGCGAGCTCCGCCTCGAGCTCGCGCAGGCGCGCCAGGAACGCCTCGCGCCCGCGCACGGGGCGGCTTCGACCGCGCGGCGTCGTCCACGCCATGGCCGAAACGATCTCGATCGGGAGGATCGTCGCCGCGAGCGTGGGATGGACGTGCGGGTCGACGAAGCCGGGCACGAGCACGTGGTCCCGGAAGGTCTCGTCGCGCTCGAACGGCCGATCCCCGAGCGCCTCCTGGACGGCGCGCTCGCTGCCGACCGCCACGATGCGCCCGGACTCGACCGCGACGGCACGGGCCTCGGGCGCATCGGGCTCGAGCGTCAGGATCTTCCGCGCCACGAACACCCGCAGCGTGTCGTCGGGCGCGGGTGGGCCGGTCGCGAGCCACGCGATGGCGGCGAGGCCGACCGCGCCCAGCAGGGCCAGAAGCCCGCCCAGGACGACACGCAGGGCGAGACGGCGGCCTCTCAGGGGGGGCCCCGACGCCGGAGGCTCCCGCGCTCCATGCGGATCGTCTAGCGCGGTGGCCCGTTCGGGGCCAATCTCGGGGGTGCGAGATGGACGTGCAACGAAGCGCACCGCCGACGCACGAGACCACGCGCAGGGCGGCCAGATGGATCCGCGCGTTCCTCGACTGGGCGCCGCCCGCGTGGGAGCCGCGCTCGGCGCTCGTGCGCGTCCTTCTCGGTGTCGGATTCTTCGGCTTCTGCGTGGCCGCCACCTGGGTCACGCTCTTCGGCAGCCCCGATGCCGCGATTCCGGCCAGCGTCGAGGCCTACTTCCGGAGCGGCGCGCTTCCGGACGGCACCCCCTGGATCCGGGAGCACTTCGCCGCCCTCTACCTGCCGCTGCTCGCGATCGCCGTGGGCGTGCGCTTCGGCGTCACGTTCTTCGGAACGCTGCGCCACGAGAAGGTCACCGGCGAACGGCTGCCCCTCGGCTACCTGACGACCATGATGCTGACCAACGTGGTCTTCGTGTATCTGCCGCTGGCCGTGATGGGCGCCATCGGACTCGGCGCGACGTTGTTCGGCGTCGGCTACGAGGCCGGCGCGGGCTGGATCGCGTCGGTCGGGGCGGCGGTCGGCGCCGCCATCGAGCGCTCGGTCCCGACGCTCGTCACCATCCCGTATCCGTGGCCGCTGGTGCTCGCGATGATCCCCGCCGGTCTCGGCTACTACGGTTGGCACCGGCTCCAGCACAGCTGGCGGCCGCTGTGGCTGCTCTCCCACCGCGCCCACCACAGCATGATCCACCTGGTACAGCCTGCGTCGCTGCCGGCGTCCAACCCGCTGGCCTTCCTCGCGAACACGATCCCGCAGGCGCTCCTGATCGGAACCACGACCAAGTTGTTCGCGGCAGAGCCGATGCTGCTCGAGTCGATGCTGTGGGTGGTCTTGAGCCACACCGCGACCGAGGTCTTCAACCACACGGAGGCCGTCTACCGCTGGACGCTGGGTGGCCCGGTGCGGCGCTTCTGGTTCCACTTCCTGGGCCACGGCGCCTGGCACCAGGTGCACCACTCGAGCGCGAGCGAGCACCGTCTCGTCAACATCGGCGGTGGTCCATTCATGCTCTGGGACCGCGTGTTCGGCACCTTCGTCGACCCCCCGCTGCCGAAGCCCGCGATGGGGCTGACGGGTCGTCCCCCCGTGCGCTTCACCCCGCTGCGCCTCGCACTCGCGGGGCACCTCGAGATGCTCCAGGAGTTCGCGCTCAATCGGTCCTGGCGGGACCGCTTCCTGATCCTGCTCGGCCCGTCGAGCTACGTACCGCCCCGCGCGGTGAGCCACCTGATCGCCGAGCCCTGACCGGGGCGCGCTCAGCGCAGGGCGAGGTAGGCGAGAAAGGCGAGGCCCGCGGCCCAGGTGTAGCCCGCGAACCAGTGGAAGCGGCGCCTGCGCAGCAGCTGCACCAGCAGCGCGAGGGCCGCGAGGCCGCTCACGGCCGCGACACCCGCGCCCACCCAGAGCGGCCGCAACGTCTCGGCGGACGCCCCGAGCGCGTCGGGGAGCATCAGCACCGCGGCGCCGGTGATGGCGATGATGCCCATCAGGAACGAGAACTCGGCGGCCGCGAGCGGCGCCACGCCGAAGGCGAGAGCCACCGCGAGCGTCGTGCCGCTGCGCGAGACGCCGGGGCCGATTGCGAGCGCCTGGGCGCAGCCGATCCAGAACGCCTGCGTCCAGCCCGGCTCGAGCGCGTGGGCGCGGCCCTGCGTGAAGCGCGTGGTCGCGAGGAAGCTGCCGGTGATCAGCAGACCGACGCCCGCCGTCCAGGGCGCGTCGAAGCTCTCTTCGACCGTGTCGCGCAGGAACAGGCCGACGCCGACGGCCGGCAGGGTTGCCAGCGCGAGCTTCCCGACGTAGCGGAAGGAGCCCGCGTCCTGCCCGAGCACGCCGCGGATCAGCTCCAGGACCTTCATCCGGTAGAAGACGAGGATCGCCAGCAGGGTGCCCACGTGCACCGCGATCTCGAAGAGCAGGCCCTCGGGGTTGTCTCCGAGCAGGGTCTGCGCGATCACGAGATGGCCGTCGCTCGAGACGGGCAGGAACTCGGTCAGCCCCTGCACCAGCCCGAGCAGGGCCGCCTCCCAGAGCGGCATGCTCCGTCCCCCCAAGAACCGTCGGGATGTAGCGCTCCTGCCCGCAGCAGGCCAGCGCGTGCGGGGTATGATGCGCGCCACCGGGAGGAGCTCGCTCGTGATCGTCGCCTGTCTCGACCTCGAAGGGGTGCTGGTCCCCGAGATCTGGATCAACGTCGCCGAGCGCACCGGCATCGAGGCGCTGCGCCGGACCACGCGGGACGAGCCCGACTACGACAAGCTGATGCACTACCGCCTCGCGATCCTCGAGAAGCACGGCATCGGCATCGGCCAGATCCAGGACGTGATCGGGGGCATGGGCCCGATGCCGGGCGCTCGGGAGTTCCTCGACTGGCTGCGCGAGCGCCACCAGGTCGTGATCCTGTCGGACACGTTCTATCAGTTCGCGGCGCCGCTCATGCGCCAGCTCGGCCACCCGACGCTCTTCTGTCACGACCTCGTGATCGAGGGCGATCGCGTGGCGGGCTACCGACTGCGCCAGCCCGACGGAAAGCGGCATGCCGTGGAGGCGCTGCGGGGCCTCCACTTCCAGACGATCGCGGCGGGCGACTCGTACAACGACACGGCGATGCTCGGCGCGGCCCACGCCGGGATCCTGTTCCGGCCGCCCGACAACGTGGTGGCGGAGTTCCCGCAGTACCCGGTGACCCGCGAGTACGACGAGCTCCGGTCGGCGTTCGAGCGGGCGGCGGCCGGGATCTAGCCGGCGTTCCGCACGCGGTCGACCTTGAACATGCGGTGGTCGGCCGGCTGGTAGGTGAGGACGAGAGCGCGGCGCAGGCGGCTCGAGCGGTTGGGGGCGGAGCCGTGCACGCTGTGCGGGCTGAAGAAGACGAGGCTGCCGGCCGGGAGCTCGGCGAGGACGGCGTCGCGCTCGTCGAACTGGTCGGGGCGGGTGAAGAGCGGACCGAGCACGCCCTCCCCGGCTCGGCCGGCCAACATGCCCCGCCGGTGGCTGCCGGCGATCAGGCGGAAGCAGCCGTTGGCGCGGTCGGCGTCGTCGAGCGTGAGCATCACGTTGGGCAGCCGATCGAGGTGGGTGCAGAAGTGCGCCCAGTACGGCGAGTCCTGGTGCCAGTCGAAGCCCGAGCCCTCGCGCGGGCGCTTCAGGTTGAGCTTGTCCGTGAACAGGGCGACCCGGCCGCTCCCGATCAGCCCGCGCATCGGCGCCACGATGCGCTCGTCGTCGACGAGCCGCTCGAAGCAGGGGTCGAGGCCGTGGAAGGGCTCGATCACGCGCACGGTGCGTGAGCCGGGGCGGTGCTCGAGCTGGACGGTGGCGGCCTTCGAGGCCACCTCGACCTCCACGTAGGCGTTCCCGTCGATCTCGTAGCGTTCGGGGCTCGCGGGCAGCGCCGCCTCGGCGGCGGTGACGACTCCCTCCGCGGCCTCGCGCAGCGCGTCGAGCTCGGCCGGCCCGAAGGCGGCCTCCCGGAAGAAGAAGCCTCGCTCCTGCCAGGCGAGGCGCTCGGCCTCGTGGAGCTCTCCGCCGCGCTCGATCTCGGCTGCCGCCACGCTGCCTCCGGGCGGCGCAGTGTCGGCCATGACGCGGCGCAGTGCCAGCTTTACACAATCCTTACAAACCCCCTGGTCCCCGTAGGCTTTTACGGAAGTTTCACGCGTGGGACAGGGGGGTCGCTCCGAAGTTCTCGTAGGCTCCGCTTCGCGCAGGCCCCCCGCTGGAGGATCCATGTCGAACGCACTCACGCAGCCGGCCCCGAAGAGCGAACGCCAGGAATTCAACGAGAAGGACGGCTGGCTCACCCACACCGACTACGTCTCGCGGACGGTCTACTGGGGCATCCACGCGGCGGCCCTGCTCGTCTTCGTCGTGGGCGCCCCGCTCGAGGCCGTCCTGCTCGGCGTCGCGACCTACGCGATCCGCGTGTTCGGCATCACCGGCGGCTACCACCGCTACTTCGCGCACAAGAGCTACAAGACCAGCCGCGTCTTCCAGTTCGTGATGGCCTGGCTGGCCTGCTCGGCCACGCAGAAGGGCCCCCTCTGGTGGGCCGGCACGCATCGCCGCCATCACCGCTACGCCGATGCCCCGGGCGATCCGCATTCGCCGCGCGAGGGCTTCTACTATGCCCACCAGGGTTGGATCTTCGACTCGAAGTGGGAGGGCACCCCGGCCGAGGCCATGCGGGACTTCGCGGCCTACCCGGAGCTCGTCTGGCTGAACAAGAACCACTGGGTGCCGCCGCTCACCCTGGCCGTGCTGTGTTACGCGATCGGCGGCTTCGCCGGGCTGGTCTGGGGCTTCGCCGTCTCGACGACCCTGCTCTGGCACGCCACCTACTCGGTGAACTCGATCTCGCACATCTTCGGGCGCCGCCGCTACGAGACCGCCGACACCAGCCGCAACAACTGGCTGATCGCGCTGCTCACCTTCGGCGAGGGCTGGCACAACAACCACCACTACTACATGGCGTCGGTACGCCAGGGCTTCTTCTGGTGGGAGCTCGACGTCACCTACTACGTGCTGCGCGCCCTGGCCGCGCTCGGCATCGTGTGGGACCTGCGCCTGCCGACTGCCGAGATCCGCGACGGCGGGGCGCGACGCTTGGGCCGCCTGCAGAAGGCGGCCTAGAGCGCGCGGCAACGCCGCGCGCGCGACGAACGGGAGTGGCCGAAGGCCCGGCTTTCTTCGTAGACTCCCACCCCGATGGCCCCTCCCGACACGCCCGACGACCTCGAGCTGCTGCGCCGCGCGCTCAAGATCGGGAGCTATCGGCGTCACATCTTCCTGTGCACGCACGGCGACTGTGCGCCGGGCGAGGTGGCGAGCGAGTCCTGGGCGTTCCTCAAGAAGCGCCTCCGCCAGCTCGGCCTGGCGGACGCGGAGGGCGGCGTCTACCGCAGCCAGGCGAACTGCCTCCGCATCTGCCGCGAGGGCCCGATCGCCGTCGTCTACCCGGACGGCACCTGGTACCGGCGCTGCACGCCCGAGGCGCTGGAACGCATCATCCAGGAGCACCTGATCGGCGGCCGCCCCGTGCTGGAGCTGGCCTTCGCGACCAACCCGTTGCCCGCGTGAGGAGCGCCCTGCTGCGCGGCCGGGAGCACGTGCTGCTCGACGCCGTGGATGCCGTCGCCGAGGGAAACGTCGCGATCGCGCTTTCGCGCGGGGGCGCCGCGAAGCGTTACGCCTACCGCGAGCCGAACGAGGACGCCGCGGCCTTCGCGCAGGGCGAGGCCGGCGTCTTCGCGGCGGTCGCCGACGGGCACGGCGGCTTCGAGGCCTCCGAGATCGCACTCACGCACCTGTTGGGCGAGCCGGCGACGCAGTGGACGGAGGCCCCGGGGGCGCTCGACGCAGAGCGTTTCCGGCGCCAGGCCCTGGCCGCGATCCACGACGCCAGCCGCGCCATCGCGCGCGAGGGCGGCCGCCAGGAGGCCCGCACCACGCTCTCCTTCGCCGTGCTCGTCCCCGCGGCGGGCTGCCTCCTGCATGCCGCGATCGGCGACAGCCACCTGTTCCTGGCGGGCGAGAGCGGCGTGCGCGAGCTCGCCCCGGCCGGCGAGCACATGGGCTTCCTGGGGGCCCCGGACCCGCGCCTCGAGACGCTCGCCCGCCTGGCGCGCGTCGGCGTGACCTCGCTCGCGGGGGTGCGCGCGGTGGTGCTGGCGACCGACGGTCTCAGCGAGGTCGGGGTGGGCGTCGAGAAGCCGGTCAACGCCGTGGCCGATGCGCTGCGCCATGCGCAGAACACCCCGAGCGGCGCGCCCGCCCTCGAGCTGGCGCGACGCCTGGTCGAGACGGCGCTGGCGGCCCAACGGCGCCAGCGCTCGGGCGACAACGTCGCCGTGGCCGCCGTCTGGCTAGAGTGACGCCAGCAGGCCCTTCACCTGCTCGCCGATCGCGAGGGCGGCGGTGAGCCCGGGCGACTCGATGCCGATCAGGTTCACGAGCCCGGGGAGCCCGCGGGCGCTCTCCTCGGCGATCACGAAGTCCCGGAACGAATCGCCCGGCCCCTGGAGCTTCGGGCGCACGCCGGCCTGGTCCGGCGACAGCCAGTCGGCGCGGAGCCCCGGGAGGTAGCGGCCGGCAGCGGCCGCGAAGGCCTCCGCCTTGGCGGGGTCGACGGCGTAGTCGATCGCGTCGACGTAGTTCGCATCGGGACCGAACTTCACGCGCCCGCCCAGGTCGAGCGTCACGTGCACGCCGAGGCCGGCGCTGCCGTGCACGGGATAGACCAGGCCGTTGAAGCGCAGCGGCGCCCCCGGCGCCAGGGCGAAGTAGTCGCCCTTGCACGGATGCTGGCGGTAGCCGGCCGCATCGACGTCGACGCCGGCGAGCGCCGCCACGCGGTCGGCAGCGAGACCGGCGGCGTTCACGACCGCGGCGGCCTCCACGACCTCCGGCTCCTGTCCCTCGCTGCGGGCGCTCACCCGCCAGCCGGCCGCGCTGCGCTCGATCGCCTCGAGCGTGTTGTGCAGCAGCAGCATGCCGTCGGCAGCCTCGAGCTCGGCGGCCAGCGAGAGGCACAGGGCGTGCGCGTCGACGATGCCCGTGCGCGGCGAGACCAGGCCGGCCACGGCGCGGACGCTGGGCTCGCGGCGCGACACCTCGGCGGCGTCGATCAGCGTGAGGCCCGGCGCACCGTTCTCCGTGCCACGCCGCTGGAGCTCCTCCAGCACGGCGATCTCGGACTCGTCGGTGGCCACGATCAGCTTGCCGAACTGGCGATGGGGAATGCCCTCGGCGGCGCAGCGCGCGTAGAGCCGCTCGCGACCCTCGACGCAGGTGCGCGCCTTCCACGAGTCTCGCGGGTAGTAGATGCCCGCGTGGATCACCCCGCTGTTGCGGCTCGTGGTCTCCCAGGCGATCCCGCCGTTGCGCTCGAGGACCACGACCCGGCGCCCGGCCCGGGCCAGCGCGGCGCCGGCGGCGAGGCCGATCACCCCACCGCCGACGACGACCACGTCGACGTCCGGCGTCACGGATCCCGGCGCAGGAGGGCGAGGAAGCCTTCGCGGCGTTCCGGCGAGTAGAACAGCAGCATGAAGAAGATCACCACGTAGAGCAGCGAGAACGCGTAGCGCACCTGGGTGTCGGGGAAGAGCAGCTGCACGCCGAACGCTGCCGCGAGCAGCACGGCTTCGAGGCGACTGAAGTCGAGGTCGCAGATCAGCAGCGTCGCCAGCAGCGACTGCGCCGACGTCAGCAGCAGCTCTTCGGTCTGGCGCTCGTCGAGGGGCAGGCCCACGAAGGCGCCGCTCGCGATGGCGTAGGCGATCGGGAGCGCGCCGACCAGCAGCGTCCACTGATTCACCTTCGAGGAGATCAGCGCCGAGAGCCCGAGCGAGCCGCGGTGGCGCCAGGCGAAGAGCAGCGCGACCGCGAACTCGGGCGACTCCGAGGCCAGGGGCGCCACCCACTGCACCAGCAGGAACTCGTCGATGTCATAGTTCGTGCCGATGTGCACCAGACCCTCGGCGAAGGGCTCGGCCGAGACGAAGATGGAGAACGCCGCATAGATCAGGAAGGCGGCCACTACCGTTCGCCGGAGGCGCTCGCCCACGCGCGCCTCGACCCAGGCCGCCGGGCCGGCCAGCTGCGAGTGCTCGTGGTGCCCGCGCGTCGCCGCGGCCACGTACCAGAGGAAGATCCCGATCAGGACGGCGGCGTCGAAGAGGTCGATCTGGCCGTTCAGCGGAATGAAGAACGAGTAGAGGGTCGCGAGCAGCAGGAAGCGCATCTCGAGCCGCTGGCTGGCCGGAATCACCAGGTGGTTGGTGCGGTCCCGAAAGCAGGCGAGCAGCACGACGGCGGCCCAGCCGAGGCCGATCAGCAGCCGGTTCGCGCCCGTCATGTTGGCGACGGCGTAGTGGGCGTGGCTGGGCTCGGTGGCCGCGCGCACCGCGAAATGGAGATCCACGGCGTACTCGGGCAGCACGCTGATCAAGGCCAGCACCAGGATCGCGAGCGACTGCGGGATGTCGCGCTCCGCCAGCTCGACGGCCCACGAGAGCAGGAACGCGGCACCGACGATGGCGAGGCCGGCGAGCGGCGCGGCGACCTCGTGCGAGACGTCCGCGCCAAACAACATCGCCTGAAGCCAGGGCAGCGGCAGCGCCACGGCCCCGAGCAGCCAGAGCACCTCGCGGCCGCTGCCGGGCTTCGCCCCCTCTTCGGTCATGGCCGCGCGGTCCCGAACGCTTCGGTCATGGCAGCTCGGCCCCGAACGCCCGCGCATACCGGGCGCGGAACTGCTCGGGAGTGGTGGTGATGCTCTGGGTGCCGTGCTCGGCGACGGCGAGCGCGCCGAGCACGCTCCCCATGCGGCCGCAGATCGGGAGGTCGAGGCCGCGCGCGAGGCCCTGGAGGAAGCCGGCGCGGTAGGCGTCCCCACAGCCCGTGGGGTCCACCACGCGCTCGGCGGCGACGGCGGGAATCTCGAGCGTCTCGCCCGGGCGGAGCAGCGTCGAGCCCTTCTCGCCGCGCGTCACGACCACGGCGCCGACGCGGCCCGTGACGTCCGCTTCCGCGAGCCCCGTCGTCGAGAGCGTGAGCGACCACTCGTAGTCGTTCACGATGTAGAGGGCCGCACCCTCGATCAGCTCGATCAGCTCGGCAGCGTCGAAGAGCGGCAGACCCTGGCCCGGGTCGATCACCGTCGGGATCCCCCGCTGCTTCAGCCCGCGCGCATGCTCCTGCATGGCGCGCTTGCCGTTCGGCGACACGATGCCGAGGTCGATGGGCTCCCGGATGCGCTCGAGCCGGGCCTCGTGGGCGCGGTCCATCGCGCCGGGGTGGAAGCCGATGATCTGGTTGTCGTCCAGATCGGTCGTGATGTAGGCGCCCGCGGTGGCCTCGCCGGGGAGGCCCACCACGTGGTCGCGGCGCACGCGATGGCGGTCCAGCCAGGCGGCGTAGGCGTCGAAGTCGTCGGCGCCGACCGTCGCGAGCAGGAGCGGGTCCTCGCCGAGCAGCCGCAGGTGATAGGCGATGTTGCCGGCGCAGCCGCCGAAGCTCCGCCGCAGCTCCGGCACGTGGAAGGCCACGTTCAGCATGTGGATGCGATCGGGGAGGATCACGTCGCGGAAGCGTCCGCGGAACACCATGATGTGGTCGATGGCCACGGACCCCGTGCACAGGATCGCCACGTGTACCGCCTCCGAGCGAAGGGTCGCAGTCTAGGGCGAGGCGTTTTGCCGGGTCAATGGCGCGAGGAGTAGAATGGGCCGGATGCGCATCTCGCAGCTCTACGCGGCCGAGCGGCCCGTCTTCTCCTTCGAGTTCTTCCCGCCCAAGACGGATGCGGGCTACCGCACGCTGTTCCGGACGATCGAGGAGCTGAAGCGGCTCGACCCCGCCTTCGTCTCGGTGACCAGCCACGCGCGGGGGGAGAACCGCTCGAAGACCGCGGAGCTGGTGATCCGCATCCAGAACGAGCTCGGCATCACGGCCATGGCGCACATGACGTGCACGGGGCAGACGCGCGACGAGCTGGCCGCGACGCTCCGGCAGCTCGCCGCAGCCGGGATCGAGAACGTGATGGCGCTGCGAGGAGACCCGCCGAAGGACCAGCCCGACTGGCGACCGGTGCCGGGCGGCTTCCGCTACGGAAGCGAGCTGGCGGCCTTCGTGAAGCAGCAGGGCGACTTCTGCGTGGGCGGTGGCTGCTACCCGGAGGTCCACCCCGAGGCGGCGGGCCCCGAGGCGGACCTGGAGGCGCTCCAGCGGAAGATCGCGGCGGGGGCCGAGTTCCTGATCACCCAGCTGTTTCTGAACAACGAGCACTACTTCCGGTTCGTGGAGCGGGCCCGCGCCGCCGGCATCCGGGTGCCGATCGTGCCGGGCATCATGCCGATCGTGGGCCTCGGAAACCTGCGCGGGGCCATGCGCAACGCGCCCACCTCGGAGACGCCCGTGGAGCTCGAGCGGGCGCTCGCCGCGGCCGAGGAGGACAAGGAGCGCTCGCTCGCGATCGGCGTCGAGTGGGCGACGCTCCAGTGCCGCGAGCTGCTGGCCCACGGCGCCCCGGGGATCCACTTCTATACGCTGAACCGCTCCCCGGCGACGCGGCGCGTGCACGCCGAGCTCCGGGACGCCTCGACATGAGCGCGACGCCGCTGCGCATCGCGGTGCTGCTCTCGGGCGAGGGCACCAGCCTCGAGAACCTGCTCGAACGGATCGAGGCGGGCGAGGTGCCCGCGCGCGTCGTGGTCGTGATCGCCTCGAAGTCGGAGGCCGGGGGCCTCGCGCGCGCACGGCGGCGGGGCATCCCCGCGCTCGCGGTGCCGCGAAAGGCGCATCGCGACGTCAAGGCCTTCAACGATGCCCTCCACGCCGCGCTCGAGCCGCACGACCCCGACCTGGTGCTGTGCCTCGGCTTCCTCTCGCCCTTCGAGCTGCGCGGCCGCTACGAGGGGCGTGCCCTGAACGTGCACCCCGCCCTGATTCCCGCCTTCTCGGGCCAGGGCTACTACGGGCGGCGCGTGCACCAGGCCGTGCTCGAGGCGGGCGTCAAGCTCACCGGCGCCACCGTCCACTTCGTCGACGAGGAGTACGACCACGGCCCGATCGTGCTCCAGCGCGCGGTGCCGGTCGAAGACGACGACACGCCCGAGACGCTCGCCGCCCGCGTCCAGGCCGTGGAGCGTGAGCTCGTCCCCGAGGCCGTCCGCCTCTACGCCGCCGGCCGCCTCACCCTCGACGCCCGCCGCGTCCGCATCGCGTCAGAAAGGGGTCGGTCCTGATCCGTTAGTTTCTCTGGATCAGCTCGACCTTGTAGCCGTTCGGGTCCTCGACGAACGCGATCACGGTGCTGCCGTGCTTCATCGGCCCGGGCGGGCGCGGGATCGGCACTCCGGCGGCCTCGAGCTGCTTGCAGGTGGCGTAGATGTCGTCCACGCCGATGGCGATGTGGCCGAACTGATCGCCGAGCACGTAGTCGTCCTGCTCCCAGTTGTGGGTCAGCTCGAGCACGGTGTGGTCCGACTCGTC
>JBFIYM010000102.1:0-15487 GCA_041605395.1 Myxococcota bacterium | reverse complement strand
GACCTCGTCCGGCTGGAGGCGCCCCTCCGAGACCTCGACGAGCAGCGCCCGGAGGGCCTCCACCAGGTCCTCGCCCGTCGCCGCACCCACCGCCATGGCTCCTCCCGCTCCCTTCACGATCGTCTCCCGAGCGACCCACCGGCCCAACCGGCTCCCGAGGGACCCGCCAGTCTATCTCAGCCCTCGCCGAGCTCGTAGCGGACCTGGATCTTCTGGCCTCCTTCGAAGCCTCGGTCCTCGATCTTGAAGCCGATCGTGCGGTAGAGGATCAGCGCGGAGCCGTTGCTGCGGTCCGTCGTGCCCTCGACCGCGTCGAAGCCCTCCTCGCGGAAGTACGCGAACATCCGCTCCACCAGCAGGTTGGGGATGCGCTTGCCGTCCACCTGCGCGCGCCGGAACGCGGGCAGGACGCCGAACGTGAGCCAGTAGCCGGTGCGCGGCCGCTCGGGGAAGCCGCCCTGGTTGTGGAGCATGTTCGGGATCGCCAGGAGGGCGCGCGGGTTCGCGAGCAGCACGCCCGGCATGAAGCCGCAGAGGAACAGGAAGTGCCGGCGCACCGCCTCCCGCAGCATCGTGTGCGGGAACTTCGTGTAGAGGTTGTAGCCCGCCCACTGGCCTTCGAAGCGGAACAGGTCGCCGGCCGCCAGACCCCCGGCCACGAGCTTCGGGAAGTAGAACTTCGTCATGAAGCGTCGGCCGAACTGGACGGGCACGCTCTCGGGCAGCGTCGCTTCGTGCAGGTCGGCGAAGGCCTCGAGCTGGACGGCGTCGTCGGGGTCGAGGCGGATCAGCCCGGTGTCGGGAAGCGCGCCCACTAGAACACCGAGTAACCGCCGTCGACGCGCAGCGTGTCGCCCGTGTGGAAGCGGGCCGCCTCGGAGGCGAGGTAGACGCAGGCGCCCGCGACGTCCTCGGGCTTTCCCCAGCGCCGCGCGGGCGTGCGGTGCACGATGGTGTCGTTCATCGCCTTCCATTCGAGGAGCGGCTGCGTGGCGTCCGTCACGATCCAGCCCGGCTGGACCCCGTTCACCTGGATGTCGTGGCGCGCGAGCTCGACGGCGAGCGATCGCACCATCGTGCCGAGGCCGCCCTTGCTCGCGGCGTAGGGCACCTGGCGCGCCATGCCGTAGATCTCCCCGATCGACGAGATCGCGATGAGCTTCCCGCCCCCGCCACGCTCCACCATGTGCTTCGCCACCTCGCGGAAGGTGAGGAAGACGCCGTCGAGATCGACGGCCGTCACGCGGCGCCACTCCTCGAGCGAGAGCTCGAGCGTGGCCTTCACGACGCCGAAGCCGGCGTTCGCGACGCAGATGTCGATCTGGCCGAGCGCCTTCACCGTGTCGGCGGTGGCCCGGGCCACCTGCGCCTCGTCGGCCACGTCGCAGCGCAGGGCGAGGGCGCGTCCCCCGAGCGCCTCGAGCGCCTTCACGGCCGCCTCGTTCTTGGCCGTGTCGCGGGCCCAGATCGCGATCGTCGCGCCGGCCTCCGCCAGGCCCCGGGCGATGCCGAGGCCGATGCCGCCGTTGCCGCCGGTCACCACCGCGACCCGCCCCGTGAGATCGAACATCCCGCCTCCCTTCGCGCTACCCATGAAGGCGGGACGATACCGAAGCCGAACGGAGACCTGGGATGGATGCACTGGAAGCCCTCGGGACGGCCCGGGCGATCCGCTACCTGCGGCCCGACCCGCTGCCGGAGGCGCTGCTCGAGAAGCTCGTGTGGGGCGCCACGCGCGCCTCGAGCCCGGGCAACTCGCAGGGATGGGAGTTCGTGGTGGTCCGGGAGCGGGCCACGAAGGAGCGCCTCGGCGCCGTCGTCCGGGAGCGCATGGGGGCCGGCATCCGCAGCATGCCGCGCGAGAGCCCGATGCAGCGCCGCATGCTCGATGGCGCCCAGTACCTGCTCGAGCACTTCGCGGACGTGCCGGCCTGGATCCTGATCTGCGGACGCAAGGTCTACCCGCCCGGGGCCCCGAGCGAGGCGATGGTGTGGTCGACCGTCTACCCGGCCGGGCAGAACCTGATCGTGACGGCGCGCGCGCTCGGTCTCGGGGCCACCTTCACCACGTTCCACCTGGCCGCGGAGGCGGAGTTCCGGGAGGTGCTCGGGATCCCGGAAGACGTGCTGCTCGGGGTGTGCGTCGCTGTCGGCCAGCCGGAGCGGCGCCACGGCCCGGTGAACCGGCGCCCGGTGTCCGAGGTCCTGCACTGGGAGCGCTGGTGATGCGCTCCCGCGCGCGGAGCGGCGGGACGTGAGCGCGCCCCTCGAGGGCATTCGCGTGGTGGACCTGACGCGCTTCCTGGCCGGGCCGTTCTGCACGCAGCTGCTGGCGGACTACGGGGCCGACGTGGTGATGGTGGAGTCGCCGCGCGGGCGGGAGCTCAAGGCGCCGGGTGCGCCGGACCACTACTTCTTCCTCTCGGCGCATCGCGGCAAGCGCGCGCTCGCGCTCGACCTCAAGCAGGCGGCCGGGCGCGCCGTGCTGGCGCGCCTGATCGAGAGCGCCGACGTGCTGGTCGAGAACTTCCGGCCCGGCGTGCTGGCCGCGCTCGGCTTCGAGCCCGCGGCGCTCCTCGAGCGCCATCCGCGCCTCATCGTGTGCAGCATCTCCGGCTTCGGCGCGACGGGGCCCTACGCGAACCGGCCCGGCTTCGACCCGATCGCGCAGGCGATGAGCGGCCTGATGAGCCTGACCGGAACCGAGGAGAGCGGGCCCACGCGGGTCGGCATCGCGATCTCCGACCTGCTCGGGGGCATCTTCGCCGCCCACGGCATCCAGCTGGCGCTGCTCGCGCGGGAGCGGAGCGGCCGCGGCCAGCTCGTCGACACCTCGCTGCTCGAGGCCACGATCGGGGTGCTCTCGTGGGGCGCGGGCATGTACTTCGAGAGCGGCCGGAGCCCGGGGCCCGCCGGCCACCACCATCCGTTGACGGCGCCGGCGGGCCGCTTCCGGGCGCGCGACGGACACCTGATCATCGCGGCCGCGAACGATGCGATCTTCGATCGCCTCGCGCTCGCGCTCGGTCACCCCGAATGGGCCGCGGACGAGCGTTTTCGCGACGTGGGCGCGCGCATGCGGAACCGGCCGGCCCTGTTCGACGCGCTCGAGGCGGCCCTCGCGAGCCAGGACGTGAGCCACTGGGTCGAGACGCTGAACGCGGCGGGCGTTCCGGCCGGCCCCGTGCTCGGGCTCGCCGAGGTCTTCCGCGATCCCCAGGTGCTGGCGCGCGACATGCTCGTGCGCCTTCCGCATCCCGAGCGCGAGCACTTCCTCACCACCGGTCTCCCCGTGAAGCTCTCCGAGAACCCGGGCGCGATCCGTCGGGCGCCGCCGCTCCACGGCGAGCACAGCTTCCCGGTGCTCCGCGAGGTGGGCTACGCGGAGGACGAGATCGCGGCGCTCGCGAAAGACGGCGTGGTCGGGGTGCGGAGCGGGTAGACTGCCCGACCGAGGAGGAGCCGCATGCCCGGACCGCTCGCAGGCATTCGCGTGGTCGACGTCTCCCAGATCCTGTCGGGCCCCTGGGCCTGCATGATCCTCGCCGACCAGGGGGCCGACGTGGTGAAGGTCGAGGTCCCGGGGATCGGCGACCCCATGCGCATCGGCCCCTACCGGCGCGGTGGGCGTGCCAGCTTCTACGTGAACGCGAACCGCGGCAAGCGCGGCATCGTGCTCGACCTCCGCAAGGAGAGCGCGCGCGAGGCGCTGCTGCGGCTGATCGACCGCGCCGACGTGTTCGTGCAGAACTGGCGGCCGGGCGCCGCCGAGCGGCTCGGCCTCGGCTACGAGGCCCTGGCACAGCGGAAGCCCGAGCTGATCTACGTCTCGATCAGCGGCTACGGCGACTCCGGGCCCTATCGCGATCGCCGCGTCTACGACCCGATCATCCAGGGCCTGACCGGGCACGTCGGGGTGCAGAAGAACCCGGAGGTTCCGATCCCCGACCTGGTGCGGAACGTCGTGGCCGACAAGGCGTCGGCCTGGACCGCGGCGCAGGCCATCACGGCGGCCCTGTTCGCGCGCGACCGCGGCGCCGGCGGGCAGCACGTGAGCGTGCCGATGATCGACGCCTCGCTCTACTTCTTCTGGCCCGACGGCATGATGCGGCACACCTGGGTGGGCGAGAGCGAGTTCCCGGGCCCGACGCTCTACGACCTGTATCGGCTCTGGGAGACGGCCGACGGGCATCTGATCTACTTCACGGCGACCGACAAGGAGTTCCACGGCCTCTTCCGGGCGCTCGGCCACACCGAGTGGGTGACCGACCCGCGCTTCGCGACCGTCGCGGCCCGCGCGGTCGCGGAGAACCGCGAAGCCCTCGGCGCGCTCCTGCTCGAGGAGATCGGAAAGTGGAAGACCCGGGAGCTGATCGAGCGCATGGTCGCCGAGCAGGTGCCGGTGGGTCCCGTCTACACGATCGAGCAGATGCTCGAAGATCCGCAGCTCCACCACAACGGCGCCTTCTTCGAGACGGAGGACGCCGAGACCGGGCGCCGCCGCGAGGCGCGGCCGCCGGCGCGCTTCTCGAAGACGCCGCAGACGCCGGGCGGGCTCGCCCCCGCGCTCGGGGAGCACACGGAAGGGGTGCTCGCCGAGCTGGGCTACGACGCCGACGCCATCCGGGCGCTGCGGGAAGACGGGGCGATCCCGTGAGAAAGCCCGGCCCGTGAAGCTCGGCGTCGCGCTCGGAAGGGCGCACCCGTCCTTCCACCTCGACATCACGCTCGAGGCGGAGCGGCTCGGGCTCGAGTCGGTGTGGATGCCGGAGCACCTGATCTTCCCGACCGCGATGGCCGGCTCGCCGTATCCGGGCCAGGACCACCCGCCGGTGCCGCCGACCACGCCGGTCTACGACGCCTTCGGCTGGCTCTGCTTCCTGGCGGGCAAGACCGAGCGGGTCCGCCTCGGCACCCACGTCTACCTGCTGGGGCTGCGCCATCCGTTCGTGGCGGCGCGCGCCGTGCAGACGCTCGACGTGGTGTCGAACGGGCGCGCCGAGCTCGGGATCGGCGCCGGCTGGCTGCGCGAGGAGTGGGCGGCCGCCGGGCTCGACCCCGCCACCCGGGGGCGGCGGCTCGACGAGGCGCTCGGCGTGGTGAAGCGGCTCTGGAGCGAGCCCGAGGTCGAGCACCACGGCGAGTTCTACGACTTCGGCCCCGTCGCCTTCGAGCCGAAGCCCGTGCAGAAGCCGTGGCCGCGCATCCACGTCGGGGGCGAGTCGGAGGCCGCGCTGCGCCGCGCGGCCCGACACGGCGACGGCTGGCTCGGGCTCGGGCACACGCCGGAGTCCGTCGCGCCGCTGCTCGAACGGCTTCGCGAGCTGCGCCGCCGCGAGGAGCGGGAGGAGGAGCCCTTCGAGGTCACGATCGGCGCGCGCGTCGAAGGCAAGGACGACGTCGAGCGCTTCGCGGCGCTCGGGGTCCACCGCCTCATGCTCACGCCGTGGGAGCGCTCCCGGGAGGCGGTCGCCGGCCTGCGCCGGGCGGCCGAGCGCCTGCTCGGCTGAGACGCGAGACGTCGGGCCGCTGCTCGGCTGAGACGCGAGACGTCGGGCCGCGGTCGGGGCTCGCTACGAGCCCGTCTGGTTGGCGACGAAGTCCACCACCTGCTCGAGCGCCCCGAGCGTGATCCGCGAGTCGTCGCCGATCTGGAGGAACACGAGCGCGCCGACCAGCACGACGAGGCTGGCCACCACGCCGATCTCGACCTCTTCCATGGCGCGCTCGTCGCGCCAGAATCGCTTCCACCAGTCGTGCACGCCGGCCCCCGGTCTAGTGAGTCCACGCGCGACCGCCCAGGGTTCCCCTCGGGCACGTGCCGCAGCGCCAGCCCTCATCGGCGAGCGCCGCTCGCTTCCCGTACGGTCCACCCACACGCGCACGATCTCGTAACCCGAAGCCGGGCCTGCACGTCGCCTGCGCCCGGGCTTCCGACGCGATGCGCCGCCGTCGGGCGGCTCCGGGCGCCCTGGGGCGGGGGCTCAGGGCTCTTCGGGCGGGAGCAGGCGACCGTTCTCGTCGCGCCGCTCGGGGCCGTCGACGCGCGCGCGGCCGTCGCCGAACCGGGCGTCCCGCTCGCGGAAGGCGCCGGCCAGGCCCTTCTCCTTCACCGCGCGGAAGTACTCCTTCGTGGCCGGTGCCAGGTGCCCGCGCGCGTCGTTCTCGGCGGCGAGGCGCTGGAGCACCTGCGCGCCCATCAGCTCCATCGACAGGTTCACGATGCGCTTGTTCGCGGCCAGCAGGTCCGGGTCGATCAGGGCCATGCGGTCGGCGAGGCCCTCGACCTCGCGCTCCAGCCAGTCGGCGGGCACGGCCTTCAGGACCAGGCCGATCTTCGCCGCGTCGGCGCCGGAGACCGTGTCGCCCGTGAGCTGGAGGCGCTTCGCCCACTGCGGCCCGCAGTGGTAGACCCACAGGTTGTTGGGCAGCGCGCCGAGGTTCCGGGCCGGCGGGAAGCCGATGTTGGCGTCCTCGGCGGCGATCAGGATGTCGCAGGCCAGCGCGAGGTCGGTGCCGCCCGCCAGGCAGTGGCCGTGGATCTGGGCGATGGAGGGCTTGTGCATCTCCCAGAGCGCGCGGATGCGCCGGTTGCTGCGCTCGAGCGACCAGATGTCGTCGTCGATGGTGCGCATGCCGCGGCGCGGGACGCCGTCGTCCTTCGGTCCGCGGCCGAAGCCGGACAGGTCGTAGCCGGCGCAGAAGGCCGGCCCGGCGCCGCGCAGGATGACGCAGTGCACCCGCTTGTCGTCGTCCGCGTCCCAGAGCGCCTGCTCGAGCTCGTCGAGGAGGGGCGGGCAGAGTGCGTTCCGGCTCGCCGGCCGGTTCAGGGTGATGCGCGCGCGGCCGTCGGCGACCTCGTAGAGGATGTGCTCGTAGGGCATGGGGGCTCCTCGGGCGGGCAGGCTAGCCCATGGTAGGCTGCCGCCGGCCAGCCGGAGGAACGCGGTGAAGCTCGACATCTTCTCGGAGCTGCAGAAGGCACGGCCCTGGCCGAAGGACCACGAGAAGCTCGTGATCGACGAGGCCATCGAGCAGGCGAAGCTCGCCGACGCGCTCGGCTACGGGGTCTGGTGGAACGTCGAGCACCACGGCGCCGTCGAGTTCAGCTACAGCTCGACGCCCGAGTTCATCCCCGTCGTGCTGGGGCTCCACACGAAGCGCCTGCGCTTCGGGCACTCCGGCATCCTGGCGCCCTTCAAGATCAACCATCCGCTGCGCGTGGCCGAGCGCGCCGCCTTCGCCGACCTCGTGACCGGTGGCCGCATGGAGGTGGGTCTCGCGCGCTCGGGCGGCACCGAGTGGAGCGCCTTCGGCGTCGACCCCGACACCTCGCGGGCGCAGCTCCGCGAAGCGCTGCTGATGCTGCCGCGCATGTGGACGCAGCACTCGTTCAAATGGGAGAGCGAGCTGCTCCAGATCCCGGAGCGCGACGTGGTGCCGAAGCCGCTCCAGAAGCCCCACCCCCCGCTCTGGCAGACGTGCACGAGCCCCGACTCCTTCGAGATGGCCGGCTCGCTCGGCGTGGGCGCGCTCGCCACGACGCTGCTCTCGCCGCTCGACACGCTCTCGACGCTGTTCGGCTTCTACCGCAAGGGACTCGAGGCCTGTCAGCCTGCCGGCCACTTCGTGAACGACCAGATCGCGGTCTTCACGTTCGTGCACTGCGCCGAGTCGAGGCAGGATGCGATCGAGAGCCGCGCCGGGGAGGCGGCGCTCTGGTTCGTGAATGCGGCCCCGCGCGTCTTCAACGTGCCGCGCTCCGTGTGGATCACGCAGATCCGCGGCGCGCTCCGCCCCAACGACCCCGCGGCGAGCGCGAGTGGGGCCGGGGCGGAGAGCGAGCCGGACGACGACCTCGACGATCCGATCCCGGTGATCCGGCTCCTGAATCGCCAGCGGGCGGGGCAGGCGCTCGATCCGGAGGAGGTGTACGAGGTGCTCGACGCGGTGGAGTCGGTCGTGATCGGCGACCCCGACCGCTGCCGCGAGAAGATGGAGCGCTATCGCGCGATCGGGGTCGATCGCCTGATGTGCCTCCACCAGTTCGGGGCGCTGCCCCAGGCGCGCATCCTCGGCAGCATCCGCCGGGTCGGGGAGCAGCTCATCCCCCACTTCGCGGGTTCCGACCGAACCCCTTGAACGGACTGGGAAATCCGGGCCGGGGTCAGGCGATCTCCGCGAGCAGCTGCTCGAGGCAGACCGTGGCGGGGTTGTCGCGCCAGATCGTCTGGTCCGCCGGCAAGTCGCCGCGCGCCACCGCGCGGTTCATGACCCGCACCACGATGGCGCAGTAACGGGCGGCGCCGAAGACCTCGTGCCAGGTCGTGTCCGGCACCGGGATGCCGGCCGAGCTCGCGTAGAAGGCGCGTTGCTCGTCGCGCGTCGGCTCGCCCGGGAGGCGCGGCACTCCGAAGCTCTCGTGGCTCCAGCGGTCGAACATCAGCCACCAGCCGAGGTCGAGCTCGGGCTCCGCGATGGCGACGTTCTCGAAGTCGGTGAGGCAGACGCAGCGGAAGTCGCGCCAGATCATGTTGCCGGGGCGCGCGTCGCCCCACGACAGCGCCAGGCGGCCCGGCGGGGGCTCGTGCGCATGCAGCCAGGCCCAACCCCGCGCGAGCACGGGGTGCTCGCGGCCCGCCAGCTCGCGCTCGGCGTAGCGCTCCCAGAGCGCCAGCTGGGCCGAGACGCCCGGGCGTGCGCCGGGCGCGACCAGCCACTCGAAGCCGGCCGCCTTCCAGTCGACGGCGTGGATGCGCGCCAGCACGGCGAGGCCGTCCTCGAGCAGGCGGCGCCGCTCGGCCGGCGCGGCCTCCGCGAAGAAGCCCGCGCTCGCGTAGGGCGGGCTCACGGCGGGCACCTCACCCGCGACGAAGCCCATCACGAAGAAGGGGGCGCCGAGCACCGCGTCGTCGGGCTCGAAGCCGACGAGCGGCGCCAGCGGCACGTCGGCCGCCGCGGCAAGGCCCGCCATCGCCCGCCACTGGATGGCGACCTCGACGTCGAGGCCGGGCGCCTGCTGGGGATAGACGGCGGGCTCGAGCGTCTCCTGGCGCAGCACGTAGCGCTCCTCCCGCTCCTTCCCGCCGCGGCGCACGCGGGCGGGCACGAGCCAGGTCTCCGCGGAGTAGCCGCCGCCGAGGCGCTCGACCTCGCGGATGGCGAGGGCCTCGGCGCCCGCGAGGCGCGGCAGCAGCCAACGTTCGAGGGGGCCCTTCTTCTCGCCGCTCATCGCGCCCCGAGCGTACCGCGCCCCCGACGCCCGAGCGTGGCTCGCCCCCGAGGCCGCGCGCCGGCGCGCTACGTTGGCCGCCGAGCCGAGGTGCCCCGTGAAGTTCGCGATGTTCTACGAGATTCCCGTCGCCAAGCCCTGGACCCGGACCAGTGAGCTCGAGGCGTACCGCAACACCATCGAGCAGGTGAAGCTGGGCGACGCGATGGGTTTCCACAGCTTCTGGACGGTCGAGCACCACTTCCTGGACGAGTACTCGCACTGCTCGAACCCCGAGGTGCTCTACGGCCACATCTCGGCGGTCACGAAGAACATCAAGATTGGCTACGGCGTCCGGCTACTGCCGAAGCCCTACAACCACCCCGTGCGCTCGGCCGAGTCGGCCGCGGTGCTCGACCTGGTCTCGAACGGCCGCGTGCTGTTCGGCACCGGTCGCTCCTCGACGCGCGCGGAGCTCGAGGGCTTCGGCATCGACCCCACGGAGACGCGCGCGATGTGGGACGAGGCGCTCCGACACATCGTGGCGTGCTGGACGCAGGACGAGGTCTCCTTCGAGGGCAAGTACTGGTCGCTTCCCAAGCGGCGCGTGCTGCCGAAGCCGCTCCAGGACCCGCACCCGCCGATCTTCGGGGCGACCTCGAGCGTGGAGGGCCACTACGAGATCGGGAGCCGCGGCATCGGGCTCTGCTCCTTCACGGTGGGCCAGCCGCCCGAGCAGCTCGAGGAGCGCATCCAGATGTACCGGAAGGGGCAGGCCGAGTGCGAGAAGCCGGTCGGCGTCGTGCGCAACGAGACGGCCGCCACCTTCACGATGGTGCACTGCGCCGAGACCAACGAGAAGGCTCGCGCGGCCGCGGCGGAGTCGTTCGTCTGGTACCCGAAGACGGCCGTCTGGCACATCGCCAGCCTGGCCGAGTGGATGCAGGAGCGGAAGCAGAGCCTCGGCAACTACCAGTACGCCGGCGACGCCTTGAAGGGCCGCAGCGAGGGCATGCTCGACCACCTGGACATGGACTACCTCTGGGACTCGGGCGCCGGGGTGGTGGGCGACCCCGACCGCTGCATCGAGATCGCCAAGCGCTACGAGGCCGTGGGCTGCGATCTCCTGATGTGCCTCTTCAACCCCTACAAGATCCCCCACGAAGACGTCATGAAGTCCATCGAGCTCATGGGCAAGCACGTCCTCCCCGAGTTCGACGCTTGAGCCCCGCGTGAGGGATGGGATGCATGCCGACGACCGGTTCCACCCGCCGACCAGCGACGATCCGTACTGGACCGAGACGTGCTGGTTCACGTTCGCGGTGCCGGAGCGGAAGCTCTCCGGGCAGCTCTATCCCTTCTTCCGGCCGAACCAGCGGGTCGCGGCCGCGGGTGCCTACTTCTGGGACGAGTCCGGGAGCACGCTCTCGACCTGCCGCTACGCCAAGAACTTCTGGCACCTCCCGCTCGACCCGGCCGCCGACCTCGCCGACCTCGCGCTCCCGAACGGCATCCGCTACCGATGCCTCGCGCCGCTGTCGGAGTACGCCGTCTCCTACCTCGATCCCGACGACGGGGAGGTCGAGGTCGACCTCCGCTTCGAGGCGATCTGCGAGCCGAACCGTCTGGGCGAGTCGCACCTCGACCAGCCCGGCCGCTACACGGGCTCGATCCGCCTCGGCGACGAGCGCATCGCCGTCGATGCCTTCGGCATGCGCGACCGCTCGTGGGGACCGCGCTCGCAATTCGGCGTGACGCTCCACCCGGGCGCGCCGTA
Source organism: Myxococcota bacterium (assembly GCA_041605395.1). GTDB lineage: Bacteria > Myxococcota_A > UBA9160 > UBA9160 > UBA6930 > JBFIYM01. Next base: position 4,499 of record JBFIYM010000102.1, on the reverse strand, counting down.
CGCGCACGGCGGCTACAGCTACGCCACGGCGTCCCCGGCCGATGCCTTCCACACCATCAGCGCCCAGATCGGGCGGGAGCTCGTCTCCATCCACGGCTTCCTGCTCCAGGACGGCACCTGGTCGAAGCTGGTCGAGGGCCGCCGGGAGGTGCTCGAGCGGAAGGACGGCTGCCCCACCCGCGTCCGGGTCAGCGGTCGCGACGCGCTCGGCCGCAGCCTCGAAGCGGAGGGCAGGACGCTGAATCGCCTCGGCCTGCACCTCAACCCGAACCTCTGGACCTGGAACTGCCTGACCGAATGGCGCTGGGATGGCGGGCGCCACGGGTTCGGCGAAGATCACGACAACTGGAGCGCCGCCGCCTTCCGGCGCTTCGTGCGGGGGGAGACGGCGCCATGAGCATCCGGGGGCTCGATCACCTGGCGCTCACCGTCGCCGACGTCGACCGGACGCTCGCGTTCTATCGGCGCGTGCTCGGGGCCGAGGTGCTCTACGAGGAGCTCTGGCGCGCTGGGAAGATCCCCGTGGCCGTGCTCCAGGTCGGCAGCTCGCGCCTCACGGTGCACGACGCCGCGAAGCCCGGCCTGCCGAACGCGGCCCGCGCCACGCCGGGCTCCGCGGACATCTGCTTCCGCTTCGACGGCTCGCTCGAAGCCGCCGCGGCGCAGCTCGCCGCGGAGGGCGTCGAGGTCGTGGAGGGCCCCGTGCCGCGGCCGGCGGCGGACGGCAAGCTCGGCGCCTCGATCTACTTCCGCGATCCCGACGGCAACCTGCTCGAGTTCCTCTCCACCGAAGCCGAGGCGCGCTGCTGAGCGGGCTCAGCCACGCCTCGGGAGGGAAGCGACGCTGGAGGCTGCGCGCCCTCTGCGGCCTGCTCCTCGGCGCCGGCCTCTTCCTCGGCCCCGCCGGCCCGCTGCGCGCCGAGCCGGAGACGCTCTCGATGCTCGCCTTCGGCGACACCGGGAAGCCGGCCTCCTGGCCGACCACCTTCCTGCCGCAGTACCGCGTCGGCGAGGCGATGGCGCGCGAGGACCGGCGCGCGCCGGTCCAGGCGCTGCTCCTCCTGGGCGACATCTTCTATCCGGACGGGCTCAGCCGCCGCAGCCTGCGCGACCGCATGCGCATGAACCTGGCCGGCCCCTACTGCCACTTCCTGGCGCTCACGCGCAAGGGCCGTCGCGCGGTGCGCGACGAATGCCGTCGGCCGCCCGAACAGACCCACCCCGTCCCGATCATCGCCGTGACGGGCAACCACGACCTCGGGCGGAACCAGGGCCTGCGCCTCCAGCGCGAACGGCTGCCGGTGTTCCTGGAGAACTGGCTGATGCCGGCCGACGCACGCAGCTACGAGCTCGGCGCCGGCGTGAGCGTGATCGGCTTCCACTCGGAGTACGTGAACAAGGGAGCGCCGGCGACCGGCCTGGCGGAGGCACTCCGCGCCTCGAAGGGCCCGTGGCGCATCGTGATCGCACACCATCCCCTGGCAGACCCCGGGGCTGGCTGGAACGCGGGCTACGCCGACCGCGTGCTCGCTGCGATCGAGGCCGCGGGCCAGCCGGTGCACCTGTTCCTGGCCGGGCATCAGCACAGCCTCCAGGCCCTGCGCGGGGCGGGGGCGGCGCTCCACGTCGTATCCGGGGCCGGGGGCGCGGACGTGCGCCCGCTCTCGCCGGCGGGGGACGAACGCCTCTACGCGGAGGCGCTCTACGGCTTCGTCCGCGTCGACGCCGGCCCGGACGCCCTCGACGTCACGTTCCTGGCGCTCGAGGGCATCTTCGACCGCGACGCCGAGCCCCGCGCACGCTTCCGCGTCACGTCCGCCGGCGCCGTCTCCCGTCTGCCGCTGGAGTAGCGAAGGCGGCCCGCTCGGGGCTCAGTGACCCGGCGGCCGCAGGTCGCGCGGCAGCCCGAGCAGGCGCTCGCCGATGATGTTGCGCTGCACGTTCGAGGCGCCGCCCGCGATCGCGCTCGCCAGCGAGAACATGTAGTGGGAGACCCAGCGCCCGCGCGTGTAGGGCTTGATGCCCATCACGACGTCGTCCCCCTCCGGCTCGACGAGCCCCTCTTCGGGGATCAGGTCGAGCGCCAGCTGGGCGATCCGCTGCTGCGAATCCGTGCTGTAGAGCTTGGCCATCAGCAGCTCGCTCATCACCTTCGCGTCCTCGTTCTTGTGGATCGCAGTGAGCATCCGCGCGACCGACCACTCCTGCGCGGCGACGTAGCCCGCCGCCTCGGCGAGCCGCTGGCGCACGCCCGGGTCCTCGATGGCCGGCCGACCGCCACGCTGGACCCGACGCGCGAGGGACACCAGCGCGTCGTACGACATGCGCGCACCGGTGGAATCACCGATCAGCATGCGCTCGTGCTTCAGCGTCGCGCGCGTGACCTTCCAGCCCTCGCCGCGGGCGCCGACGATGTTCTCGGCCGGAATCCGGACGTCGTTGAAGAACACCTCACAGAAGTCGATTCCCCCCTGCATCATCGTGAGCGGCCGCGCGTCGATGCCGGGCGTGTCCATGGGGATCAGCAGGTAGGAGATGCCGGCGTGCTTGGTCGCCTCTGGCTCGGTGCGGAACAGGCCGAACATCATGTCGGTCTCGGTGGCCTGGCTGGTCCAGATCTTCTGCCCGTTCAGCACCCACGCGTCTCCGACGAGCTCGGCGCGCGACTGGAGCGAGGCGAGGTCGCTGCCGGCCCCGGGCTCGCTGTAGCCCTGGCACCAGGTCATCTCGCCGGTCAGCGTGGGCGGGATGTAGCGCCGACGCTGCGCCTCGCTGCCGCATTCGAGCAGGGTCGGCACCAGCATGTGCGTGCCCTGCACGTTGCCGCGGTGCGGGACGCCGGCGCGGTCGAGCTCCTGGCGGATCACGGTCTCCGCCATCACGTCGGGCTCGAGGCCGGCGCCGCCGTACGCCTTCGGCACCGCGCGATAGAGCCAGCCCGCCGCCAGGGCGCGCTTCCGCCAGGCGATGGCCTGCTCGCGCTCGGCGAGCCGCGCCTCGTCTCCGGCGAGCGGCCAGCTGGCCTGGCAGAAGGCGCGCGCCTCGTCGCGCAGCTTCTCGTAGCGCTCTCCGAACCGGAGATCCATCGCCCCCTCCCGCGCCTGGAATCGCGGCGGGGGACGGTAACGAAGCTGCGGCGGCAGCGCTTAAGGGGGTGTGCGATGTTGGGGCGCGATGCTTCGCCGTCTCGCCTCCCTCGGGCTCGGGCTCGCGCTGGCCCTGCCGGCCGTGGCGCAAGGCGACTTCGACGCGGTGGAGATCGAGACCGTCCCGATCACGGCGGGGCTCCACCTGCTCGTCGGGCGGGGCGGGAACATCGTCGTCTCGACCGGCGCCGACGGGCCGGTCCTGGTGGACGACCAGTACGCCCCGCTGGCGCCGAAGATCGAGGCCGCCGTCCGCGCGCTCCAGGACGGGGCGGTGCGCTTCGTGATCAACACCCACTGGCACGGCGACCACACCGGCGGCAACGAGGCTCTCGGCAAGCGCGGCGCGCTGATCGTGGCGCACGAGAACGTGCGGCGGCGCATGAGCACGAAGCAGTTCATGGCCGCGTTCGGGCGCGAGGTGCCGCCCGCGCCGCCGGCGGCGCTGCCGGGCGTCACCTTCGACGACGGCGTGACGCTCCACTGGAACGACGAGGAGATCGTCGTGGAGCACGTCGATCCGGCCCACACGGATGGCGACGCCCACGTCTGGTTCCGTCGCGCGAACGTCGTCCACGCCGGGGACACCTACTTCGCGGGGACGTTTCCCTTCATCGACGTGTCGAGCGGCGGGACGCTGGCAGGCATGATCCGGAGCGCCGATCGCCTGCTCGAGGACGCGGGGCCCGACACCACGATCGTCCCCGGCCACGGGCCGCTCTCGAACGCCGTGGAGCTCCGCGCCTGGCGTGCGATGCTCGCCGCCGTGCGGGATCGGGTGCAGGCGGCGCTCGGGGCCGGCAAGACGCTCGAGGCCTTCCAGGCCGAGCGCCCCCTGGCGGACCTCGCGGCCGAATACGGCGGGGGCTTCGTCGATTCGGAACGCTTCGTGGCCATCGTCTGGTCCGACCTCTCCCGGGCCCCATAGGAGGACTCCATGGCGCAGCGGATCAACCGGAAGATCGTCCTGGTGAAGCGCCCCGAGGGCGAGGTGACGCCCGATTGCATGCGACTCAGCGAGGAGCCGGCGCGCGAGCCCGCCGAGGGGGAGGCGCTGATCAAGAACCTCTACCTCTCGCTCGATCCGACGCAGCAGGGCTGGATGAAGTACGACAGCTACATGCCCGCGATCCCGATCGGCGAGGTGATCCGCTCCGGGGGCGTGGGCGAGGTGATCGAGAGCCGCTCCCCCCACTACACCGAGGGGCAGCTCGTGAGCGGGCTGGTCGGGTGGCAGGAGTACGCCATCGCAGACGGGGCTGGAAACCGCATGCAGGCGGTTCCGGCCGGGGTCTCGGCGGTGGACGCCGTCTCGGTGTTCGGCATCACCGGCCTCACGGCCTACTTCGGGCT
>JBFIYM010000101.1:0-15536 GCA_041605395.1 Myxococcota bacterium | reverse complement strand
GGCAAGATCGCCATCGACGAGCTGATCACGGCCCAGCTCCCGCTGGAACGCATCAACGAGGCCTTCGATCGCATGCACGCCGGCGAGGGGGTTCGCAGCGTCGTCCGCTTCTGAGCGAGGCACCGGGCGCGAAAGCTGACTCCCAGTCAGCTCGCTTCCCGGGAGGCGCCGCGATCGACCGCGAAGCGCGTTTCCCATTACCCGCGGAGCGCGTTTCCCATTAGAGTGGGGCTTTCCCAGCGGAGGCTCCCGTGGTGCAATCAGCCGCTCGCTTTCTTCCGGTTTCGCTGCTCGCCCTGCTGCTGGTCGCGGCTTCGGGCCCTCGCTCTGCCGAGGTCGTCTCGCCCGGGCACCAGGTGCGGACCTTCTCGTTCACGGTCGAGGTCGTGATCCCGGCCGGCGCCGGCTTCGACCCCGCGGCCGGCGTGAAGCTGAACGGGGTCCCGGTTCCGGTGAGCGGAGGCCCGTCGGTCTACACGGCGGCGCTGAGCCCCGGCTTCCCGCTCCGCGACCACAACCGCCTCGACGTGGTGGTCGAGACGGCCGGTCAGACACGCACCACCCTCCACCGTTTCCAGTACCGGCCGGACAAGGCGCGCGTGCGCCGCATCGAGCGGCCGAACGATCTGATCCAGGGCCCCCTGGCCCACGGCCGCCTCGGCGACTGGCTGCTCGAGAACGGCGCAGCCCGCTTCATCGTGCAGGACGTCGCGAAGCGCGATCTCTACAGCGTCGGCGCCTTCGGGGGCAACGTGATCGACCTCGAGCTGAAGTCGAACCCGGGCAACGACAACTTCATCGAATCGCAGACCATGCTGAACCTGGAGACCGTCCTGAACGCCCAGACGGCCGAGGTCGTGAACGATGGCCAGGACGGCACGGCCGCGATCCTGCGCGTGTGCGGGCCCGACGACCTGCTCGACTTCGTGAACCCCTCGAGCACGATCGAGGAAGCCGGGATTTCGACACCCCCCGCTCTCGACGACAACGACCAGCCCGTGGAGGCCTGCACCGAGTATCGCCTGGCGCCGCGGATCGACAGCGCGTGCGAGAGCTGTGGCGCGCCGACCTGGCTCGAGATCGAGACGACGGTCGCGAACTTCGGGGCCGAGCAGATCCGGATGCTCATCGGCGACTGGCACAACCCGGGCGGGGAGCTCGAGGCGTGGGCGCGGCCCGAACGTCTCGGCGAAGCCCTCAGCAACCAGTTCTCGACCTTCAGCCATTTCGGCTTCGGAAGCGCCGAGGGCGTCGACTACGCCTACGCCGCGCTGCCGCTCGATCCGCGGCCCCCGGGCGCGACGCCCGCGAACCAGTTCACGACCAGCGGCGTCACGGTGGTGCTGCACAGCGCCAGCGTGATCCTCTCCCTGATCGGGAACCCTCCGCCGTTCACGGTCGATCCGGGCGGCGAGCGCAGCTTCACGCGCCTGATCGGCGTGGGCGACGGCAACGGCGCCAACGCGGTGGCGATGCGCACCGCGGCGCGCGGTGTCGAGACCGCGCGCCTCGAAGGCTGCGTCACGGTCGGGGGCACGCCGCTGCCGGGCGCACGCGTCGCCGTCGTGGGCCTCGACCCGAACCTCGAGATCACCAGCCAGGAGTCGATCCTCGTTACCCGCGAGGGGCCGTGCCCGAACTACGGCGGGCGCGTCACCGACGGCGCGTGGCACGCCGCTGCCACCCGGCGGGGTGCGCCGTACGAGGGCGGGGGCGACTTCCCCGTGTACCACCCGTTCACCGCCGTCGCCGGGCAGACCTCGACGGTGGACATCGCGTTGCCCGCGACGGGCCGGCTCGTCGCGCGGGTCCGGGACCAGCTCGGCGCGCCGCTGCCGGCCCGGGTCAGCGTGATCGGCTTCGACCCGAGCCCGCCGATCACCGGCCCCGGCGCCTTGGTGCCGGGCTTCGGGAGCTCGACGCTCGGCCTGTTCGAGGACCCCAAGGAGGCGCTCCCCTTCGGCGTCGTGGCCTTCGGCTACACCGACGCGAGCGGCCGCGTCGAGTTCCCGATCGAGCCGGGCAGCTACCAGCTGCTGGTGAGCCGCGGCACCGAGTACTCCGCCCATCAGGCGCCGCTCGAGGTCGTCGCCGGCCAGACGCAGTCCGTCGACGTCAAGCTCGCGCACGTGATCGACACGAGGGGCTTCGTGTCCTCGGACTTCCACGTGCACGGCATCCGCTCGGCCGACTCGCGCATCGCCGACGGCTCCCGCGTCGCGCAGTTCGCGGGGGAGGGCGTCGAGAACGTGATCATGACCGATCACCACGTGCACACCGACCTCACCCCGACGATCCGGCGGCTCGGGCTCAGCCGCTGGCTCACCTCGACCGTCGGCGAGGAGATCACCACCTTCGACTACGGCCACTTCAACGGCTACCCGTTCACGATCGATCCGACGCTGCCCTCGGGCGGCTCCACCGACTGGGGCCAGGCCGCGCCGCCCGGGATGGACTTCCCGTCCGCCGGCGCCCTGAACGCCACGCCCGCCGAGATCCATGCGCTGGCGACGCAGGGGGCGCGTTCGACCCCGGACACCACCGTCCAGGTCAACCACATCAGCTCCCATTTCGGGCCCATGCAGATCGACACCTCGGTCGCCGGGCCGATCCAGGACGGCCTCGACGACGACGAGCGTGCGGGCCGCCGCCTGCCGAGCATCGCCGCCGCCGGCAACCTGTTCCATCCGTTCCCGGCGCTCGAGCTCTGGAACGGGGCCGACCGCGGCCAGCAGCGGAACTTCCTGGAGGAGCGCATCGGGATCTGGATGAACCACCTCAACAAGGGCCATCGCACGGTGGTGATCTCCGATACGGACACGCACACCTTCGACGACCTCGAGAGCGCGGGCGCGCGCAGCTGGACCGCGTCCCCGACCGACGTCGTGGCGGCCGCCTCGGGCGGGCAGGTGGCCAACTCCGTCGACGCGGGTCGCGTGGTCGGGGGCCAGGGCCTCTACGTCCAGACGCGCCTGCTGGCCGCCAGCACGGGCGAGGTCGCCGATCTCGGCTGGCACGGAAGCATCGACGCGTCGACGACGGACGGGGCCGCCGCGCTCGAGATCCGAGTCCAGGCCCCGCTCTGGGCACGCTTCGACCGGGTCGAGGTCTACGCCAACGCCGAGACGGTGCCGGTGAACCCGTCGGCGCCGTACCTGTTCGGCGCGGTTCCGACGCTCACGCTGGTGGAGGGGGACTGCGATCCGAGCACGAGCGGCGACGGCGACTTCGACATCCCCGTCGTGGACGTACACCCCGCCGTCGCGGGCGGCGAGCGTCAGGATCTGACCCTCACCGTACCGTTCTCGGGCCTGGTCGAGGACACCTGGTTCGTCGTGGTGGTGAAGGGCACGGATGGCGTCTGCCCGCCGATGTTCCCGGTCTTCCCGCGCAGCCTGGCTTCCGGCCCGAACCAGAGCCTCGCCGACCTCCTCGACGGCAACGTGGGCGAGCAGGGCACGAACGCCCTCGGCGTGACGAACGCGCTCTACCTCGACGTGGACGGGGTCCCCGGCTTCCAGCCGCCGAACCCGTGAGGCGCTGGAGCGCGCTGGAGCGCCACCGCTGCGTCTGCTGATCGCCACGCTCCTGCTGGCCGGGTGGCCCGGGGCGGCGGGGGCCGCCGGCGAGGCGCCGCGCGCGCCGGAGGGGACCCGCCTGTTCGAGGCGCTCGAGGCGGCCCCGCTGGCCGTCGTCGGCCGCTTCGGCCCTCCCCGCGCTCTCGATCGCCACGGCTGGCTGGCGTCGCTCACGGTGGAGTCCGTGCTGATCGGCGAGCCCGCCGCGGAGGGGTCGATCCCGATCGTCTGGGAGGAGCTCTCCCGCGCGCGAACGGTGCGCTTCGCGAAGGGCGACCGCGTCCTGCTCGTGCTCGAGCCCCTCGCCGGCGGCTCGCTCTGGCGCGAGCGCATCCCGGAAGTGACCGACTACCTGCGCACGCGACGCGTGGCGCAGCGGGGCCTCGCCTTCGTGCGCAGCCCCTCGCTCGGGAGCGTGCTCCAGCTCGAGCACTACCTGGCGCTGCCCCCGTCCGGTCGGACGGGCGCCCCGGGCCAGGGCCGCCTGCTCGCCCTGGTCGCCGAGGCGGAGGAGCAGGCCCTCGCGATCTCGGCCGCGAACCAGCTCGCGGCCCGGGCCGACGCGGGGAGCTTCGACGCCGCCCGCGCCCCGCTCGCGCTCGCTGCGCTGGCGCGCGCGGACCGGGCCCCGGAGCTCGAGGCGCCGCTGCTCCGCTGGGTCGAGCGGGTCGAGCCGGCCGGGGTCGCCGAAGCGCTCGACCGCGCGCTCGCTGGGACGGCGGCGCCACCGGCGCCCTGGGTCGCCGCGCGGGCGCGCTTGCCGGGCGGGCTCGGCGCCGAGCCCCTCGAGCGCCTGCTCGCGGACGCATCGCCCGCCCGTCGCGCCGCCGCGGCGGGTGCGGCGCCGCCGGGTCAGCAGGCCGCGCTCGCCGCGCTCGCCCGGGGCGATCCGGCGCCCGAGGTGCGCTCCGCTGCGCTCGGGCGGCTCGTGACCCTGACCGGGCCCGCTGCGCTCGAGACGGTGCTGGCCGCGTTCGGCGACCGCGAGGCCGCGCTCCGCAGCCAGGCCGCGGAGCTCGCGGCGGGACTCGGGGCCGATGCGGTGCCGCGGCTCCGCGAAGTCGCGCTCGGCTGGCCGGACCCGGCGCCCGAGACCGCGGTCCTCTCGCTCCGCCTGACGGGGTCCCCGGCCGCGGCCCAGGCCCTGGCCGAGCTGGCCGAGGCGCATCCCGACGCCCGCATCCGCGCACTCGCGGCGTTGGCCATCGGCCGACCCCTGGGGCACGCTGACTGAGCGCCGCGTGCCCGCGAGGAGAGTGCCAGCCGTCGAGATCGCCTCGGTGGGGTGCCCCGTGCGGACAGCGCCAGCAGGAGGAACCCGATGCGTCTCCACGACACCCTCGACTACAGCGCACGCGAGCATCCCGACGCCGACTTCGCCGTGTTCCAGGGCCGGCGGCTCTCCTACCGCGATGCGGCCACCGCCGCGAACCGCATGGCCAACGCCCTCGTCGGCGCCGGCCTCGCGCCGGGCGACCGCTTCGCGGTGCTCTCCAAGAACTCGATCGAGCTGGTGCTCCTCTACTACGCCGGCTCCAAGGTCGGCGCGGTGCCGGTGCCGCTCAACTTCCGGCTGGCGCCGCCCGAGTGGTCGTACATCGTGCGCGATGCCGGGGCGAAGCTGCTGTTCGCCCAGGAGGCGTTCGCGACGGCCCTCGAGCCGGTCCGCAGCGAGCTCTCCGACGTGAAGCAGTTCGTGGCGCTCGACGGTGCGCCGGCGGGCTACACGGGGCTCGCGACGTTCCTGAAGGGGCACTCCGAGGCCGCGCCCGATCGAGAGGTCGGGCCCGAGGCGGACGTCTACCAGATGTACACCAGTGGCACGACGGGACGACCCAAGGGGGCGGTACTCACGCACGGCGCCGTGATGGCGCAGCTCCACCAGGGCATGCTGGGCTTCGGAACCCAGACGGGCGACCGCGCCCTGATCGTGGCGCCGCTCTATCACGCGGCGGCGGCCGTCACCACGTTCGTGACGGTGCAGGCCGGCGGCACGCTCTACATCCAGGAGGACTTCGTGCCCGCCGACGTGGTGCGCGCGCTCGCGGAGGAGCGGATCGCGGTGGCGCTGCTGGTGCCGGCGATGATCCAGTTCTGCCTGGTGGGCGTGCCCGACGTCGCCGAGCGGCGCTACGACGACCTGCGCCTGATCATCTACGGCGCCTCGCCGATCGCCGAGCAGACCCTCCGGCGCGCCATCGAGGTCTTCGGCTGCGACTTCCTCCAGGGCTACGGCATGACCGAGACCACGGCCGCAGCCACCTACCTCTTCCCCGCCGACCACCAGCGCGCGCTGGCGGGCGAGCCCCAGCTGCTGCTCTCCGCCGGGCGCCCCCTGCTCGGGACCGAGGTGCGCATCGTGGACGAGAACGACACCCCGGTTCCGAACGGCACCATCGGCGAGGTGGCCGTGCGCGGGCCGCAGCTGATGCGCGGCTACTGGAACCTGCCCGAGCCGACGGCCGAGGCGCTGCGCGGCGGCTGGATGCACACCGGCGACGCCGGGATCCTCGACGACGAGGGCTTCCTCTACATCCAGGACCGGGTGAAGGACATGATCGTGTCCGGCGGCGAGAACGTCTATCCGCGCGAGGTCGAGGACGTTCTGTTCCAGCACCCCGCGGTGGCCGACGTCGCGGTGATCGGCGTACCCGACGAGCGCTGGGGCGAGGCGGTGAAGGCCATCGTGGTCCGGAAGGAAGGGGAGGCGGTCGAGGCCGACGCCCTGCTCGAGTACTGCAAGGGCCGGCTCGGCGGCTACAAGCGCCCGCGCAGCGTCGATTTCATCGAGGTGCTGCCGCGCAACCCGAGCGGCAAGGTGCTCAAGAAGGACCTGCGCGAGAAGTACTGGGCCGGTCACTCGCGCCGCGTCAGCTGAGCCCGCAGCCGCTCGAGGCCCCGGGGCACCGTCTCGGGCTCGAGTCGCCACGGGCCGCGCCGCGTCTTCGCCTGGAGCGCACGGGCCAGGCGTCGGCGGAAGTTCGTCCGGCGGCACTCGCTCGCGCCGAGTGAACGCAAGTGCGCGGTCGGGAGCTGGCAGTCGAAGAGCGTGAAGCCCCACTCCTCGAGCTGCCACACCAGCGCGACCAGCGCGACCTTGGAAGCGTCGCGGGCGCGGTGGAACATCGACTCCGCGAAGAAGGCGCGCCCGAGCGAGACGCCGTAGACGCCCCCGACCAGCTCCTCCCCCTGCCAGGCCTCGCACGAGTGCGCGTAGCCGAGCGCGTGGAGCCGCTCATAGGCCTCGATCATCTCCGGCGTGATCCAGGTGCCGCGGGCGCCGCCCCGCGGCGCGTCGGCACAGGCGCGGATCACCGACCCGAAGTCGCGATCCAGCGAGAGCCCGAAGCGCTCCTGGCGGAGCGTTCGCGCCAGGCGTCGCGAGACGTGGAGGCGGCGGCGCTCGATCAGCATGCGCGGATCGGGCGAGAACCACAGGATCGGCGGCTCTTCGTACCACGGGAAGATCCCGAGCGCGTAGGCGCGCAGCAGCCGCTCCGGCGAGAGGTCGCCGCCGACGGCGAGGAGCCCGGAGGGCTCGGCATGGGCGGGCGGCGGGAAGGCCAGGTCGGCGCGCAGTCGGTAGACGGCCATGGATCCGGAGGGCCTCGGCGGGCCCGGGAGGGGACGGTATGATGCCGCATCCTGTCAGGGGAACGCATGAATCTCGAGTTCTCGGAAGATCAGAAGTTCGTCCAGAAGACCGCCCGCGACTACCTCGGCGAGCACGCGCCGCTCTCGGCCTGCCGCGCCGTCCTGGAAGGGGGCAAGGCCTACGACGCGGCCCTGTGGAAGGGCGTGGCGGAGATGGGCTGGCTCGGCACCGCGATCCCGGAGGCCTACGGCGGCGCCGGGCTCGGCCACCTGGAGCTGGTGCTGATCGCCCAGGAGATCGGACGGACGCTGGCCCCGATCCCGTTCTCCTCGTCGGTCTACCTGGCGAGCGAGGCGTTGCTCCAGGCCGGGAGCGAGGCCCAGAAGCAGAAGTACCTGCCGAAGCTCGCCTCCGGCGAGTGGATCGGGACGCTCGCCCTCGCGGAGGGCCTCGGCGACTTCGATCCCGCCGGCGTGACGAAGACGCAGTTCGACGGCAAGCGCGTGTCCGGCGTGAAGCTGCCCGTCGCCGACGGCGCCGCGGCGGACTTCGCGGTCGTGGTCGCGCGCGAAGACGACGGCTGCTCGCTCGTGCTGGTGGACCTCGGCGGGGACGGCGTCACGCGCACGCCGCTCGAGAGCTTCGATCCGAGTCGTCCGCTGGCGCGCCTCGAGCTCTCCGGCGTCGCCGGGGAGCGGCTCGGCGATCGAGGTGCGGGCACGACGATCGCTCGCGACGTACTCGACCGCGCCGCGGTGCTGATGGGCTACGAGCAGATCGGCGGGGCCGAACGTGCGCTCGACGAGACGCGCGCCTTCACGATGGGCCGCTTTGCCTTCGGGCGCGCCGTGGCGTCCTTCCAGGCGCTCAAGCACCGCATGGCCGACGTCTACGCCAAGACCCAGATCGCGCTCTCGAACGGCTACTTCGCGGCCTGGGCGCTCTCGAACGGCAACGCCGAGCTCGGGGTGGCCGCGTGCAGCACGCGCGTCGCGGCGAGCGAGGCGTTCACGCTGGCCAGCGAGGAGATGATCCAGATGCACGGCGGCGTCGGCTTCACCTGGGAGTACGACTGCCACCTCTTCTATCGGCGCGCGCGCTCGCTGGCGCACGCCCTCGGCACCCCGGACGAGTGGCGCGAGAAGCTCGTCGCCCGGCTCGAGGCCGGCGACTTCGGGGCCAGCCGGCCTTCCGCAGACTAGAACCGCCCGACGCGACCCCGCGAGGAGAACCCCATGAACTTCGACGACACTCCCCAGGAGGCCGAGTTCCGCGCCAAGGCGAACGCCTTCCTCTCGAAGCATCTCGAGAAGCTCGACCCCGACGACGTCGCGCCCAACATGCTCGGCGAGCGCGAGGACGAGAGCGCCATCGAGTGGGCCAAGCGCTGGCAGGCCACCAAGTTCGACAACGGCTGGGCCGTGCTGACGTGGCCGAAGGAGTACGGCGGCCAGGGCCTGGGCCGCATGGAGAACGTCATCTTCAATCAGGAAGAGGCCAGGTTCAAGACGCCGCCGGCCATCTACGGGATCGGTCACGGCATGCTCGGCCCGACCCTGATGACGCACGGTACGCCCGAGCAGAAGGACCGTTACATCAAGGAGATGGCGCGCGGGCAGGTCGTCTGGTGCCAGCTCTTCAGCGAGCCGGCGGCGGGCTCGGACCTCGCGGGCCTGCGCTCGAGCGCGGTGCGCGACGGCGACGACTGGGTGCTGAACGGGCAGAAGATCTGGAGCACCGGGGCGCACTACTGCGACTGGGGCATGATCGTCGTGCGCACCGACCCCGACGTGCCGAAGCACGACGGCCTCACCTACTTCATCGTCGACATGAAGGCGAAGGGCGTCGAGGTGCGCCCGATCAAGCAGATCAACGGCGCCACCGGCTTCAACGAGGTCTTCTTCTCCGACGTGCGGGTCTCCGACTCGCAGCGCCTGGGCGGCGTCGGCGAGGGCTGGAAGGTCTCGATCACCACGCTCATGAACGAGCGTGTCTCGATCGGGGCCGGCACCAGCGGCAGCCGCATCCGTGACATCTTCAAGCTGGCCCGCGAGTGCCGCCGGAACGGAAGGCCGGCGATCGAGGACAGCGCGGTGCGGCAGCGCCTGGCGGACGCCTTCATCACCTCGAAGGGGCTCCAGTACACGGGCTATCGCATCCTCTCCGCGCTCTCGCGGGGGGCGACGCCGGGCCCCGAGGGCTCCATCAGCAAGGCCATCGGGGCGCCGTTCGGACAGCAGCTCTCGGCCTTCGCGCTCGAGCTCCAGGGCGCCATGGGCGGCCTGGCCGACCCGAAGCTCGCGCCCCAGGAGGCGCTCTGGCAGGAGAGCTACCTGGGCTCGCCGGGGCTCCGCATCGCGGGCGGCACCGACGAGGTGCTGCGCAACGTGATCGCGGAGCGCGTGCTCGGGCTGCCGTCGGAGATGCGCGTCGACAAGGGCAAGCCCTTCCGCGACGTGCCGACGGGCCCGGCCCGCAAGTAGCGCCGACAGCCAGCGCTCGACGCGGCGGCTCGATCGTCCGCGGGGAGGGATCCATGGCCGTTCGCAGCGAACGCAAGGGCCCGGTCTGGACCGTCGTGCTCTCGCGCCCCGAGCGCCGGAACGCCGTCGACGGTCCGACCGCGTCGGAGCTCGCCGCGGCGTTCCGCGCCTTCGACGCCGAGCCGGAAGCCAAGGTCGCGGTGTTGTGGGGCGAGGGTGGGACCTTCTGCGCGGGGGCGGACCTGAAGGCCATCTCGGAGGGCCGGGGCAACGCCGTGCGACCGATGGACGCCGAGGTGCGCGAGATCGCGGACGCCGCCGACGGACCGATGGGTCCGACGCGCATGCAGCTCGGAAAGCCGGTGATCGCCGCGGTCGCGGGTCACGCCGTCGCGGGGGGGCTCGAGCTCGCGCTCTGGTGCGACCTCCGCGTCGCCGAGCAGAGCGCAGTCTTCGGCGTCTTCTGCCGGCGTTGGGGCGTCCCGCTCGTGGACGGCGGCACCGTGCGACTGCCGCGGATCGTGGGCCAGGGGCGCGCGCTCGACATGATCCTGACCGGCCGGCCGGTCGGCGCCGACGAGGCGCTTCGCTTCGGCCTGGCCGACCGGGTCGTTCCCGACGGCGAGGCGCGCACCGTCGCCGAGGCGCTGGCGGCCGAGATCGCCCGCTTCCCCGAGCGCTGCATGCGCGCGGACCGGCGCTCGGCCTACGAAGCCTGGTCGCTCGACGAGACCGCAGCGCTCGCGAACGAGCTGCGCCACGGCGTCGACGTGATCCGGAGCGGCGAGACCGTCGCCGGCGCCACGCGCTTCGCCGGCGGGGCGGGGAGACATGGGAGCTTCGACTAGCGTGGGCCCGAGGCGCCGCGGGCTCGCGGTGCTCGACGGGCTCTCGCTCGCGCTCTTCGCCGGGTCGGTCCTCTGGCTGGGGATTCGCCTCGGCGGCTCGCCGCCGGCGCTCTGGTGGCCGTGGCTCGCGCTCGCGGCGCTCGCCGGCGTGTGCGCCGCCGACGTCGCGACCGGTGCCACCCACTGGCTCTTCGACCGCTGCTTCGACGAGACCACGCCGCTGCTCGGGCCGGCCTTCGTCGGGCCGTTTCGCGAGCACCACCGCGACCCGACGGCGATCGCGCGGCACGGCTTCCTCGAGGTGTCGGGCAACAACGCGCTCGCACTGTGCCCGGCGCTCTGGCTCTCGACGCCGCTCGCGCCGGGCTTCGGGCACGGCCTCGCCGAGACGCTCGGGCTCGGCTTCGCCGGGGCGGGCATCGCAGCCGCGTTCGTCACGAACTCGATCCATCGCTGGGCGCACGCGGCGGAGGTGCCGAGCGTCGTGCGCTGGCTCCAGCGGCGCGGCTTCATCCTGCCGCCCGAGCACCACGCGCTCCACCACCGCGGGGCCCACGACCGGGCCTACTGCGTGACCACGGGCTGGATGAACCCCTTGCTGGACGGCCTCGGCGTGTTCCGCTCCGTCGAGCGCACGCTTCGACCGCGGCGTGCGCGCCCGTGAGCTTCGAGAGCTGGCAGGCCTTCTACTACGGCGCCTGGCAGCAGCCCTGGGCGCTGCTCGTCCTGCCCTTCGCGTTCCTCGTCTGGCGCGCGGCGAGCGCCGCGCCCGGGGCCGGCGCCGTGCCCGAGGCGCGCGGCTTCGTGCTGCGCTGGAGCGCGGTCTTCCTCGGGCTGGCCTTCCTCGATCCGATCGCCACCGGGCCGCTGGCGCAGGCGCTCGGCGGGGGAGGCGTGGCGACCGCGCTCGGGCTCGGCTTCGTGCTGATCGGCGACTTCCGCATCTGGTGGCTCGTCTTCGGTCTCGGGTCGCCGCGGGCGGGCGGGCTGCGCGCCTTCGGCGCGACCGTCGCCGTCCCGGTCTTCGCGTGGCTCGCCACCCGGGGGCTCGGCGCGGCGCTCGGGCCGCCGCCGGATCAGGCGCTCTGGCTCGTGCACGAGAGCGCCTTCCTCGCGCTCGCGCTGGTCCTCGCGCGCCGTCGCCCGCCGGGCTTCGCGAGAGACGTGCTGGCCTACGCCGCCGTCTACTACGCGCTCTGGGCCGCCAGCGACGTGCTGATCCTGGCAGGCGTCGACGCGGGCTGGCTGCTGCGCTGCGTGCCGAACCAGCTCTACTACGGGCTCACGGTGCCGTTCGTCTGGTGGCGCTTCTTCGCGCCCTCGTACGCGGCGACCAGCTCGGCCACCCAGGCATCGAGGTAGCCGGCGGCGCGTTCGGGGTTCGCGGGGCGCGGGTCGCCGACCGTCCCGGACGGCGCGTTGGGCCGAAGCGACGGATAGAAGAGGGCGCCCGGGTCGGCCGCGGCCTCGAGCCGGCCGGGGGCGAGCGCTTCGCGGCGCAACGCCGCCGGGCGAAGGGCCGCCACGATCGAGGCTTCGACCTCGCCCGCGTGTTGGCCCGCAGCTTCGGGCGGGACCCCGGCGTCGCTCGCGAGCGCGTAGAGGCGCCTCGTGAGCGCCCGGTGGTCCGTGAGTGCGATCCAGCAGGCCGGGGCGGCCGCAGACTCGAGCGTCGCCTGTGCCTCGCGCAGGGTCGCCAGGTTCCCGCCGTGGGCGGAGAAGCAGAAGATCTCCTCGAAGCCGTGCCGCGCGAGCGATCGGGCGACGTCGCAGAGCACCGCGACCAGCGTCTCGGGCGCGAGCGACAGGGTGCCCGGGAAGTCGAGATGCTCGGACGAGGCCCCGAGCGCGAGCGTCGGAAGCCGCACCGCCTCGGGGACACGCGCCGCGAAGCGCTCGGCCAGCGCGTCCGCGATCCAGGCGTCGGTGGCGAAGGGCAGGTGCGGCCCGTGCTGCTCGACGGCGCCGAGCGGGAGCACCGCGAGGCGGCGACCCGCGCCGAGCCCCGCCTCGAGCTCCGGCCAGGTCTGTTCGGCGAGCCCCGGGCCCGCCGCAGCGAGATCGTAGAGCGGGCCGTCGAGGCCGCGGCCCGGCCAGCACGCCGGATCGCTGCCGGAGGCCTCGATCGCCTCGAGCACCAGCGCGTTCATCCAGACCTCGTGCTCGAAGACGGCCTCGAAGCCCGCGAGCCTGGCGTCGAGGGTGACGAGCGTGTGGCGCTCCGGCACGAGCATCGAGCGCAGCCGCGACAGGCGCTCGCGCTCGTGCGGCGCATCGGGGCGGGTGAGTGCGAGCAGCGTCGCCGAGCGCGAGAACAGCGCCTGGAACGGGCCGTGCGCCAGCTCGAGCGGGTCCGCGATCGGCGGCACGTCGCGCAGCAGCCCCTCCACGCACTTGAGACGCAGGTTCTCGACGGCGTCGCGGTAGGCGCCGCTCGCGACGAGCAGGAGCGACTCGGCGCGCAGGTGGGGCGCCCACCCGGGCGCCCGGGCGCCGGCCGCGGCCAGCGCCGCCGCCATGGCGTCGGCGACGCGCGGCGCGTCGAAGCGGAGCGGCGCGCCGAGCGCCGCGGCGACCTCGAGCGCCGCGGCGTAGCCGGAGAGTGGCCCTTCGATCCGGAGCAGCGTCCCGAACTCGTCGGCCCCGCCGCACGGGACGATCCGCACGCTGCGACGTTCGAGTGCCGCGACGGCCGCGCGTCGCGCGGGGTCCGCCGAGCCCGCGCAGGCGGTCACGAGCACGACGCGGCGCCATCGATCCACGTCTTCGAGGGCGAGGCGTGCGTTCGGCGAGAGGCCCTGCGAGAACACGACGAGCACGTCTCGCGGATCGCCCGGCCCGGGGAACGCGTCGAGCGGGAGGAAGCGCGCCGCGACGCCGTGCTCGGCGAGCTGGGCGGCCAGATAGCGCGCGTGGCCGGCCGAGCTGCCGACCCCGGTGGTGAGCACGCAGCGGGCACCCGACAAATCGAGGGGCGGCAGGGGCGGACGGCGCCCGAGGGCGCGGAGCCGCTCCGGGCTGTGCGCGTGCGCCTCGCGCAGCGCCCCGAGTGCGTCGCTCCTCATCCGGCGGCTTCCGCCGACAGCAGTGCCCGGGTCCCGGCGTCCGGTCGTGCGGCCTCGTCGGGCCCGAGCACCAGGGCCGCCCGGAGGCTGCCGGCCGCGAGCCGTGCCGCCGTGCGGCGGAAGCGCTCCTGCGTCGGCCCCGGCGGCGCCAGCGGCATGCGATCCACGAGTGCCTGCGGCTCGACGACCGCGGCGCCGCAGCGGACGCGGTCGCCGAGGGGCGTCAGCACGAGCCGCTCCCGTGCCCGCGCGTCGTCCCAGTAGACGCTCGCCCGGAGCCAGCCCTCGGGGAGCGGCAGCAGATAGCGGGCCTTCCGCTCGAAGCGCGGCAGCCCGGGCAGCGGGTGGGGCTCGAACCAGGGGACGGGCTCGGGGAGCCGCGCGCGCCGCCGCGCGGGCGCTGCGAGCGCGTGCCCGTGGCTCACCTTCGAGGCGAGGTAGTGCGCGTTCCAGCGCGAATCCGACGGCGGGAGCGAGGAGGTCTCAGCGATCTCGACGCCGACGGCACGCAGCCGCGCGCACTTCTCGGGGTTGTGCGTGAGGAGGCGAAGCGGTGCGACCACGCCGAGGCACCCCAGCAGGGCGGGGACGGCCTCGTAGCGCCGATGGTCCCGGGCCAGGCCGAGGCGATCGAAGGCCTCGAAGGTGGAGATCCGCTCGCCGTGCGCCTGCACCATCATGCGGTCCCGGGCCTTCGCGACGAGGCCGGCGCCACGGCCCTCCTGCATCAGGTAGACGAGCACGCCGCGGTCTGCGCGGGCGATCGCGGCGAGCGCGTGCCCGAGCTGCTCGGCGCAATCGCAGTCGAGGCCGCCGAGGAACTCGCTGGTGAAGCAAGAGGAGTGCACCCGCGCGAGCACCGGCTCCGTGCCCGCGACGTCGCCCCGACTGAGGGCGAGGGCCGGGCTCCCGCCCGGATCCGCCCGGAAGCGGTGGAGGTGGAACCGGCCGAAGCGCGTCGCGATCGGAGCCGGCGGACCGGTTCGGAGGGGGACCAAGCGCGGGCCGCTACTTCACCTGACGGAGGAATTCGGAGAGGCCGTGGCCGGTGCGCTCGCCGAGCTTCCAGCGCGTCATGCCCTCCCCGATGTGGGTGACGCTTCCGCCGCGTCGGTTTCGAAGCGGAATGAAGCTCTCGACCTCGCCCTGGATCTCGAGCTGCTCGCCCTTCTCGGTCGTCACCCGGGCGGTCACGCGCTTGTGGTAGAGCCCGTTCTCCTCGTACTCGGCCTCGATCTCGGCGTCCACCAGGCGCTCCATCTCCATGCCCCGGACCAGCACGCCCCCGGCGCTGCGCTCCTTGCCGGCGGCGTCGCGTTGGATGATGGACACCATCGCGCCGAGGTCGGGGCCGAAGTTCAGGGTCAGCCACTCGTAGGAGTGGATGGCCTGCCAATAGCGCGGGCCCCACGAGTGATCGCGCAGCCCGAAGCCCGAGATGGTGAGCCGCTCCCCGTCGATCTCGAGCCAGCCGGTCACCCGCATGTGCTGCTCGAAGTGGGCGCGCGCGAAGCTCTGCTCGGCGTCCTCGTCCGCCTTCTTCTCGGCCTGGTGGCCGTAGAGGGGACCCACGGCGTCGTGGATCAGCTCGAAGCGAACGGGCTTCCGCGGGTTGTTCTCGAAGGCGGCGCGCGGGTCCGCCATCTCACGCGGCTCGCGGAGCTCGAGCAGCTTGCCCTCGAAGTGGGTGCGGTGGCGCTGGGTGGGCTCCAGCACGTCGAAGCGCAGGCCGGCGGCGTCGAAGGCGTCGTTGTTCTCGATGGCCGGGCGGCCGAAGGAGAAGAGGACGCGGCCGTCCGGCAGGTAGAGGCATACGGTGCGCTCGGCGTTTCCCTCGTTGGCGCGGTTGCCGATGCGGAACCAGCCGCCCAGGTTGCGACTGTCGTCGAAGAAGTTGTAGTAGGCGCTCTCGTTGAAGTTGGGCTCGGGGCCGAGCTCGTGGAGGTAGTCGTCCTCCGGCGCCAGGT
>JBFIYM010000100.1:0-15586 GCA_041605395.1 Myxococcota bacterium | reverse complement strand
GGAGTAGTAGTAGCGACGCGCGTGCACGCCGGCCCGGTCGTCGAGCCGCTGCTCGAGCGCCCGGCACTCGGCCTCGTGCTCGGGGTCGGGTCGGAGTCGCCGCCCCGAGCCGGCCCCACGGGCCTCGGCCCAGTCGAGGATGGCGCCCGAGCCCTGGACGACCTCCTCGCCGGCGACGAGGAGCGGGAGCGAGGAGCCGGGCGCACCGAGCTGCTTCGCGATTTCGGCGTGGCGGCCCGGCGGGAGATGGTGGAGCGCGTACTCGACGCCCAGGAAGTCGAGCGCCCAGCGCGCCTTCTCGCAGAAGTGCGAGATCGCGAAGACGTAGAGGTCGGGTCGGCCCACGCTACTCCTCCGTCCGCGACGCGAGCACGCGCTGGAGTCGCTTCTCGTCACGGCGCAGCTGGAGGGTACGGCCGCGGTGCACGTACACGAGCCCCGCCTTGGTGCCGCGCGGCTTCGAGATGTCCTTCACGGCGGCGATGTGGACGCTCGCCCGGGTGGCGTTCTTGGCCTTCGAGAACTCGACCGCGAGCTCGGCGGCGTCGAGCAGCGACTCGGCCGGCGGGTCGCCGCGGCCCTCGGTGCGGAGGATGACGTGGCTGCCCGGGTTGCCCTCGAGGTGGAAGAAGAGGTCGCGGCCGCGGGCGAGGCGCGTGGTGAGGACGTCGTTGCCCTCGTCGTTCTTGCCCACCCAGATCTCGAGGCCGTCGGCGGTCTTGTAGATCTTGGGCACGAGGCGGGTCGGGAGCTCGGTCTTGCCGAGCCGGAAGACGCGCTTCTTCGGGGCGGCCGGGGCTGCGTCCGTCGCCGGGCCGGGGGCGAAGCGGTCGAGCATGCGCGCGACCTCGGGCCGGGTGGCGAAGGCCTCGAGCGCCTCGCCCCCGGTCGCCGCGGCGGCCTCGGCCTCGAGCGCGTCGAGGGCGGCGACGCGCTCGCGCACGGCGTCGACCTCGCCGGCGGCCTTGCGCGCGCGCTTCTCGGCCTTGCGCGCGCGCTTGAAGATCTGCTCCAGGTTCGCGCTCGGTGAGCGCTTCGGGTCGAGGGTCACCTCGACCGGCTCGCCACTCGTGAAATCGTCGAGCGTCACCGATTCCTGCCCGGGCCGGACCTCGCGGAGATGGGCCTTCAGCAGCTCGCCCTCGCGGGAGAGGCGCTCGGCCTCGGCGGCGGCGGCGAGGTCCTTCTCGACGAGGGCGAGCTTCTTCGTGAGCGCGGCGCGCTGCTTGCGGAGCGCGCTCGCGATGCGGCGCGCGAGGCCGGCCTCGGCGGCCTCGTCCTCGGCCGCGGCGAAGACGCGCTCGACCTCGGCCAGGAGCGCCTCGTCGGGAACCGCCGCGAAGCGGTCCTCGCCGGCGCCCGGCGGGCCGCCGGGCGGGCTCTGCCAGGGCGCGCCGAGCTGGAGGTCGCGGCGCGTCTCGCGGAGGGGGCGGAGCGCCGCGGTCACCCGGTCCTCGGCGTCGAGGGCGTAGACGTTGCTCCTCGGGCCGAGCACGGACAGCAGCAGCGAGCGCTCGCCGTCCTCGCCCGTGAAGCGGAGCCGCACCTGGCGCTCGTCGCCCTCCACCTCGGCCGCCGCGAGGCGCAGGCCCTCCAGGTGGGCGCGCAGGTGCTGGGCGAAGGCGGGCGGAGCCGGAGGCGCCGTCGGCGAATCGGCGGGCTCGGACGCGCGCGCCGCTCGCGGCCGTGCCGAGAGCAGCAGCCAGCGGCGGTCGCGCCCGCCGAGCAGCAGCGCCACCTCGGTCGCGCCCGGCTGTACCACCTTCGCGACCCGCGCCTCCGCGTGCGTCGCCGCCAGCGCCCGCGCGATGCGTCGGAGCTCGGTCAAGCAGAGCTCCTTCGTCATCGCTGGCGCCTCGGCTGGCGGCTCATCGCTGACACCCCGGGCACCAGTGGGTGCTGCGCTGGCCGAGCACCCGGCGCCGGATCGCGCGTCCGCAGGCGAGGCACGGCTCGCCGGTCCGCGCGTAGACGCGGCGCTCGTCCTGGTAGCCGCCGTCGCTCCCGTCGGGCGCGACGTAGTCGCTGATGCTCGAGCCGCCCGTCTCGATCGAGCGCAGCATCACCTGGTGCAGGCCCGCGGCGATGCGCTCGCACTCCGCCCGCGTCACGCGCCCGGCGCGTCGCGTGGGCCGGACGCCCGCCAGGAACAGCGCCTCGTCCGCGTAGATGTTGCCCGTGCCGGCCACGATCGCCTGGTCGAGGAGCAGCGTCTTGATCACCGCGCTGCGCCCGCGCGTCGCGGCGAAGAGGTCGTCCCCGGTGATCGCGAGCGCGTCGGTGCCGAGCCGGTCGATGCGCTCGGAGCGCTCCCCGGGCGCCAGCAGCTGGACCTTCCCGAACTTCCGGACGTCGCGGAACAGGACGGCCGGTCCTTCGTCCGCGAACTCGAAGCGGAGGTGCGTGTGGCGGTCGGGCCGGAACGTGGCCTGCGCCTCGGGCGCGAGCGCCGCGCGGCGGCTCGCCGACAGCAGCCGCACGCTGGCGACGCCCCCCGCGAAGAGCTGGCCGGTCATGCCGAGGTGGAGGAGCAGGCGCCCGCCGCCCTCGACCTCCCCGAGCAGGTACTTCCCGGCGCGGTCGAGCGAGCGGAGGGTGCGCCCCTCGAGCCCCCGCCGCAGCCGGGCCGGCGGCGTCAGGAAGAAGTAGGAAGGCCGCGAGGTGCGGAGCTGCGCGATGCGCCGGCCGACCAGGAGGGGCGCGATCCGGCGTCGCGTGACCTCCACCTCGGGCAGCTCGGGCATGGGGGCAGGCTAGCCACTCGCGCCCCCGGGCTCCGGTCCAGGCCCGCGGCGGCCGGCGCGTCGGCCGTGCGCTCGTTCGGCTTCCGGCCCCGGTCGTCCGCTTGCGCGGCGTCCGCCGTCCGCGATCTTCCGCGCCCGGTGTCAGCTCAACCCGGGCCGCGACGAGACGGGAGCCCGCCGCGCGGCGGTGGGCCCCTGCGCATCGGCAGCGTGTCTCTCACGCTGCTGCTGGCGACCGCGCTGGCGCTCATGGGCACCGGCCTGCTCTCGACGCTGGTCGCCGTGCGGCTGGTGGACGGGGGCGTCTCCGACGCGGCCAGCGGGGTCATCCTCGCCTGCTACTTCGTCGGGCTCACGATCGGAACGTTGGTGCTCGCGCCGACGATCGGCCGGGTGGGCAACGCGCGCGCCTTCACGGCCTTCACGGCGCTGAACGTCAGTGTGTGCCTGGCGCACGGCTTCATCGAGCCCGGCGCGACCTGGGCGCTGCTGCGCGGCCTGACCGGCTTCTCGATGGCGGGCCTGCTCATGACGGTGGAATCGTGGCTGAACGCCGAGACCGGCACCGCGCAGCGCGGGAGGGTGATGGCCGCCTATCTGATCGCGCTCTACGTGGGAACGGGTCTCGGCCAGCTCCTGCTGCCGGTCTGGCCGGAGACCGGGCTCGAGGCCTTCGCCATCGCCGCGCTCGCGATCAGCCTGGCCGCCATCCTCGTCTCCCTCACGCGCATGCCGCAGCCCTCGCTGCACGAGGCGAGCCGGCTCCCGTTCCAGGAGCTCGCGCGGGAGGTCCCCCTCGGATGGGCGGGCGCGTGGCTCTCGGGATTCGTGGTCGGCGGGATCTACGCGAGCGTTCCCGTCACGGCGCGCGCCTCCGGCCTCGGGGCGCCGGAGATCGCGGCCCTGATGGCGGCATTCATCGGGGGCGGCCTCGCCGGGCAGTGGCCCTTCGGAAACCTGTCGGACCGGATGGATCGCCGCCGCGTGCTCCTGCTCGTCACGACGCTGCTCGTCGCCCTCTGCTTCGTCCTGCCGATGCTGAACGGGTCCGGAACGCCCGTCGGCTGGGCGGGCGCGTTCGCATTCGGCGCGCTGGCCTTCGCCCTCTACCCCCTCGCCGTCGCGCATACGCTCGATCGGGTCGGATCGGACCGCTCGCTCCCGGCGGCGGCGCAGACGCTCCTGGCCTCCTCGATCGGATCCATCGTCGCCCCGATCGTCCTCCCCTTCGCGTCGAGCGCGCTCGGTTCCGACGCCTTCTACGGGGTGAATGGCAGCCTCGCCGCCGTCTTCGCGGGGCTGGTCCTGTGGCGCATGGCCCGCGTCGAGGGCGTGCCCCAGGAGGAGTACAAGCCGGTGCCCACCACGACGGCCGTGGTCTACGAGCTGCACCCGGGCATCGAGGAGCCGCCGCACCCGCCGGGCTCGGGGCGAAGCGGCGCCGCGGCGGGGGCCTAGCCGGCGGCGGCGGGTCCTAGCCGCCCGCGCCGGCCGGCTCGACCCAGATCGGCGACGACCACGCGCGCTCCTGGATCGTGGCCGGGAGGTCGGGGCGCGGCGGCACGCCGCTGCGCAGGGCGTCCCACGTCGACCAGCGACAGGTCGGGTTCTCGAGCACGCGCACGTAGTAGAAGGCGCGCTGGGCGGGGTCGAAGCCCGGGTCGCGCCAGGCGGCCCGGAGCTCCGCGTCGCCGAGGTCCGGGATCGCGCAGTCCGAGAGGTCGACCCCGGCGCCGTTGTCCGGGCAGCGGTGCGTCGAGGGATCCACCACGCCGCCGTCCGAGCATGCGACGTCGAACACCTGCTCGTGGGCCTCGCCGCCCTCGAGCCACCCCTTGATGATCTGGAGGCGCTGGAGCGGGGCGCCGTGCGGGTCGCGGAGGGCCCAGGCCATGAAGCGCGGCGCCCCGTCCGCCGCCCTGAGCTCGCCGCCCATCGGCACGCCGACCGCGTAGGCGTGGCGCACGGCGTCGACGCTGCCGAGCAGCGCGGGCTCGAGGCCGGCGCCCGCGAAGAAGCGGACGCGGATGCGCGGCCCGCTCGTCGCGAAGGTCTCCCGGCGACGCAGCGCCTCGTAGATCGCCTCGCGCGTGTTCTCCTCGGCCCAGACGCCGGCCAGCCCCGCGGCGCCGAAGGTCGGGCTGGCGTTCCGCGAGTAGGTCTCGCCCTCGATCTCCTCGACGAGGTCCTCGTCGAACCACCCGTAGACGAACCCGCGCAGCGCGCCGAGCGGCACCGAGCCCCGCAGCTCGGGCGTGGCGTCGAGCAGACCGATCTTCGCGAAGTAGTTCGACTCCTCCTGCGAGCTCGCGCCCGTGTGGGTGTCGCTCGACCCGATCACGCCGAACTGGAAGGGATTGCCGCTACCGGCGTCGGCGAGCGACAGGCCGTTCAGGAGCGCCTCGCGCACGTAGCTCCCCTTGGGCTCGCTCGGGACCATGGTCGCGACGCGGTAGGGCATGATCTCGAAGTCGGCCCACTCGTCGTTCGTCGAGAGCGCCGGATGCGTGTCCGAAGTGCCCTTCACCTGCGTGATCTCGACCAGGGGCTCGTTTCGCAGGCGCTGGTCCACGTACTCGGGCCCGAGCGGCTCGCCGGCCCAGTCGGCCATCGAGAACATCGCGCCGTTCGAGCCGTTCGAGTTGTGGGGTATCGCGAGGCTCTCGATGCCCTGCGCGCGCAGCCCGTCCATCCAGTCCCAGAGGTCCTCCGGGTTCTGCGAGTGGAAGCGCGAGAACGGCACCGCGGGCAGCAGCTCGTCGTCGCGGAAGACGACGTTGCGGTGCAGGTTGCCGCGCTCGTCGGTCGACGTGGTGTACTCGTAGGCCACGAACGTCGTGAAGCGGCCGGGGTCGTCGTGACGTCGGGCCGCGTCCACGATGTCGCGCCAGGCGCTCTTCGCCACGCCGCGCACCAGCTCGGGGTCGACGCGGCCTTCGTCGATGCCGAGCCGCACCGCCGGCAGGAAGCCGCCGAAGGAGCGGATGCGCCGGGGCATGCTCAGCTCGCCGCGGTTGTCCTCCGCGTTCAGGTCGTGGAGCACCTCGGCGCCTGGGATCTTCGACGCCTCGGTCGTGGTGTCGGCCGCCTCGCGCGCGAGGCCCAGGAACATCGCGTGGTCGGTGACCGCGTAGAAGTCGAGCGGCTCGCGGAGCTGCACCTCGAAGCCGGCGGGATGCAGGATGGCCTCGCCCTTCGCGAAGCGATAGGCGTCGTCGGGGGTCGCGAGCGTCCCGAACGCGAAGGCGTCGAACGAGTAGGTCGTGTGGACGTGGAGGTCGCCGAAGAACGCCTCCCGGCCGACGCGCCGCTCCTTGCGGTAGTCGAGGATCTCGTCGCCGATCTCGAGGTTCGGCAGCCCGCTCGGGCCGAGCGGCGACGCCTCGCCGTCGGTGACGGCGTCGACGGCTTCGTCGGAGCCGCCGCAGCCAAAGGGGCTCCCGGCCAGCGCGAGGAGGAGGGCGATCGCGAGGGGGTTCTTCATGGTCGGCAACGTAGCGCGCTCGTGCTCGCGCCCGGTCAGTCGCGGGGCAGCGCCCCGGTGAGCGAGCGCCGCTGCGAGATCTCGATCCAGTTGCCGTCGGGGTCGCGCACCATGCTGAAGCGCGCGACGTCGCCGAGCGTGCGCGGCGGCGCGCCGAGCGTCGCGCCGTGGGCGAGCGCGTGCGCGGTCTCGGCGTCGCAGTCGTGGACCTGGACCGTCAGGTAGCGGTAGCCGGCGCCGCGGATCGACGCGTCGTCGGGCGCCTCCGGGTCGGCCTCGACGAACAGGCGCGAGTCTCCGCACACGAAGGCGCCCGGGGCCTCCTCCTCGAGGCCGAACGCCTCGCGATAGAAGGCGCCGTGGCGGTCGGGGTCGCGTACGCCGACGCGCATCGCGATCCCGACGACGCCGCGCTCGCCCGGCGCCACCAGCCGGAGCCGGTTGCCGTCGGGGTCGCGGAGCGCGCGATCCCGCTCGCCCGCGCGCGCGATCCAGAGCTCGCGGTAGCCCGCGGCCGGCGTCTCCGGCAGGGGCTCCCGCGACGCGTTGAGCTTCAGCACCGAGCCGTTCACGGCGTGGCGATGCTGGTGGTTCCCGCCGCCCGTCGGGAGCAGCTGCTCGAACGCGAGCCCGACCTCGCCCTGCCAGAACGCGAGCATCGGCTCGAGCTGCCGCACGGCGAGTCCGACGTCGATGTGGGGCTTCGCCCAGCGCACCTGCCAGGCCCTCCTCGTTCCGAGGCCCCAGTCTACGGGTGGGCGCCCCGAGGTTCCCGTCCCCGCTCGGACGCCGGCCCGGTACCATCGCCCCCCGGCCATGCAGCTCAGCTACAGCGACGAGCAGGAGGAGTTTCGCCGCGTCGTCCGGCGCTTCCTCGAGGACCACTCGCCCTCCGCGGAGGTCCGCCGCCTGATGGAGACGAACGCCGGCTACGACCCCGCCGTCTGGGCGAAGCTGTCGGCCGAGCTCGGCCTGCCGGGCCTCCACCTGCCGGAGGCCTACGGCGGCCAGGGCTTCTCGACCGTCGAGCTCGGCATCGTCCTCCAGGAGATGGGCCGCGTGCTGCTCTGCGCCCCGTTCTTCGGGTCGAGCGTGCTCGCGGCGGGCGCCATCCTGAACGCGGCCACGGAGGCGAAGAAGCAGGAGCTGCTGCCGCTCCTAGCGTCCGGCGAGCGGATCGCGGCGCTGGCCCTGTGCGAGGCCGCGGGCCGCTGGGATGCCGCCGGCGTCTCGCTCGTGGCGACGCCGGTGGACGGCGGCTTCCGGCTCGACGGCGAGAAGACCTACGTGCTCGACGGCCACACCGCCGACCTCGTCGTGGTGGTCGCCCGGAGCCCCGGCTCGAGCGGCGAGGACGGGCTCGCGTTCTTCAGCGTCCCGGGCGACGCCGCGGGCCTCGAACGCCGGCGGCTCTCGACGCTCGACGCGACCCGCAAGCAGGCGCGGCTCACCTTCTCGGGCGTGCGGGCCGACCGGATCAGCGGGGACGAGACTGCGGGCGCAGACCCCCGGGCGGGCGCGCGCGCCCTCGCCCGGACGCTCGACTTCGCCGCCGTCGCACTCGCGAACGAGATGGTGGGTGGCGCCGAGAAGCTCCTCGAGACCACCGTCGAGTACGCGAAGACGCGCGTGCAGTTCGGCCGGCCGATCGGCTCGTTCCAGGCCATCAAGCACAAGTGCGCGAACCTGCTGCTCGAGGTCGAGCTCGCGAAGTCGGTGGCGATGTACGCGGCCGCGGCCGCCGCGGAGGACGGGGACGAGCTCGCCGAGGCGGCGCCCCTCGCGAAGGCGCTGGTGTCCGACGTCTCCCTCCACACGGCGGCGGAGAGCATCCAGATCCACGGTGGCATCGGCTTCACCTGGGAGCACGACTGTCACCTCTACTTCAAACGCGCGCGCAGCTCCGAGCTCCTGCTCGGCGCCCCGAACGAGCACCGCGAACGCCTGGCCCAGCTGCTGCTCCGACAACGGCCGGAAGGAGAGACCCGATGAGCGAGCCCAGCGAAGCCAGCGTTCGCGCCGAGGTCCGGGCCTGGCTCGAGGCGCACTGGGACCCCGAGCTCCCGCTCCGCGAGTGGCGCGAGAAGCTCGCCGACTCGGGCTGGGGCTGCCCCTCCTGGCCCGAGGCATGGCTCGGGCGCGGCCTGCCGGTCGCGCTCGAGCACGTCGTGAGCCAGGAGTTCGAGCGCGTCGGTGCGGTGGGCATCGCCGCCGGAAGCGGGCCGTGGCTCGCCGGCCCGACGATCCTCGAGCACGGCTCGGACGAGCTCAAGCGGAGCCTGCTGCGTCCTCTCGTCACAGGCGAGCACACCTGGTGCCAGCTCTTCAGCGAGCCGGGCAGCGGCTCCGACCTCGCCGGCCTCACCACGCGCGCCGAGCGCGACGGCGACGAGTTCGTGATCAACGGGCAGAAGGTCTGGAACACGAGCGCCCACCACGCAGACTACGGGATGCTCCTCGCGCGCACCAACTGGGAAGTGCCCAAGCATCGCGGCATCACCTACTTCGCGCTCGAGATGAAGCAGCCGGGCATCACGGTGCGACCGCTGCGCCAGATGAACGGCCATGCCTCCTTCAACGAGGTGTTCCTGAACGACGCGCGGGTCTCCGCGGCCAACGTGATCGGCGAGGTCGACCGCGGCTGGACGGTGGCGCTCGCCACGCTCGCCCACGAGCGCCGCATGGTGAGCCTGCGGCGCGAGGGCCCGCTCCCGGGCCGGGGTCGCGCGCTCGACGAGGCCCGCGAGGAGCAGGCGCACGTGATGGCGCCGTACGTCTGGTACCCGCAGCGCGCGGGCCGCGTCGACCTCGTGCTCGAGCGCGCCCGGGAGACGGGGCGCGGCGACGACCCGATCGTGCGCCAGGAGATCGCCAGGCTTATCTCGCTCGCCCGCGCCGCCACCTGGACCGCCCAGCGCGCGCGCGAGGCGCGGGGCCGCGGCCGGCCGCCCGGGCCGGAGGGCTCGATCGGCAAGCTCTGCAGCAGCCACATCGCGCGCGCCGCGGCGAACGTGCACGCCCTGATCTCGGGCGCCGACGCGATGCTGTCCGGCTCCGACGGGGCGCTCGACGGCATCATCGCCGAGGTCCTCGTCTCCGTGCCCGGCCAGTCGATCGCCGGCGGCACCGACGAGATCCAGCACAACATTCTGGCCGAGCGCTCGCTCGGGCTGCCGCGGGAGCCCTCGGTCGATACCGGCAAGCCGTTCCGCGACGTGCCGAAGAACGTGGCCCGTCCGGCGCGGGATCCCGGGCGGGGCCGAGCGGGGGACACGACATGAAGGACCGCTACGGGGACGTGGGCGTCGCGCTCGGGGACGACTTCGTCGCGACCGTCGAGATCCGGCGTCCGCCGCACAACTACTTCGACCTCGCGCTGATCGACGACCTCTGCGACGCCTTCGAGGCGCTCGACGAGGACGCGGGTTGCCGCGCGATCGTGCTCTCGGCCGAGGGCAAGAACTTCTGCGCCGGGGCGCAGCTCGGCGGCCGAGCGGACGCTTCGGGCGGAGCGGGTGAGGGCGACGGGCGGCACCTCTACGACGCGGCGGTGCGGCTGTTCGCCACGAAGACCCCGGTCGTCGCGGCGATCCAGGGCGCGGCCGTGGGCGGTGGGCTGGGCCTCGCGCTCATGCCCGACTTCCGCGTCGCCGCCCCGGAGGCCCGCTTCGCAGCCAACTTCGCGCGGCTCGGCTTCCACCACGGCTTCGGTCTCTCGGTGACGTTGCCCGCGCTCGTCGGTCAGCAGCGCGCCATGGAGCTGCTCTACACCGGGCGGCGCATCCCCGCGGAGGAGGCGCTGGCCATCGGCCTGTGCGACGCCATCGCCCCCCTCGCCACGCTGCGCGAGGCCGCGGCGGCCCGGGCGCGGGAGATCGCGGGGTCGGCGCCGCTCGCCGTGCGCTCGATCCGGGAGACCTTGCGGGGCGATCTCGCGGCGCGGATCCGTGCCGCGACCGATCGCGAGAAGGCCGAGCAGGATCGGCTCACGCGCACCCGCGACTTCCAGGAAGGGGTGCGGGCGATGGCGGAGCGTCGCCTCCCCGACTTCCTCGGCCGCTGAAACAGGAGTGCACAGGAATGCCCAGCCAGAGCGAACGGAACAAGACGACCGTCGAGCGGATGTGGAAGGCCCTCAGCGAGTTCGACTTCGACACCCTGAAGAGCTGTCTCCACCCCGAGGTCCACTACGAGGACGTCCCGACCGAGGACGCGGGGGCGATCGGGCCCGAGAACGTGGTGAAGCGCCTCTCGGTCGCGTGGGACCACCTCGAACGGCAGATCCAGACGACCCACCGCATCGCGGCGGACGGCGACGTGGTCTTCCTCGATCACACCGAGAAGTGGGTGTTCAAGACGGGCGAGACGGTCGAGCACCGCTTCGCGACGATGCACGAGCTCCGCGACGGCAAGATCGTCAAGTGGAGCGACTTCTGGGACACCAGCAACTTCATCGGCCAGTTCCCGCCCTGGTTCCTCGAGGAGATGGCGAAGAAGCGCGGGACGGACTTCACGAGCTAGCGCGGCCGTCGGTGCGCCCTCAACGCTCGGGCAGCACCATCTCGATGTTGAGCTGGCCCGCGAGCCCGGCGCTGCGGTGCTCGGCGCTCTTCTGGTAGGCGGGGCTCGTGATCATCTCGAGCATGGCCTTGCGGTTCGGGTACATCGCGATCACGACCATGTCCCAGAGCTCCTCGACGACGCCCAGCCGGAGCCCGGTCACCTCGCCGCCGATCACCGGCTTGCCGCCGACCTTCGCGAGATGGCCGACCACCTCCTGGCCGTAGATCGCGTAGGCCTCGCGGCCGCTGAGGTTCGTCGCGCGGCCGTCCGGATACTCCGCCTTCTCCTTGAACTTGAGCAGGTTCACCATGTAGATCGGCTTGTCGTGACCGTCCTCCGAGAGCTCCTTGAGCTGCTCCGGCGTCGGGACGACGGCATTCTCGACGTTCATGGGCTTCCTCGCGTCTGGGAGGTTTCGTCTGGGAGGCTTCGATTCCGGCTGGCGTGGGCGACGTGCGAGGGTAAGACACTCGGTCGGCTGCGGCCGCAGCTATCCTCGCGCGCCATGAGTCCGTCGCGCGTCTCCGGAGCCCGGCCCCCGCGCGCGCTGCTCCTCCTGCTCGCTTCGGCGGCGGCCCTGCTGCTCCCCGCGTGCGGCGGCTCGGGCCCTCCGGACGGGCCGCCGAACTTCGTCGTCTTCCTCTCGGACGACGTCGGCTGGGGGCAGATCGGCTTCAACGGCGGCACGACCGTGCCCACGCCCCACATCGATCGCATCGCGCGAGAGGGCGTGAAGCTGACACAGTTCTACGTCCAGCCGGCGTGCACGCCGACGCGGGGCGCGCTCCTGACGGGGCGCTATCCGTGGAAGAACGGGACGGAGATCCGGCCCACGGCCTCCACCCAGGACGGCATGCTCACCGACGAGCGCACGCTGGCGGAGGCCCTCCGCGCCGCGGGCTATGCCACCTGGATGGTGGGCAAGTGGCACCTCGGCGCCTGGCGCCACGAACACCTGCCGCTCCAGCGGGGCTTCGATCACCACTACGGGCACTACGGGGCGCTCATCGATTCCTTCACCCATCTCCGGGGCACGACCCTCGACTGGCATCGGAACGGCGAGCCGGTCGTGGAGGCCGGGTACTCGACCTTCCTGATGGCCGACGAGGCCGCGCGGCTCATCCGCGAACACGACGGAGCGCGGCCGTTCTTCCTCTACGTCGCGTTCAACGCTGCGCATCGTCCGCACCAGGCGCCGGACGACTACGTCGCCCGCTACTGGAAGCTCGGCGAGCAGCGCGCGCTCCAGCACGCGCAGCTCGAGTGCATGGACGTCGCCGTGGGGCGCGTGCTCGAGGCACTCGACGCCCGGGGGATCGAGGGCCGGACCCTGGTCCTGTTCCTGAACGACAACGGCGGCTTGCCCGTCGGCGGGCGGAACGGTCCCTACCTGAACGGTCCCTACCGCGGTGGGAAGGGCCACTACCACGAGGGGGGCGTGCGGGTTCCGGCGGCGCTGCGCT
Source organism: Myxococcota bacterium (assembly GCA_041605395.1). GTDB lineage: Bacteria > Myxococcota_A > UBA9160 > UBA9160 > UBA6930 > JBFIYM01. The sequence goes on along the minus strand of JBFIYM010000100.1, from coordinate 3,332 downwards.
GGCCGGGGCGCGTCCCGGCCGGCTCGACGAGCGACGCGCTGCTGCACGTGACCGACGTCTTCCCGACCTTCGCGGCCCTGGCCGGAGCGACGCTCGAAGGCGGGCAGCCGCTCGACGGCATGGACGTCTGGGCGACGCTCGCCGACGGCGCGCCGAGCCCGCGGGAGGAGATCGTCTTCAGCCGCGACGTGCTGCGCCGGGGCGACTGGAAGCTCATCGAAGAGGGTGCCCGCTACTACGACTGGCCCGCGCAGCCGCTCCAGCTCTACGACGTCGTCCGGGACCCGGGCGAGACGGAGAACCGGGCGGCGCGCCACCCCGAGATCGTGGACGCGCTGCGTGCGCGCCTCGCCGCCCAGCGCGGCGCCGCCCGGCCCGGCGAGAAGCCCACGCGGATCCCCGGCTTCCCGGTGGTCGTGTACGGCGAGCGGGAGAACGAAGCGCACGGCGACGCCCTGCGCCGCCAGCTCGCCCCGCTCCTCGAGCGGGCGAAGCGGCCGTGGTGAGGCGCCGCGGGAGGATCCGGCGCTGCGCCTCGGGTAACGTGCCGTCGGAGGAGCCATCGGATGCAGGAGCTCGAGGGAAGGGTCGCCGTCGTCACGGGCGCGGCGAGTGGGATCGGCCGCGCGCTGGCGCGCACCTTCGGTGCCGCGGGCATGAAGGTCGCGCTCGCCGACGTCGAGCGGGGCGCGCTCGACGAGGCCCGGCGGGAGATCGCGGCCGACGGCGTCGAGGTCGCGGCCTTCGTCTGTGACGTCTCGCAGGCCGACTCCGTCCAGAAGCTCGCCGAGGAGGCGCGCGCGGCCTTCGGGAGCCTCCACGTCGTGTGCAACAACGCAGGGGTCTTCTGCGCCGGCACCAGCTGGGGGACCTCCCTCAACGACTACGAGTGGATCCTGAACGTGAACGTCTGGGGCGTGATCCACGGCATCCGGACCTTCGTCCCGATCCTGCTCGAGCAGAACGAGCCGGCGCACGTGGTCAACACCGCCTCCATGGCCGGGCTCACCACCGGCCCCATGACGGCGGCCTACTTCATGAGCAAGCACGCCGTCGTGGCGCTCTCCGAGAGCCTCTTCCACGAGCTCGCGGTGCGCGAGGGCTGCCCGGTCGGCGTCTCCGTCGTCTGCCCCGAGCTCGTGAACACGCGCATCTTCAAGGCCGAGCGCAACCGCCCACCGCACCTGAAGCGCGACGCCGCGGCGGATCTCCCGGAGGAGACGAAGCAGGTGGAGGCGGTGGCGAACAGCATGGCGTCGACCGGCGTCGACGCGAAGGTGCTCTCCGAGCGCACACTCGCGGCGATCCGCGACAACCGCTTCTGGGTGCTCCCGCCCGACGGCGACCCCTGGCGCGAGGCCGCCCGGCTGCGCAACCGGAGCATCGATACCGCCACGAACCCGACGCTCGGCGGCCCGCTCGCGGGCGCGGACGGCTGAGCCCGGGCGCTACTGCGCCTGCGCGCGCAGCGGGTCGCGGCAGCGCAGGACGGCCAACGCCGCGCTCGCTTCGGGGGACCCGGCCCAGGCACGGCACATCGCGGAGCGGAGCTGCGCGCGTCCCTGGGCGACCCGCACCGCGTCGGCGCCGGCCCCAGCGCCTCGCGTTCCGAGGTCCGCGAGCAGCTCGAGCGCCTCCGGGTTCGGGCCGGCGGCCGTGAGCACGCGGATCGCGGCGTCGAAGCGCGTGGGCACGGGGTCGTCGACCAGCTCCCGGAGCACGCGGTCGACCTCGGTCGAGGGCTCGGCATGCTCGCGCCGGCCGAGGACGTGCACGCTGCGCAGTCGCTCGTTGCCTTCCGTGTCCACCTCGTAGCGGAGGGCCGTCTCGAAGCCCGCGAGCAGCCCCTCGAGCCCCTCACCGAGAGGGTCGCCGTTGAAGCGGCGCGTCACGCGCTCCGACAGCGCAACGCGGCTCTCGACCTCGAATGCGGCGAGCTCTCCGATCCGTTGCAGCAACGCGCCGAGCTCGACGTCGTGCGCCGCGCCCCAGAGCCGGCCGGTCCGGGCGTCGTACGCGAGCTCCGGGAAGGGCTGACGCAGCGCGGCCGCGGTCGGCTGCGCGAAGGAGCGGGGAGTCGATTCGTGCGCGAGCGGCCCGGGCAGGCGGGGAGTGGATCCGGTCTCGCGCGTTGCGGGCTCCGGCGCGACGGACCCGCGCGGCAGCCCCCACAGCAGCGCGGCCGCTCCGAGCCCCACGAGGAGCACCAGCGCGGCGGCCGCCACCGGCGATCGCGCCATCCGGCGCACCCGTGGCTCGGGGCGAACGGGGCGCGCTCGGAGCGGGGAGCGCGTCGCCGCGCCCGGCGCCGCGAGAACCGGCGGCTGCGGAGTCGCAACCGGGGCCTCGCTTGCGCGCGGCGCCTCGGGGTCCGAGCTCTCTTCGTCGGCGGCCGAGGGGGCCGGGGCGGTGGGCTGCGGACCCCCGAGGAGCTCCTCGACGTCGACCAGCTCCGGCGGCGCGGGGACCGCCGTCGCCGCCGCCGCGGGGACCGCCGTCGCCGCCGCCACCACCGGGGCCGTCGAGGTCTCGAGTGCGGCCATCACCTCGTCGACGAGGTGCCGCATCTGGCGGTGCACCAGCGAGTCGGGGGCGCCGTGCAGGATCGAGTGCGCCTGCTCGTCGGGGTTGGTCGTGAGTGACTCGATCTTCCAGCTGCGGGACAGGAACGTCTCGAAGAGCGGATAGCCGCGCCGCCGGACGCCCGCCACGAGCAGCGCGAGCACGTCGGCGCTCTCGCCGGTGCGGTAGCGGATGCGGCGGTCGACCAGGGAGAGCAGTACGCGCGCGCACGCCGGGGGCCGTTTCCAGGCCTCCAAGAGCGCGAACACCTTCCGCGCCTCGTCGAGCGACGTCTGGTCGGCGACGGGCAGGATCGCGAGGTCGCTCGCCGCGAGAGCGCTCCGGGTGAGGAGCTCGAGGTCGCTCTTCGTGTCGACGACCACGAGCCCCCGCCACCCCGCCGCCGCCAGCAGCTCGCGCAGGGCCAGCGGCTCGCGGAGCTCCGCTTTGAGCTCGCCCACATCGGGGCTCGTGGGAACGTAGTGGACCCCGTACTTGCCGAGGCGGATCGCCGAGCCGAGATCGCCGCTGCGGACGGCGTCGAGGAGGTCGGGCCCCTTCGGCGCACGGCCTTCCGTCGCGCGGGCCTCCGGCTCGAGCATGTGATCGATCACCGCCTGGTCGTCGAGACCGAGGAGCAGCACCGGCGGCTCCTCCCCGAGCGCCCGTGCGTAGATCGCGAGGTTGGTCGCGATCGTGGTCTTCCCGACGCCGCCCTTGTTGCTGGCGATCGTGACGACGCGGAAGGGAGGGGGCTCCGGGGGAGATCG
>JBFIYM010000099.1:0-15840 GCA_041605395.1 Myxococcota bacterium | reverse complement strand
GCCGTCGACGCCCGCCAGGGCGCCCCCCATCACACGCGACACGGCTCTGGGCTCCGGGGACCCGGGGGCGAGCGCTGGGTGCTGAAGGTAGGGCCCGCCAGGGCGAGCCCTACCTTCCACCCTTGAGAAGCCCCGCCAGGGGATGGGGCCTCACAGAGAGAAAGTGGCGGGGCGGGGACGGAAAGTGTCACTCGTCCCGGTTCGTCGCCCACCGACCAAGGAGTCCCGTGAAGATCCTCCGTTTCGCAGCGCTGCCCTGGATCGCGCTGGCGCTCGCCTGCGCCACGGCGCCGCCGCCTCCGCCGCCCGCGCTGGGACCCCCGCCGTTCTCCGGCGAACGCGCCTACGAGCAGCTCCGCAAGCTCACCGCGCTCGGGCCGCGCGTCGGGGGAACGCCCGCTGGCGCCCAGGCCCGTGCGCTCGTGCGCGCCGAGCTCGAAGCACTCGGGCTCGAGGTGAACGAGGAGCCCTTCGTCTACACGCCCGAGCCCGAGGGAGAGTCGTACGCGCTCGCGAACCTCTGGGTCGAGTTCCCGGGCCCGCACGTGGGCCTCTTCGTCGCGGCGACGCCCTTCGACACGGCGCCCGGCTCGGGGACCGCGCCGGTCGGCGCGAACGAGGGCGCGTCGGGGGCCGCGGTGCTGCTCGAGCTCGCACGCACGCTACGCGAGCGGCCGCTCACGCACAGCGTGCGGCTCTACTTCCTCGACGGCGAGCTGCTCGACCCCGATGCGGCCTTCCTCGGGAGCGAGCACGCCTACCTGGGCCTCCAGGAGGCCGGAGCGTTGCCGGACCTGCGCCTCTTCCTCTATCTGCATCAGGTGGGCGACGCCGACCTCGAGATCCGTCGCGATCGGCTATCCGACCGCCGGCTGCGCGAGGTTTTCTTCGACGTCGCTGCACGCGGGGGCTTCGCCGAGGAGTTCCCGAGCGCGGCGCCGTACGACGCGAAGCGACTCGGCCACGGGGTCCTCGTCGCCCACGACTTCCGCCGCGTCGTGGCGCTGGCCGATCTGCGCTACGGGGGCTCCGAGATCCCGGGCGAGTACTGGCGCACGATCGACGACGACCTGGCGCACTGCTCGCCCGAGAGCCTCGCGGCGGTGGGCTGGGTGGTGCGCGCGGGGCTGGAGACGCTTTCGGAGCAGCAGGCGAACATCGACCGCATCCGCGGCACGCCCCTGCGCGCGGAGGCGCCGGAGCCGCTGCCCGAGCCGCTGGAGCCCGTTGAGCCGCTGGAGCCCACTGAGCCGTTGCCCGAGCCGACCGAGCCGCCGAACGAGGCGCTGCCCGAGTCGACCGAGCCGCCGAACGAGGCGCTGCCCGAGTCGACCGAGCCGCCGAACGAGGCGCTGCCCGAGCCGCCGGCGGATCCGGCCGCGGCCGCCGAATAGGGCGCTGCGCATGACATCCAACCAACGATGCATCGCGAGGATCGGATGAGGCGCGCGCTCTGTCCCCTGCTCGTCGCCGGGCTCGTGGCGGGCGGCGCCTGGGCGGCCGAGGAAGCGGTGCGCGTGTCGATCCACTCGCCCAGCGCGGGCGGCACGCTCCGCGACCACCTCCACCAGGCGCGCATCGAGGGCAGTGCGCTCGCGTCACCCGCGGGCGCCGATCGCTTCGACGTGATGCTGGTGATCGACGTCTCCGACTCGACCAAGGCGGCGAGTGGCGCCGACGTGGACGGAGACGGTGAGGTCGGGGTCGACCCCTACAACGAGCTGCTCCCGCCCGGCGTGCTCGACCCCAAGATCCGCAGCACGGACCCGGACGACACCATCCTCCAGGCGCAAGTGAAGGCCGCGCGCTCGCTGCTCGAGGGCCTCGACCCGCGGCGCGTGCGCGTCGGGCTGGTGAGCTTCGCGGGCGAGGTGAGTCTCCAGACGGGCGAACGCAAGCGCATCGATCAACAGGACGCCTGGCTCGAGCTGCCGCTCACGGAGGACTACGCCGCACTGAATCACGCGCTCACCGGGATCCTCGCGCGCGGGCCCCACGGCGCCACCAACTTCGCCGCCGGCATCCGGCTCGGCATCGTCGAGCTCGCGGGCCTCTCCGGCGCCCGCAGCACGCCGCGCCCCGGCGCCCGCAAGGTGATGCTCTTCCTCACCGACGGCATCCCCACCCTGCCGGTCGGCAAGGGCAGCAGCGAGGATCCGGGCGACGACGAGGCCGCCCTGCGTGCCGCCCAGCTCGCCCACCAGGCGGGGATCGCCATCAACACCTATGCGATGGGTCCGCTCGCCCTCCAGTACCCGAGGGTCGTCACCGAGATGGCGCGCATGACGCTCGGCGCCTACACGCCCGTCCAGAACCCGGGCGACATCGTGACGCTGCTCCAGGGCGTGAGCTTCGCGGACGTCGAGGATGTGGTGCTGACCAATCTCTCGACCGGGGAGTTCTCGAGCGATGTCCGGCTCGCCCCGGACGGCAGCTTCACCGGCTTCGTCCCGGTGCGCGAGGGGCGAAATCGCGTGCGCGTCTCGGCGCTCGCCAGCGACGGGACGCGCGGCTCGGTGGAGCTCGAGTTCGACTTCGAGCACCAGCAGGTGGGCGCCAGCAGCGGCGCCGAGCTCGAGCGCATCCGCCGCCAGAACAAGGAGCTCGAGCTCCACCGCCTCGGCATGGAGATCGAGGACTTCCGCCGCGAGCAGAAGAAGCGCCTCGAGATCGAGGCCGAGCCCGCAGCCGAGTAGCCCGCCGCTCCGTCGCCGATCCCCTGCTAGAGGGGCATCAAGGCGGGGTCGCTGATCTCGCGCTGCTTGAGCTTGCCGTTCTCGTAGACCGACTTGATGTCGATCGTGCCGTCGCCGTTCTTGTCCTCGTCCCGCTGCTTCAGGCTCGGCTTGCCCGCGATCTGCTCGTAGGTCTCGAACGTGTCCGCCTTCCCGTCCCCGCTGGTGTCGCGTTCGACGCGCGAGACCTGGGCGCGCCCGCCCACGTTCTGGAAGTAGGTCCAGGTGTCCATGCGGCCGTCGCGGTCGAGGTCCTCCTCGCTCCGCACGATGGCGCGCCCCTCGTAGTGGACGATGCGGTCGATCTTCCCGTCGGAGTTGCCGTCGTGGCGCTCCTCGGCGAGGGCGGCGCCCTGGTAGAGGTAGAAGGCGTCGCGGACTCCGTCGGCGTCACGGTCGACCTCGCGGCGCGCCATGCGGCCGTCGCGACCGTAGCTCTGCCACTCGTCGACCTTGCCGTCGCCGTCCGTGTCGCGATCGATCTCGGCGACCAGGCCCGCCTCGTAGCGGGTCCAGGTGTCGATGCGGCCGTCGTAGTCGCGGTCCTCTTCGCGACGCACGATCACGCCGCTCTTCGCGTCGTGGTAGCGGACCTCCTCGGGCGCGCCGTCGCGGTCCGCGTCGAGCGAGCGCGCCACCACGTCGAGGGACTTCTCGTTGCCCCACTCGCCCTTCGCGATGGTGCGCGGCTCCTCGTCGAAGAGCGAGGCCGGGAGATCGCGCTCCTTCGGGGCGCGCGGCGCCTCGGTGGGGTCCACGCTGGCGGCCTCGTCGCCCCCGCCCGAGGCGGCCCGCTCCGCCTCGCGCAGCTTCTCGTCGCGCTCGATCTGCTTGAGCAGCTCTTCCTGTCGCTTCAGCTCCGCCTCGATCTCTGCCTCGAGCGCGTCCTGCTTGGCCATCTCGGCCTCGATCTCGCGCTCCATCTCGTCCTCGGCCTCGGCCTCGGAGCCGCGTCCGCCGCGACCGCGGCCCCCGGAGAGGGGAACGTCGCCCGTGATCACGCCGTAGACGCCGAGGCCGAGCGCGCCGGCCGCCGCGCCGATCGGCCCGAAGATCGCACCGACCATCGCGCCCATGATCATCGACTCGACCATGCTGTCGACGCGCTCCCTGCGGCTGGGGTCCGAGTCGCTGCTGGGCGTCGGCGCCGGGTCTGGATCGGGCGCCGGGTCGGACTGCGTCTGGGGCTGCGAGGGCGGTGCCGGGTCGGGCTGCGCAGCGCCCCGGTTCGCACAGCCCAGCGGCAGAGCGAGGCATGCGGCGAGCAAAACGACGATGGGTTCCCGCATCCTTCTCATTCGCCACCCGGGCCCGCCTGCGGCGGGTCAGACGATCCTACTCCCTCGGGGTGGGCTCTCCAAGCCGGCCGGGGGGTCGACTTCCCCCCGGACCGCCTCGACGCGCCGAGTCAAAGCGGCGCGCGTCTCCGGACCGCCCCCGCCCGGGAGACCCCTCGCCCCGCCGCACCATCGAGCTACCCTAACGCGCTGCATCGCAACCCCCCGGGAGCCACCGGTGTCGTTTCGCAGAAGCTGCGGGGTCGGGTTCGACACAGTCTCCGGGTGCGTTCGGCCGATGAGTCCCGCGTGGGCCTGACCCTGATCCGCAAGAGCGAGGGCGCTCCCCGGAAGCGGCGCCCGAAGGTCGCCCTGGTCCTGGCCGGCGGCGCCGTCTCGGGTGGTGCGTTCAAGGTGGGCGGCCTGAAGGCCCTCGACGACTACCTGGTGGGTCGCAAGGTCACCGACCTCGACATGTATCTGGGTCTCTCGGCCGGCTCCATGCTCGCCGTCTCGCTCGCCTCCGGCGTGACCCCCGACGAGATGGTGAAGGTGCTCGAGGGCACCAGCGGTCGCCTCGACCAGCTGACGCCGCTCCACTTCTACAACCCGAACTTCCGCGAGTTCGTCGAGCGCCCCGCCAAGTTCGCGTACGACCTCTTCAGCTACGTGCCCGGGGTGCTGTGGGAGCTGCTGCGCCAGGTGCCCCGCATGCCCGAGGTGGTGGGGCCGCGGCTGCGTCGCTTCCTCGACAAGCCGAGCTACACGACGGCGGAAGAGCTCGCCATGAGCGTGATGGAGCACGTCTCTCCCTCGCGCGAAATCCCGGCGCTGACGAATCACATCCCGACGGGCTTCTTCGACAACCGCAGCCTCGAGCGCTGGCTGCGGCGGAGCCTCGAGCGGACCCGCATGCCGAACGACTTCCGCGAGTTCGTCCGGAAGCGCAAGCGGCAGCTGTACATCACCGCCTGCGACCTCGACACCGCCGAGCGCGTGATCTTCGGTGCCGACGAGAAGAACGACGTCACGATCTCGTCGGCGGTGCAGGCCTCGACGGCGTTGCCCATCTTCTACCGCCCGGCCCGCATCGGTGGCGTGGACTACGTGGACGGCGGCATCCGCAACACCGCCAACATCGACGTGGCGATCGAGAAGGGCGCCGACCTCGTCATCTGTTACAACCCGTTCCGCCCCTTCCTGAACCGCATCGACCTCGAGGGCCACAGCCGCTACTTCGCGGCCGGTCGCTACCTCTCCGACCGTGGCCTCAAGATGATGATCAACCAGGTGTTCCGGACGCTGCTCCACTCGCGGCTGCGCACGGCGCTGCGGGGCTACCTCTCGGACGAGCGCTTCAAGGGCGACATCGTGCTGCTCGAGCCCCGCGAGGAGGACGCCGACTTCTTCGCGATCAACCCCCTCGCGTTCTGGAAGCGTGCGGACGCCATCCGCGAAGGCTTCGAGTCGGTGCGGGTCACGATCGAAGAGAACTACGACGCGCTGTCCGAGGTCTTCGCGCACTACGGGCTCCAGATGGACCGGCGCGCGGCGGGGCGGCGGGCCACCCGGCTCCGGTCCAGTCGCGGCTGGCGCGTGAGCGATCGCGACGTGGAGCCGGAGTCCTCGTCGCCGCAGCTCCGGGTCGTGAAGGCGGGCTGAGCCGCCGCACGCCGCCCGGCCGCGGCGCGATCGGGCCCGGGCCCGGTCGGCGTCCCGGCCCGAGACCCCGTTTTGGGCCAGGACTTGCTCCCCCCGGGAACCCTGTGCTAGATTCCGACCGCCTGTGCTCGCCCCTCACCCTGCGCCCGGTGTCGCACGACCATGTGCACCCTGATCGTCCTGCACCGCTGCTTCGCCGATGCGGAGCTCCTGGTTGCGGCCAACCGGGACGAGTACCTGGAGCGGCCGGCCGAGGGTCCGCAGCTTCGCTCGTGGCAGGGGCGCACCGTTCTTGCCCCGCGGGACGCCCGGGCCGGCGGCACCTGGCTGGGCCTGAACGACGCCGGCGTGTTCGCCGCCCTCACCAACCGGCCGAACCCGGAGCCGGATCCGGCTCGCCGCTCCCGCGGCCTGCTGGTCGCGGACGCCCTCGCGGCGGGCAGCGCCGCCGAGGCCAGCGCCCGCCTCGCCGAGCTCCCGGCCCGCACCTACAACCCCTTCAACCTCGTGGTCTGCGATCGCGAGGACGCCTTCGTGATCGTCTACGAGGAGAAGCCCGCGGCGCGGCGCCTCTCCGCGGGCGCCCACGTGGTCGGGAACGGCGATCCCGACAGCCGCCGCCTGCCGAAGGTGGCCCGCCTGCTCGATGAGGTCGGGCCGCTCACGGGGCAGAGCTCCGACGAGGCGCTCGCCGCGCTCGGGCAGACCTGTCGGAGTCACCGGGGCGGGGAGAACCCGCTCGAGGACACCTGCATCCACACCGAGCGCTACGGCACGCGCAGCTCGGCGCTGCTGCGGTTCGGGTCGCGGCCCGAATCGCACCTGTTCCGCTTCTCCGACGGGGCGCCCTGCGAGCACCCGTACCAGGATTTCACACCGCTCCTCGCGCAGCTGGATCGGACCGGCCCGCGCGCAGGAGCCGCGAAGAGGGGCCACGCTTGAGAAGGATCGGAAGCAACATCCGCCGGCAGAACGCGGATGCCAAGCCCAACCGGGTGATTCGCAACATCATCCGCTACTCGGAAGAAGAGAAGCCCAGCAACGACTATCCCAAGCGGATCGTCTCGCCTCCGCGGCCCTCGAAGTGCTGCAAGGAGGAGAACCGCACGGTGGTCGGCTCCGTCCGCGAAGTCGACGGCTTCAAGTTCTGTTACAAGATCTGCGACTCGTGCGGTCACGCGGTCCGCTACTTCTACCCGGCGGTCGAAGGGACCCCGGCGGCGGTGAAGGAATACCGCCAGTGGAAGAAGTACCTGGCCCAGTAGGCGGTCGCGGCGAGGCCCGCGAACGGAGTCACGGACAGGATGCGGCTCGACGAGGCCGAGGCGTGGCTCGAAGGGCTGATCGATCTCGAGCGCAGCCCCGACCCCGGCCGGATCCGGCTCTCGCTCGAACCGATCCAGCAGCTGCTCGCGCGGATCGGGGATCCCCAGCGCCGGCTGCGCGTCCTGCACGTGGCGGGCTCGAAGGGGAAGGGCTCGACCGTGCTGCTCGCCGAGGCGGTGCTCCGCGCTGCCGGCCACTCCACGGGCACCTTCACCTCCCCCCACCTCGAGCGCTGGACCGAACGCTTCCGGCTCGACGGCCGGGAGATCCCCGGCGAGGCCCTGGCCGGTGCGCTCACACGGATCCGCCCCCACGTGGACGAGCTCCGGGCCCGGCCCCACCCGCCGAGCTTCTTCGACGTGACGACCGCGGCGGCCTTCCTGCTGTTCGCCGAGGCCGGCGTCGACGCAGCGCTCGTCGAGGTGGGCCTCGGGGGCCGGCTCGACTCGACCAACGTCGTCGCGCCCGCCGTCGCCTGCATCACCAGCATCGAGCTCGAGCACGTCGACCGGCTGGGCACCACGCTGGCCGCCATCGCCGGCGAGAAGGCGGGCATCGCCAAGCCGGGCGTGCCCCTGGTGACGGGCGCGCTCGCGCCCGAGGCGGCCGAGGTGGTGGAGGCGCGCGCCCGCGCGCTCGGCGCGCCCCTCGCGCGGCTCGGCCACGAGATCGCGCTCACGATCACCGACGAGGGCCTGGCGGGCTCGCGCTTCCGGCTCGCGGACGGCGGGTTCGAGGCCGACCTCGCGCTCGCGGTGCCCGGGCGACACCACGCGGTGAACGCGGCGCTGGCGGTGGCCGGCGTGCGTCGCCTCGGCCTCGTCGGGGACGAGCGCCTCGCCAAGGCCGCGGCGCTCGCCCTCGAATCGGTCGAGCTCCCGGGCCGCGTCGAGATCCGCTCGCGGGCGCCCTGGATCGTGATCGACGGTGCCCACACGGCGGCGTCGGCACGCGCCCTGGCCGAGACGCTGGCCCGGATCCCGCGGCGCCGCTGTCACCTCGTGCTCTCGGTCTCGGGGGGCAAGGATCTGGCCGCGATCTGCGGGGCGCTGGTGCCCGAAGCCCAGCTCGTCACCGTGACGCGCGCCGAACCGGTCCGCTCCCTCGATCCCAAGCTCGTGGCCGAGGCGGTCCGCGCCATCGGAGGCGACGTGGAGCTCCGCGTCGTGCCGAACCCGCACCTGGCGCTTCGGGCGGCCCGCGAGGGGCTCCGAGCGGACGACCTGTTGTGCGCGTCCGGCTCCTTCTACCTGGCCGGCATCGCGCGGCAGGTCCTTCGCGCCTGAGCCCGAAACGTCGAACGCCCGGGCCGGCTCCTCGCTTTTGACGGCGAGGGGAGGGGTAGCCAGCCCGGGCGCAATGACTCGATTTTCAGAGCCATGCCAGAGCAAGCCCCATGCCAATTCGAGGGGATCGGCCCACGGTTCGCCGCAAATGCCTGCTGGAAAAAGTGAATACCGTCACAACTGCCGGAGCTTGAAGCCCGCCGGGAGCGGCCGCGCAGCGGCCGGGGGACGCAATTTTCGTCACTCCGGGGCGACGGATCGCGCGCCCGGCCGGAGCCGCCGCGCGAGCGCCGCCACGTGGGCGGGCGTGGTGCCGCAGCAGCCGCCGATGCCGCGGACGCCCGCCGCCACCCAGCGCAGTGCCTCCCGCGCGTAGCCGTCCGGGCTGGCCTGCCCGGGCCCGGCGGCGTCGCCGACCACGTTCGCGTAGACGAGCACCGGCCGGCCGCTCCGTCGCAGCGGCGCGAGGCAGGGGGGCACGAGGCGAGGGGCCAGGCAGTTCACGCCGAGCGCCAGCGGCTCGAACGCCGAGACGGCCGCCAGCGCCTCGTCGAGCGGCTCGCCGGAGAGCAGGCGCGCGTCCTCTCCGCACAGGAAGCAGACCAGGCTCGCCAGGCCTTCGTCCTGCGCCGCCCGCGCCGCCGCGACCCCCTCGCGGAGCGTGTTGATGGTCTCGACGAGGACCGCGTCCACGCCGGCGGCGCGCAGGTGGCGCGCGTGGGCCGCGTGCTCGCGCGCGAGCGCATCGGCGTCGGGCACGCGCTTGGGCTCGTAGCAGTCCTCGAGCGGCGCCGCCGAGCCGAGCACGAAGGCGGCGCGGCCCGTCTGCTCGACCGCGTCGCGTGCGAGGCGGACGGCCAGCGCGGTCAGCTCCGCCGCGCGCCCCTCGATCCCAGCGCCGGCGAGCGACCGCGCGTGCGTGCGGAAGGTCGCGGCCGTGAGCGCCTCCGCGCCCGCGCGGAGGTAGTCCGCGTGCACGTCACGCAGCGTCTCCGGCGCCTCGAGCAGCGCCCAGCTCGACCAGAGTGGGAGGTCCGCGCGCACCCCGCGCGCCTCGAGCTCGGTGCCGGTCGCCCCGTCGAGCAGCAAGCCCTCGCGGCGCGCGAGCGCGCCCGCGAGCGCCGACCGGGGCGCGGGAGTTGCGCCGTTATACTCGGCCGCCATGTCGCGCGCTCCCTCCCTCGCCCGGCACGAGCGGGCGGGCCGCCTGGAGCCGGTGCGGCTCGGCCTGCGCTTCCACCAACGTAGCGAGGCCGGCGCGGGCGAATCGCCGCCCCTGTGGGCCGAGGGGCGTCTCGCCGCGGGCTCGCAGCGGCTCGGTCCCTTCGACGTGGGCCTCGCGCTCGACGCCGCCGATGACTCGGCCCGACTCGAGGCGCGCGTGACCTGCCGCGCCGACGCCCCGCTCCAGCTCGAGTCCCTCGTGCTGGGCTTTCGCTGGGTCGACGCCGGGCGGGAGCTTCGCTTCCTGCGCCACGGCTGGCAGTCGTGGTCGACCAGCGTGGGCCGGGCGCTCGACGACGCGGGGGAGCCGGCCTTCCCGTCCGGCCCGTGGCTGCGCGGTCTGCACCACGGCATCGGGGCGGCGCCCCCCGACCGGGCGGGCTGGCACGAGTCGGATCTCGTCTCCGTGGTCGAGGGAAGGGCCGGGGCCTGCCTCGCCGGGCTGCTCGAGCGCGGCTTCGCCACGGGGCTCGTCTATCTCCGCCGCGACGCCGACAACCTGCGCATCGAAGTCGAGGCCCGCTGCGAGGTGCCGCTCGCGCCGGGAGAGTGCATCGACCTCGAGGGCGTGCGCGTCGCGCTCGGCGACGACAGCAACCGCCTCCTCGAGGACTTCGCCGACCAGCTCGGGGAAGAAGCGGGCGCGCGCACGTCGGCGCCCTTCCAGGCGGGCTGGTGCAGCTGGTACCAGTTCTTCGGCGGCGTCAGCGAGGCCGATCTTCTCCGCAACCTGGAAGCCCTCACCAAGGCGCGCAGCGACTTCCCGATCGACCTGGTCCAGCTCGACGACGGCTACCAGCGCGCGATCGGCGACTGGCTCGAGACGAACGAGCGCTTCCCGCGCGGCATCGCCCCGCTCGCCCAGGCGATCCGCAGTGCGGGCTTCCGGGCGGGGATCTGGCTGGCGCCGTTCTGCGTGGTGCCGGAGAGCCGCCTCTTCGAGGCGCACCCCGACTGGCTGCTCCAAACCAGGGAGGGCCCCTTCCGCGGGCTCCTGCACCCCGACTGGACGCGCGAGGGCTCGGTCTACGTGCTCGATCCCTCGCACGAGGCGGTGGAGCGCCACCTGCTGCGCCTCGCCGCGGCGCTCAGCGGGATGGGCTTCTCCTACCTGAAGCTCGACTTCCTCTACGTGGTCGCCATGCAGGCGCTCGCGAAGGACGCGCGCACGAGCCGGGCGGGGCGCCTGCGGCGCGGCCTCGCCGCGATCCGGGAGGGGGCCGGGGACGACACCTTCCTGCTCGGCTGCGGCTGCCCGCTCGGCGCCGCGGTGGGCTTCGTGGACGGCATGCGCATCGGCCCCGACGTCGCGCCGAGCTGGGAGGTCGCGGCCGGCACCGAGATCCCGGGCATCGGGCCCACGCAGCCCTCGGTGGCCAACGCGCTTCGCAACGTGCTGACGCGGGCGTGGATGCATCGGCGTCTCTGGCTGAACGACCCCGACTGCCTGATGCTGCGGCGCACGGACACGACGCTCTCCGCCGTCGAGATCGAGACCCTGGCCGCCGCGATCGCGGTGAGCGGGGGCATGGTGCTGTTCTCGGACGAGCTCGGGCGGCTCGGGCCCGACGAGGTGCGCGGGCTCCAGCAGACGCTCGCCGTCGCGCGCGAAGTCGACGGCGGGGGTCGGCGCGGCACGGCCCGGGCCCAGGCCCTGCTCGCCGAGCCGGCCCCGTCCGGGCTCGAGGCGCGCGGTGCCAGCTCGGTGCTCGAGCTCCGGCTCAACTGGTCGGACCAGCCGCAGCCCATCGCGGGGGGCCGGCATCCGGACGGCGCCACGCGCCAGCACCCGCCCGACGCGCAGGGCCGGCAGCTGCCGGCCCATGGCAGCCTGCTGACGCGGCATCCCGCGCGCATCCCGCTCGCCGTGTTCTGCGATTTCGACGGCACCTTCGCCGTGCAGGACGTCGGATCCACCATCGCGAAGCGCTATGCCGCCGACCGGCGGCCGGCGCTCTGGGAGCGGCTCAGCCGCGGCGAGCTGAATGCCTGGCAGTACAACCTCGAGCTGCTCGACGGGCTGCGTCTGCCCGAAGAAGAGCTCGAGGCCTTCCTGCGCACGGTCGAGCTCGATCCCGGCGCCGAGCGCCTGGTGGGCTGGTGCGAGGAACGAGCCGTGCCCTTCCGCATCCTCTCGGACGGCTTCGACCGCAACCTGGATCGCATCCAGAGCCTGACCGGCGTTCGCTTCGCCTACGACGCCAACCGGCTCTGGTACGAGGACGGCGCCTGGCGCATCGCCGCGTGCGCCCCGGACCCGAGCTGCGCGTGCGGCACCGGGCTCTGCAAGCGCGGTCGCATCGAAGCCTTCCGCGCGCTCCACCCCGAGGCGCGCGTCGTCCACATCGGCAACGGCCGCGTCTCGGACCTGTGCGGCGGGCTCGCGGCCGACGTCGTCTTCGCGAAGGACAGCCTGGCCGAGGAGCTCACGGCGCGCGGCGTCGCCTTCGAGCCCTTCACCACGCTCGACGACGTGGTCGCGGGCCTCGACCGCCTGGCCGAGAAGCTGGCGCTGTGAGCGGCGCTGCCTAGAGCTCGGAGCGTTCGGTCAGGCGAGCCCGCTCGTTGCGCTCCTCGTCCCACTCGTCGTTGGGCATCACCACCCAGAGCACGAGATAGATCATCAGGCCGGCGCCGCCCGAGAAGAACGTCATCAGCACGAAGGCCAGCCGGATCACCGCCGTCGGCACGCCGAACTGGGCGGCCAGGCCGCCGCACACGCCCGCGACCATGCGATCGCGAGTGGAGCGGTGCCAGTCGCTCGGTGCCCCGCGCACGGCGAGGAACGACCCGCAGTGCTTGCACTTGATGGCTTCGATGCGGACGTCTTCGGCGCAGTAGGGGCACATGCGGGTCTCGGTCATGCCGTGGGGCTCCTCAGGGTGCGACGGTGGGCGACGAGCGGCAGGCTCGCGTAGGTGAGGCCGAGCCAGCCGAGGCTGCCCAGCACGTAGGTGGCGACGAGGGCCGCGGCGATGCCGGGCGGCAGCCACGCCGAGAGCCAGCCGGGCGCGGACTGGAGCAGGAACACGTCCCAGGCGAGCACCACGCCGAGCACCGGAAGCGTCACCAGCACCAGGCGCAGCAGCTCGCGCCGGAAGCCGACGGGGAGGGTGTGCAGGCTCGCCGCGACGCCCGGGGCGATGGCCGGCGGTCGTCCGAGCTCCGCGCTCGCGAGCCGCAGGGTGTGGCGGACGAGCGCGGGGGGCGGCGCCGGCACGTCCGCCCGATCGAGCAGGGGGGCGAGCGCCCGCAGCTCGGCTTCGAGCTGCTCGTCGTGCTCAGTCCCGGCCATCGGTCCCTTCCTCCAGCAGCGCGCGCGCGGCGCGGACCGCGGCGTGCAGCCGGCTCTTCACGGTGCCGCGCGGAATCCCGAGCACCTCGGCGATCTCGGCCTCGCCGAGCTCGTGGTAGTGACGCAGCACCAGCACCTCGCGGAGCCGATCCGGCAGCGCGTCCAGGCGCCGGAACAGGCCCTGGTCGGCGGGCAGCGTCGGCGCCGGTGCGACGTCGGCCCCGGTCGTGCGCAGCTCGCTGCCGAGCGCGTCGAGTGCGCGGCGTCGGGCGCCCTGGCGGCGCCAGCGGTCGCGGCACAGGTTGTTCGCGATCTGGAAGAGCCAGGTCGAGAAGCGCCGGCTCGGGTCGAAGCGGTCGCGCGCGCGAGAGACGCGGATCCAGCTCTCCTGGAACAGGTCGTCGGCGCCCTCGCCGGCCCGGCGCCACAGGAAGGCGTAGAGCGGGCCGCGATAGCGATCGATCAAGCTCCCGAGCGCCTCCGCGTCACCCGCCTGCACACGCTCCATCAGGTCCTCGTCCGAGCTCACGGCTCGTCACGGTATCCCAGGCCCGCCGCCCGAGGCGGCCGGGCTCCCGGTACTACGGCGGCCCCCCCGCCGGGGTTCATTCCGGCCGGGTCGGCTATGAGTTCCGGCGGCCCCCCGGGCGACGCGGGGCCTGGAGGGCGGCATGAGCGGGGCGCAGGTGCTGGTCGTGGGCGGGGGCCTGGCGGGCCTCGCCGCGGCCACGAGCCTGCGCGACGCCGGCTGCGCGGTGCGCGTGCTCGAGCGGGAGGCGGCGCCTGGCGGGCGGGCGCGCGGCGAGCTGCGCGAGGGCTTCCGCCTCGACGCCGCGCCCTACCTGGTGAGCGCCCGGGAGCCGCGGCTCCGGGCCCTGATCGAGCGCGCGGGGCTGGCGGGCACGCTCCTGCCCCTCCGCCCGCTGCGGCTCGGCCAGACCCGTGACGGGCGCATCGAGGAGGTGCCGCCCGCCGGTCGCGCGCTCGAGGTGGCGCGGATCGGCGGCGTCCGGCTCCACCACGCGCTGCGACTCCGGCGCCTCGGGCGGCTCGAGCGGCGCTTCCGAGCGCAGCTCGACAGCGAGGCCCCGGAGCGGGCCGCTGCACTCGACTACCGCTCCGCTGCCGACTTCGTACGGCTCTACTTCGGCGAGAGCGTCTGGCAGCACTGGGCGCTGCCGATACTGGCCTCCGATCTGCTGGCCGATCCGGCCGAGGTGAGCCGGGTCTGCTTCCTGCTGCTCCGCGCGGCGCGCGGCGAGGCTCCGCTCGCCACGTTGCGCGGGAGCCCCGCCGCGATCGCGGATGCGCTCTGGACCGGGGACGACCTCGCCCGGGCCGACGTCGCGCGCGTCGCGGCGGAGGCCGACGGCCTGGCGCTGCATCTCGCCGACGGGCGCACGCTCGCGGCGGACGCCGTGGTGCTCGCCCTGCCGGCGGCCGCGACGCTCCGGGTGGCCGAGGCAATGCTGGCGCCGGCCGAGCGCGACACCCTCGGTGGCGCGCGCAGCGCGCCGGCCATCGTCCTGAGCCTCGCCCTCGAGGTTTCTCCCGTGCGCAAGGCGACGCGCCTGCGCGTGCTGCCGGGCGAGCGGGGGCCGCTGGCGTGCGTCTCGGTCGAGCCGGGCGGAAGCGGCTCCCCCGCACCGGCGGGCGCCGCGCTGCTCCAGGCGGTCGCCACGCCGGCGTGGAGCGGTCTCCACCTCGACGCCGCCGACGAGGTGGTGGAGAAGGACCTGCTCGGCGCCGTCGCGCGCCTGTTCCCCGGCGTCGAGAAGACGCTGCGCTTCTCCACCCTGCGCCGCCACCCGGAGGCGGTGCCGCGCTTCGACGTCGGCCGCTATCGAGCGCTCGCACGGCTCGCCGCGGTGCAGGCCGACCTGCGTGCGCAGGGGCGCCGCCTCTACTTCGCGGGCGACCACCGGATGGCGCCGACGCTCGAGGGCGCGGTCGCCTCGGGCCTGCGCGCAGCGCAGGAGGTCGCAGACGACCTCGGGCTGCGCGTGGAGGACGGCCGGGCGGGGGCGTCGAGCCCTGCGCCGGAGGGAGCGTAGGGGCGGCCGGCGACGGCGTCGCCGCCGCACGGGACACGCGAGACTCCGCCGAACGAGGGGTCATGGCGACGACCGATCGGAAGATCGCTTTCGAGCTGGCCTGCATCGTCGCCGTGGGGCTCGCGATCCTGCACCGCGGCCACTTCAACTCGACCGACGAGCTCGGCCTCTACTTCCAGACCCGCGGGCTGGCGGAGGAGCTCTCCCTGGCGGTGCCCGAGGGTCTCCACATGGCGGAGCCCGGCCGCGGTGGCGCGAGCTACAACCACTACACGATCGGCCAATCGCTGCTCGCGCTTCCCTTCCACGCGTCGGGCCGGTTGGTCGAGCCGCTGCTCTCGGACGATCTCCGGCGCACGTTCTCGGGGACGACCGGCGCGAAGCCCTGGGGGGGCGGCCCTGCCATCGGCCCCGCCGCCTTTCCGATCCTGTTCTATCCCGCGGTCGCCACCGGCGCGCTGGCCGGGCTGTTCTTCCTGTTCGAGCGGAGGCTCGGCGCGTCGCGCGGCGCTTCGCTCGCTGCGAGCCTCGGGCTCGCGACCTGCACCCACGTCGCCCTGCTGTCGACCTACTTCCTCCAGCACACGACCGAGGCGCTCGCCGCGCTCGGCGCCTTCTACTTCTGGCATCGCTTCCGCGCGACCGGCGCTCCGGGCGACGCGCTGCTCGGCAGCGTCTTCGCCTCGGCGATCTTGAACGTGCGACTGCCCGGTGCGATCAGCGGGCTGGCGTTGGGCGGCTACCTCGCCTTCGTGCTGCTCGAGTGGGTCCGGCGCGGGGCCGACCGGCGGTGGCTCGGGTCTGCGCTGCTGTGCGTGCTCGTCCCGCTGCTGGGCTCGATCGCGCTCTACGTCGGCGTGAACCAGCTCAAGTGGGGGCACTGGCTCGAGTCGCCGATGTTCGCCCAGCGCAGCAACCTCGGCGCCGACCCGCGCTTCGCCCTCGCCGGCTTCCTGCTGAGCCCCGGGATGAGCCTGTTCG
>JBFIYM010000098.1:0-16130 GCA_041605395.1 Myxococcota bacterium | reverse complement strand
GGGGAGCTGCGAGAGCGTGCTGGTGCTGGCCGGAGAGCGCATGAAGACGGTCACCACCGAGGTGGCGACCGCGATCATGTCGAAGACGGTCGACCCCGAGGAGCGGCGCTACGGCTGCACCATGCCCGCCCTGATCGCGCTCGTGACGCGTGCGTGGATGCGACGGCGCGGCATCGATGCCAAGCGGGGCCGGGACATCCTCTCGCGGCTGATGGCGCGCGCGCACGCGTTCGGCGCCGAGAACCCGCTGGCTGCCTTCCACGGGCGTGCGGAGCCGATCGCGGCCTACTTCGATCCGCGTCGGAACCTGCCGGTCGCGACGCCCCTCACGCGCAAGGACTGCTCGCCGATCTGCGATGGCGCGGCGGCCGTCATCGTGACCGCGCGGCCCGAGGGGCTCCGGGTGGCCGGGCTCGGCTCTGCCACCGAGAGCTCCTCGGTGCTGGATCGCAGCGCGCTGGACCACCTGGAGGCGACGCGACGCGCGGCGCGCGCGGCGTACTTCCACGCCGGCATCGCGCGGCCGCGAGCGCTCGCGGGGCTGGTGGTCGAGGCGCACGACGCCTTCAACAGCCTGCTGCCGATCGACCTCGCGGACCTCGACCTGCTCGACGCGGACGAAGCGGTGCCGGCGCTGGTCGGGGAGCTCGGAGCGGCGCCGGTCGACCCGTTCCTCCATCCCGTGACCGGGGTCGCGGGGCGCGTGCCGGTGAACCTCTCGGGCGGCCTCAAGGCGCGCGGGCACCCGGTCGGCGGCACGGGCCTGTTCCAGATCGCCGAGTGCGCGCTCCAGCTCATGCAACGCTTCCCGAGCCCGCGCGCGCAGGTGCCGCGGCCGGAGATCGCGATCGCGCAGTCGATCGGGGGGCCCGGCAACAACGTCTACGTGACCGTGCTCGAGCGCAGTGACAGCCGGCGCCGGCCCGAGGCCGCGCTTGCGCCGCGCCAGGCGTTCGGCCGCAACGGCGGCGTGCCGGTCCGCTCGGATGCGGCACGGCTCGAGGGGGCGACCGCGGAGGTGCTCGCCTCGACCACGATCCACGTCGCCGCCGGGCCCAGCGCGGGGCCGAGCCGCGTCGCGATCGTCCAGGTCGACGGGCAGCGTCACCTGGCCCGGCTCGCGCTCGAGGACGGCCCCGAGGACGAGCTTCCCGGTCGCCGCGTGCGCCTCTTCGTCGGAGTCGACGGCCTGCTGCACGGCCGCCTCGGTCCGACCCCCGTCTTCGTCCGCTGGCTCCGCGACCGCCTGCCAGAGAGAGGCCGAGGTTCCTAACGAAACAGGACCGTCCCCTTTCTAACGCAGTAGACTCGGGGGATGCCGATTCGGTTGTTTCGGGCGGAGGACGCGGGGGCGGTGGCCGGGCTGGCGGCGGCGTGCGCCCGGGGCGAGCCCGACTTCGTGCTGAACCCGCTCTGGGAGAGCGAGGACGAGTTCCGGACGGAGTTCGAGCGCCACGGAACCGAGCCGGGCGAGCACCTGCTCGTCGCCGAGGGCATGAGTGGCGAGATCCTCGGCCTCACGGGCTTCCTGCGCTTCGAAGGCGCGCGCGAGGCGGGCCTGCTGTGTCCGATCGTCGCGAAGGCCGAGCGCGGCCACGGCGTGGGCGGCCAGCTGCTGCGCGCGGCGCTCGAGCTCGGCAGCAAGCTCGGCATCGGCTTCGTCACGGCCGGCCTCGGCACGCGCAACCGCGCCGGCTTCGCGCTGCTCACCGCCTTCGGCTTCCGCCCGGTGCGCCAGCACTTCATGATGCGCTGCGCGAAGGCACCGACCCCCGAGCTGCCGGAGGGCTTCGTCGTCGAAGCCGCCCAGCCGGACGATGCGGAAGCGATCCACAAGCTCCACATCGACTGCGGCCTCGCGCCGCGCGAGCAGCGCGACGTCGAGGCCGCCTTCGCCGACGGCCGCCATCACTTCACCGTGGCGCGCCGCGGCGGCGAGCTGGCCGCGTTCGTGGAGCTCGAGACGCACTGGCCGGCGCGACCCTGGCTCTCCTTCGTCGGCGTCTCGCCGGCGCTTCGCGACCACGGCCTCGGCACGGCGCTCGCCGCGTGGGCGCTGGCGGAGCGCTTCGAGGCGGGCGCGAACGCCGCCCTGCTCGTGCTCTCGCCCTCCAACCGCACGGCGCTGCGCGCCTACGAGAAGGTGGGCTTCCGCCTGCACCGCGTCTTCGACGTGCTGGAGCGCTCGCTCTAGAAGGTGCGCCCCACGGTGGCGTGAGACCGCCGCACTGCGCGGCGCCCCTGGGGCAGCTAGCTTCGCTCCATGCCCGATCCGCACGCTCTCCAGCGCGAGGCCTTCTCCCACTTCGTGGCGGGCCGCCTCGACGAGGCCGTCGCCGGCTACCGGGCCGCGCTCGCCGCCGACCCGAAGCTGGCGATCGCCTGGAACGGCCTCGCCATGGTGCTCGACCGCCAGGGCGATCTCGACGGCGCCATCGAGGCGGCGCAGCACCTGGTCGAGCTCGAGCCCGACGAGGCGCTCGGCCATACCAGCCTCTCCATCTTCTATCAGCGCAAGGGCATGATCCGCGAGGCCGAGGACGAGAAGGCCATCGCCACCCGCCTCGCGATGCAGAAGAGCTAGGACGGGACCGAGCCCCGCTTCCCCGCTCCCTCCGCAGATGAAGCACACGCCGATCAGCGACGAGCTGCACGAGTACTTGGTGGCGCACGGGTCGCCGCCGGACGCCGTGCAGCGCGCGCTGATCGAGGAGACGGCAAAGCTCGGCGGCGTCGCGGTGATGCAGGTCGCGCCCGAGCAGGGCGCGTTCATGACGTGGCTGGCCCGAACGCTCGGCGCAGAGCAGGTCGTCGAGGTGGGCGTCTTCACGGGCTACTCCACGCTCTGCCTGGCGCGGGGCCTGCCCGAGGGCGGACACGTCCTCGCCCTCGACGTGAGCGAGGAGTGGACGGCGATCGGCCGCCGCTACTGGGAGAAGGCCGGCGTCGCCGACCGCGTCGAGCTCCGCATCGGCCCTGCCCTCGACTCGCTGCGCGCGCTGCCGCGCGAGCCCCGCTTCGACCTCGCCTTCATCGACGCCGACAAGACGGGCTACGCGGGGTACGTCGAGGAGATCCTGCCGCGGCTTCGCGACGGCGGCGTGATCCTCGTGGACAACGTGCTCTGGGGCGGCTCGGTGGTGAACGCGGAGCGCCAGGACGCCGACACGAAAGCGATCCGGGCCTTCAACGACGCCATGGCCCGCGACCCCCGTGTGGACACCGTGATGATTCCGCTCTCCGACGGCCTCACGCTCCTTCGCAAGCGTGGGGACGGATTCTAGATCCCGGGCGCTCGCGTACCAGGCCGCTCCTTCCGAGCGACTACTTCTTCATCCGAACACCCGTGAGGACGATCGCCTGGGAAGTCCCGCCGTCCGTATCCGTGGCCGTCAGGGTCTCGCCCGTCGGAAGCGCAAGACCGGGATGGAAGGTCTGGCAATCGTCGTCGAGCGGAATCAGGCCCAGTGTGCTCCCCGTGATATCGACCCCTCCCCGATCTTCTACGCAGATCTGGGTGACGACGAAGAAACCAGTGTCCGGCTTCACGCCGGTCGGGGCGGTGAAGACGGCTGTGGCTCCGTTCGCCGGCACGGTTGCGGAGACCGTCTCGATGAGACCGCTGAGGCCGATCTTCATCTGCTGGGCCTGGGCCATGGGGCTCACCAGCAGGCAGGCAACGGTCAGAGCGAGGATGAGTCGGGCGGATCGCATGGGGGAAAGTCCTCCGGGTTGGATGGGCCGCACATCGGCCACGCCGTCGAAGCAACTTGAGCCGGCTCCCGAGGGGATCTCGTATGCCTCCGGGGGGTAGGACACCACCAAGATCTGGACTCCGTCCCCGATTGAACTCCCGGTTGACAGGACGGCGGGATTCAAGCATATGTTTGAAGCGCCCGTTGGTACCTCCCGTGAGCCAACCTGAGTCCCCTGCTGCCGCGACCCGGCGGCGCATCCTCCACGCAGCGGAGCGGCTGTTCCGCTCACGCGGGCCCGCCGGCACTTCGCTGCGCTCGATCACGTCGGCGGCCGGGGTGAACGTGGCCGCGGTCCACTACCACTTCGGCGGCCGCGAGGCGCTGGCCCGCGAGGTCTTCGCGCGAAGCGTCGCGCCGGTGAACGCCGAGCGCCTGCGCCGCCTCGATGCCCTCGAGGCGGCGCCCACCCCGCCCGACGTGGAGCCGCTGATCCGGGCCCTGATCGAGCCCGTCTTCGAAGAAGCCCAGCGCGACGGGAGCCTGCGCGGCCTCAGCGCCGTGCTGCTCGCGGAGCCCGAGGCGAGCGGCCGCGCGCTGGTGGAGGAGCTGTTCGGCGAGGTGCTGCGCCGCTTCCGCGCCGCGCTCGAACGGGCGCTCCCCGCACTCGCGCCCGAGGAGGTCGTCGACCGGCTCGTGTTCGCCGTCGGCTCGTTCTCCCAGGTGCTGGCCGGGCGCCACCCCGACCGGCCGGACGGCTCGCGCATCGCTCCCGACCCCCTCACCTGCGAGCGGCTCGTCACGTTCCTGGCTGCCGCGATGAGTGCGCCCCCAGCCCAGGCGGAGCCACGATGAAGCTGCTCGACCGCCGCACCCTCCCCTTCGCGATCCTGGTGTTCGGGGTCCTCGCTGCCGCGGCGCTGATCGCAACGCGCCCCCGGGTCGCGCCGGAGCCTCCCGCGGTACGCGTTCCGCTGGTGCGCGTCCACCCGGTGGTCGTCGAGGACGTCCGCCTCACCGTGCACCCGCATGGCGAGGTGCGCCCCCGCACCGAGAGCGCCCTGGTTCCCGAGGTCTCGGGCGCCGTGACCTGGGTGTCGCCCAACCTCGTCTCGGGCGGCTTCTTCGATGCCGGCGAGCCGCTGCTCCGCATCGACCCGCTCGACTACGAGGTCGCGCTCGAGACGGCCCGCGCCAGCCTTGCACGGGCCGAGAGCGACGTGGCGCGGGCCGAGCGCGAGCTCGCCCGCCAGCGCTCGCTGGCAAAGGAGGACGTGACGAGCGCCGCCCGACTCGACGACGCCGAGACCAACGCACGCACCGTTCAGGCCGCCCTCCGGCAGGCGAAGGCCGCGCTGGTCCAGGCCGAGCGCAACCTGGACCGGACCGAGATCCGCGCGCCCTACGCCGGGCGCGTCCGCGACGAACAGGTGGACGTGGGCCAGTTCGTGAATCGGGGCTCGACCCTGGCCCGCATCTACGCCGTCGACTTCGCCGAGGTGAGGCTCCCCATTCCCGACGAGGAGCTGGCCCATCTCGAGCTCTCCCTGGTGCCGGGAAGCAACGGCGAGGGGCCGCCGGTCACGCTGCACGCCGACTTCGCCGGCCAGCGGCGAGAGTGGCAGGGACGCGTGGTGCGCACCGAGGGCGAGCTCGATCCCAAGTCGCGCATGGTGCACGTCGTGGCGCGCGTCGACGCTCCCTACCAGCCTTCGGACACCGGCTCGACCCCGCTCTCCGTCGGGCTCTTCGTCGACGCCGTGATCCACGGCCGCGAGCTCTCGGGGGCCGCCCGCATCCCGCGTGCCGCGCTGCGCGAGGGCGACCGCGTCTGGCTCGCCGACGAACAAGACCAGCTGCGCATCCGCGCGGTCGAGGTCGCCCAACGCGGTCGGGAAGAGGTGGTGGTGCGCGCGGGGCTCTCCGCTGGCGAGCGCGTCATCCTGAGCTCCCTCACGGCGCCCGTCGAGGGCATGTCGGTGCGGCCCTTCGTCCGGGAAACAGAGCCGGCGCAGACGACGGAGGAGCCGTCGTGAAGCGGGGGCCGATCGCGTTCATGGCGCAGAACGCCGTGGCGGCCAACCTGCTGGCCGCGCTGCTGGTGGTCGGCGGGCTGTTCATGCTGCCCCGCATCCCGCAGAAGGAGTTCCCCGACATCGAGGTGCCGATCATCACGATCGGCGTGCCCTACCTCGGCGCCGCGCCGGAGGAGGCGGAGCAGGGCGTCTGCCTCCGCATCGAGGAAGCCGTGCAGGGCGTCGACGGGATCGACCAGATCCGCTCGACCGCCACCGAAGGCGCCTGTGCCGTCACCCTGGAGCTGCTCTCGGAGAGCGACCCGGCGCGCGTACTCGACGACGTGAAGAGCCAGGTCGACGCGATCGACACGCTTCCCGAGGAGAGCGAGAAGCCGGTCATCCAGCGCCTCACCGTGCGCCGCGCCGTCTCCGAGGTGGCGATCTCCGGGCACGCGGACGAGCGCAGCCTCAAGGAGCTCGCCGAGCGCGTGCGCGACGACCTGGTGCGCCTGCCGAGCATCACCCAGGTGGAGATTGCGGGCGCGCGCCCCTACGAGATCTCGATCGAGGTGTCGGAGGCCTCGCTGCGGCGCTACGGGCTCTCCTTCGACCAGGTGGCGTCGGCGGTGCGCCGCGCCTCGCTCGACCTGCCCGGCGGCTCGATCGAGACGGCAGGCGGCGACATCCTGCTCCGCACCAAGGGCCAGGCCTACCGCGGCGACGAGTTCGAGGAGCTCATGGTGTTGACGCGCGCCGACGGCACGCGCGTTCGCCTGCGCGACGTGGCGCACGTCGTGGACGGCTTCGAAGACACCGACTCCGAGGCGCGCTTCGACGGCGCCCCGGCCGTGGTGGTCCAGGTCTTCCGGATCGGCCGCCAGGACATCGTCGAGATCAGCGACGCCGTCAGGGCCTACGTGGCCGACGCCCAGCGGCGCATGCCCGAGGGCGTGGAGATCGAGGTCTGGAAGGACGGCTCCACGGCGCTGCGCGACCGCATCGACACCATGGTGCGGAACGGCCTGACGGGACTGCTGGTCGTGGTCACGATTCTGGCGCTCTTCATGCGGCCGGGTCTCGCGCTCTGG
The DNA here is from genome assembly GCA_041605395.1 of Myxococcota bacterium. Classification (GTDB taxonomy): domain Bacteria; phylum Myxococcota_A; class UBA9160; order UBA9160; family UBA6930; genus JBFIYM01. The sequence continues at coordinate 9,329 of JBFIYM010000098.1, read as the reverse complement.
GTCTCCCTCGGCGTACCGATCGCGATGTTCGGCGGCTTCGCGGTGCTGCCCGCGATCGGCGTCGACATCAACGTCATCTCGCTGTTCGCCTTCATCCTGGTGCTCGGCATCCTGGTGGACGACGCCACGGTCGTCGGCGAGAACACCTACACACGGATGCGGCGCGGCGAGCCCTCGCTCGAGGCCGCGGTCTCGGGCACGCGCGAGGTGTCGGTGCCCGTGATCTTCGGGGTCGCGACCAGCATCGCGGCGTTCCTGCCGCTGCTGCTCGTCGAGGGCCAGATGGGCCAGATCTTCGGCGTGATGGCGCAGGTGGTGATCGCCTGCCTCGTCTTCTCGCTGCTGGAGTCGCAGCTCGTGCTGCCGGCGCACCTGGCGCATCTCGCGGGGCGCAGCGGCCCGGCGCGGACGGCGGCCGGCCGTCGCTGGGACGCCTTCCAGGAGCGCCTGGCGCGAGGCCTGGAGGGGTTCATCGCGGGCCGCTACCGGCAAACGCTCGAGCGCGCCGTCGACTGGCGCTACGCGACGCTCGCGGCGGGCGTCTCGCTGCTGCTGCTGACCGTCGGCGTGATGGCGAGCGGCCACCTCAAGTTCACCTTCTTCCCCGAGATCCAGGCCGACTACGTCTCGGCCACCGTGGACATGCCTCAGGGCACGGCCGTCGAGGTCACGGAGCGGGCGGTCGCCCAGCTGGCCGCCTCGGCGCTTGCGCTGCGCGCGGACCTCGATGCGGAGATCCAGCCGGAGCAGGGATCCGTCGTGAAGCACGTCTTCGAGGCGGTCGGGGCGCAGCCGTCGACCGCGCAGGCCCGGCAGACGCCCGCCTCGATCGGCGCCGCGGCCGGCGGCGGGGGCCACCTGGGCGAGGTGACCCTGGAGCTGCTCGAGGCGAAGCGGCGCGGCATCTCCGCCAAGGCGGTGGTGCAGCGCTGGCGCGAGCTCACGCCGCCGATCCCCGAAGCGGAGGAGGTGCGCTTCTCCTCCTCCCTGTTCTCGGTCGGCAACCCGATCAACGTGCAGCTGATGGGGCCGGACGTGGAACAGCTCGAGGAGGCTGCCGGGCGCGTCTCCGAGGAGCTCGCACGCCTGCCGGCGGTGTTCGACGTCAGCGACTCCTTCCGCGCCGGCAAGGCGGAGCTGAAGCTCTCGATCCTCCCGGCGGGTCAGGCGCTCGGCGTGACGCTGGCCGACCTCGCGCGTCAGGTGCGCCAGGCCTTCTACGGCGAGGAGGCGCAGCGCATCCAGCGCGGCCGCGACGACGTGCGCGTGATGGTCCGCTACCCGGAGGCCGAACGCCGCTCGCTCGGCGACCTCGACAACCTGCGCATCCGCACCGCGGACGGCGCCGAGGTGCCGTTCCGCACCGTCGCGCGCGCGGAGGTGGGGCGGGGCTACGCCTCGATCCGGCGCACCGACCGGCAGCGCGTCATCAACGTCACGGCCGACCTCGACGAGACCCGGGTGGCGGCCGACCAGATCCTGACCGAGCTCTCCAGCCGCGTGCTGCCCGGCGTGCTCGCCGACTATCCCGACGTGCGCTGGAGCTTCGAAGGCGCGCAGCGCGAGCAGCGGCGCGCGATGGGCAGCCTGCTGAGCTGGTTCGCCGTGGCGATGTTCGTGATCTATGCGTTGCTCGCCGTTCCGCTGCGCTCCTATGGGCAACCGCTGGTGATCATGTCCGTGATCCCCTTCGGGATCGTCGGCGCAATCGCCGGCCACGTCCTGATGCGGCTCATCAAGGGCCCGAGCTTCGGCCTCTCCTTCCTCTCGATCACCGGCATCGTGGCGCTGACGGGCGTGGTCGTGAACTCGAGCCTGATCATGGTGCACCACGTGAACGCGAGGCGGGCGGACGGCGCCAGCACCCGCGAGGCCGTGATCGGCGCCGCCGTGGCGCGCTTCCGCCCGATCTTCCTGACCTCGCTCACGACCTTCGGCGGCCTCACGCCGCTGCTGCTCGAGACGAGCATGCAGGCGCAGTTCCTGGTCCCGATGGCCACCTCACTCGGCTTCGGCGTGCTCTTCGCCGCCGCCATCACCCTGTTCATCCTGCCCTCGGGCTACATGGCCTTCGAGGACCTGCGCAGCCTGCCGGCGCGGCTCCTGGCGCCCCGGCCGCGGCGCGCCAGGGCCGAGGCGCCAGGGCCACGCGCGGACGCGCCTGCGATCGGGGACTAGCGCCGACCGCGCCCGGGGCCGGCGCGGTGCGGTCGCGAAACGGAGCGCGGCCTGGATTCCGCCCGGTCAGGGTGCCGCCCTCCGCTTCGCGCCGACCCCGTTACGAGAGCAGCTTCGCCACCAGCTCGGCCTGTCGGTGGACCCCGGCCTTGGTGTAGAGGTGCTTCAGATGACCGCGCACGGTGTTGAGCGTGATGCCGAGCGCCGCGGCGATGTCGCCGAGCGCCGCGCCCGCCGTCAGGTGCTGGGCCACCTCGCACTCGGTCGGGGTGAAGCCGTAGCGCGAAGCCTGGCTGGCGAGCCCGCATTCCCGGCCGCGCTCGGGATCACGCACGAAGACCACCGCCGTCCCCGGCCGGCCACCACACTCCGCGGGGTGCGGCTCGACCATCACGGAGAGCGCCGGGCGCCCCTTGCGCGGAACCTGCATCCGTCGCCCCTCGCCCCGGGCGGTGAGCTCGATGCCCCGGCGCAGCTCGAAGGTCGCCGAGGGCGTCGACGCAACGACGCTGCGCTGCACCGCCGCGAGACCATCGCCCTCGCGCAACAGCTCGCCGCCGGCGCGATTCGCGCCGAGGAGGCTGAAGTCGCGCGCGACCACGAGCACCGCCTGGTCGAGCAGGTCCAGGACGCCGGTCGCAAGCCGGGGCCAGAGGTCCTGGGCCCGTTCCCGTTGCTGAGAGAGATCTCGCGAGAGCGGGAGACGATCCAGAGTTGCCGTCATTGCCATGGATGGGCACCTCATCGTTATGACACCCATACACCGCCATTGTGACCCGAAGGTGTGAAGTACTTCACACCTGGGCCTGTCATCGGGCGCCAGGATCAGCTCTTTCGACGATCCCAGCGCAGGGTGCACTCGGCGACGTGCCGGCCGTGCGCGCGTGCCGCCTCGAGGTGGGCCGAAGTCGGGCCCGTCTGGCCGCCGCGCGGGTTCGTCCAGGCCACCGGACCCCAATGACAGCCGGCCTCTTGGAAGTGCGGTTGCCGGTTGTGCATGGGGACGAGCACGAGCCCGTGCTCTGCCAGGTTTGCCCACAGCGAGATCAGGGTGAGCTCGGCGCCGCCGCGCCCGCCGCTGCCGCCGCTCACGAAGGCGGCCCCGATCTTGCCGATCAGTGCCCCCTCCAGCCAGAGTGGCGCCAGACGCTCGAAGAAGACGCGCATGCTCGACTCGGGCCCGGCCATGTGGACGCCGCTTCCCAGCACCAGCGCGTCGCAGGCCCGCACCTCTGCCGGCTCGGCGGCGTCCGCCGCCAGCAGCTCCGCCTCGGCGCCAGCCTCGCGAGCGCCCTCCGCGAAGGCCTCCGCCATGCGCCGCGTGCGGCCGGTCTGCGAGGCCACCACGACCAGGACCCGAGCCTTCATGTCAGGTGGTAGTCGGCGAGGTCCGGCTCGCGCGTCCAGCCCCAGTAGTCGACCAGGCGCCAGGGCGAGGTCGTGGTCACGCGCCCCTGGCTGTTCTTGTACCAGCTGCTCATGCCCGGGTGCGACCAGACCATCCGGGCGAGGCGCGCCTGGAGCCGCTCGTTGAAGGCCTCGTGGACCTCTTCGCGACATTCGAGCGCACGCTTGCCGTTCGCGATCAGCGCCTTCACGCAGCCCATCACGTAGCGCACCTGGCACTCGGAATGGAAGATGATGCTGCCCGCGTGCGCGAGATTGGTCGCCGGCCCATACAGGCAGAACAGGTTCGGAAAACGCGGCATCGTGATGCCGAGGTAGGCCCGCGGCTCCTCGCCCCAGTGCTCGCGCAGGTCCACGCCGCCCCGGCCCGTGATCTGCATCGGCCACAGGAAGCGGTTGGCATGGAAGCCCGTCGCGAAGACGATCACGTCCACCGGGTGCTCGTTCCCGGCGGCGTCGACGAGCGCCGTCTCCGTGATCTCGCGGATCGCGGCCGTCACCACCTCGACGTTCTCGCGCCGGAGGGTCGAGAGCCACGTGCCGTTGTCCTGCAGGATGCGCTTGCCGAAGGGCGGGTACTTCGGGAGCACCTTCTCGAGCAGGTCGGGCCGCCCCTCGAGCTGCGACTCGTAGTAGGCCGTGAGCGCCTTGCGCTGCTCCTCGTTGAGCGCGTTCACCGAGCGCTCCGGGTGCGGCCAGTCCGGGTCCCGCACGAGCGAGGGCAAGAGCCCGTCCGAGCCCGGCCAGAACAGCAGGAAGCGGTACCAGCGCGCGTAGGCCGGCACGTGGCGCAGCAGCCACTTCTTTCCCTCGGAGACGCGCGCGTGGTAGACCGGGTTCGGGAGCATCCAGCCCGGCGAGCGCTGGAAGACGGTCAGCTTCGCGGCCTGCTTCGCCACCTCGGGAACCAGCTGGAAGGCGCTCGCGCCGGTGCCGACGACGGCGACCCGCTTGCCCGTGAGGTCCTGCGAGGCGTCCCACTCGGCCGAGTGGAAGGCCCGGCCCCGGAAGCGCTCGCGACCCGGGATGTCGGGGACGCGCGGGCGGTTCAGCTGGCCGACCGCGCTCACGATCGCGTTCGTCGCGAGCGTCTCCTCGCCGCCTTCCGGCGTGCGAAGCCGCACCTGCCAGCAGGCCTCCGCCTCGTCCCAGCGCGCAGTCACCACCTCGGTCTCGAAGCGGATGCGCCGGCGCACGCCGTGGCGGTCGGTCGTGCGCTCGAAGTAGGCCTGGATCTCGTCGCGCTGCGAGAAGAACTCCGACCAGTCGTGGCTCGGCTCGAAGGAGTAGCAGTAGAAGTGGTTCGCCACGTCCACGCGGCACCCCGGGTAGCGGTTCTCGTACCAGGTCCCTCCGACCGTGGGGTTCTTCTCCACGACCGTGTACGGGATGCCGGCCTCCTCCAGCCGGATCGCGGCCAGGATCCCGGACATGCCGGCGCCGATCACGAGCACGTGGAAGTCGCGCCTCTTCGCCTCCGGCACCGCGCTCCAGTCGAGCGCGCGCACGTCCTCGCCGTCGAGCTCCATCTCCTCGAGGAACATCGGCACGTACTCGTCCGGCACCGTCTGGCCCACCATGAAGCTCATCATGCGCCGGATCGTCTCGGGCGCCGGCGGCGGCGGCCGCTTGCAGCCCCCGTCGCGGTAGGCGCACAGCACCTCGAGCGCGTGCCTGCGCACCGAGGCCTTCTCCTCGTCCGAGAGCCCGCCCTGCGTGTCGCCCATCGCCGCCGGCCCCGGCCGGATCGGCCCGTCGAGCAGGCCCGCGTCTCCGGTCAAGTGGACCAGCGACATCATCAGCGTCGGGATGCTCGCGCTCTCGAGCGCCCGTGCGATCGTGGCGTCGTCCTCGCGGATGGGCTCGACGGGGTGCTCGCGCTTCACGCGCTCACGCTAGCCGAGCGACCGCCGTTCGCGCGCGCCCTCGCCAATGCCTCCGCGAAGTCCGCCGCATCCGGGCTCTCCGCCACGACCTCCCCCACCTCCACCCGCGCCGCGTGCAGCAGGTGGCGCGAGGCAAGGCCTTCGGGCGCGCCGTAGGCGACGTCGCCGACGATGGGATGGCCCAGGTGCGCGAGGCTCGCACGGATCTGGTGGAGGAAACCGGTGCGGGGCGCCACCTCGACGAGCGTGCGGTCGCCCAGGACCTCGAGGCTCCGCCAGCGGAGCTCGGTGCGACGGCTGCGGCCGTCGCCCGGCTCGACCACGCCGACGCGGGCCGGGCGGTGGCGCGTGACGGCGAGGGCGAGCACGAGCGTGTCCTCCCCTTCGAGTCGCCCGTGCACCAGCGCGCGGTAGGTCTTGCCGACGCGGTGGCTGCGGAAGTCGTCGCGGAGCTCGTGCCAGCGGAGCTCCTCGGTCGCGAAGAGCAGGACGCCCGAGGTGTCGACGTCGAGGCGGTGCACGACACCGGAGCGGAGCCCGCCCTCGCCGACGCCCGTCACTTCCGGGTGTCGGGCCACGAGTGCGTTCAGGAGCGTGCCGCGCTCGCCGGGTGCGAGCGGGTGGACGGGCGTCCCGGCCGGCTTGTCGACGGCTAGCCAGCCGGCGCCGCGCGCCAGCACCGTGAGCGGCGCCTCGGGCTCGGGCTCGGGGGCGCTCGCGGCCGCGAGCGTGGGCTCGGAGAGGCCCACGCTCTGGCCGACCCTGAGGATGCGGCCCTTGGCGCCGAGATCGACGGCGCTGCCATCCACGCGCACGCCGCCCGCCGAGAGCAGCGCCCGCACCTGCCCGCGCGAGGCGGGAAGCACCCGGGCCAGGAACACGTCGAGGCGCGCTCCGGCCTCGCCTTCGCGGATGCGGAAGCTGCGCTCGGCCACGGGTGGATTCTACCGCTCGGGCCGCGAGACGGGCCTACCTCGATGCGGCCCGGACCGATACCTTCGGCCGTTCGCGAGAGGCCCATGGCGCAAGCGCGCACGACGCGAATCCAGGTGATGGACACGACGCTCCGGGACGGCGAGCAGACGCCCGAGGTGTCGTACGCGCCCGAGGAGAAGCTGCAGGTCGCGAAGCTGCTGCTCAGCGACGTCGGCGTGGACCGCATCGAGGTGGCTGGCACCCGCGTCTCGGAGGGCGAACGCGAGGCCGCGCGGCGCATCTGCCGCTGGGCGAAGCGTGCGAAGGCGCTCGATCGCATCGAGATGCTCGGCTACTGCGACGGCGACCTGTCGCCCGCGTGGCTCGCCGAGACGGGCGGCCGCGTGCTGAACCTGCTGGTGAAGGGCTCGGAGAAGCACTGCCGCGAGCAGCTCGGCATGAGCCCCGAGCAACTGCGGCGCCGCGTCTCGCAGACCGCGGCCGCGGCCAAGAAGCGCCGGCTGGCGCTGAACGCCTACCTCGAGGACTGGTCCCAGGGCGTGCGCCACTCGCCCGAGTACGTGTTCCAGATGACGCGCCTGCTGCTCGAGCTGGGCGTCCGCCGCGTCTACCTCGCGGACACGCTCGGGGTGCAGTCGCCCGAAGAGGCCGCGCGGACGGTCGACCTGATGGTGAGCTCGTTCCCCGACGCGCACTTCGAGTACCACTGTCACAACGACTACGGGCTCGCGAATGCCAACTGTCTCGCGGCCGTGGGCGCCGGCGCCAGGGGCGTCCACACCAGCGTGAACGGCCTCGGCGAGCGCGCCGGCAACACGCGGCTCGCGGAGGTGGTCGCGGTGCTGCACGATCACGGGCCGTTCACGACGGGCGTGAACGAGAAGCGTCTCGCAGGCATCTCGCGCCTGATCGAGACGATGAGCGGGAAGGACATCTCGGCCAACGCGCCGATCGTGGGCGCCGACGTCTTCACGCAGACGGCCGGCATCCACGCCGACGGCGACGCCAAGGCCGACCTCTACGAGACGAAGCTCGCGCCCGGGCGCTTCGGACGCCAGCGCCGCTACGCGCTCGGCAAGCTCTCGGGCAAGGCCTCGCTCGACCAGAACCTGCGCCGCCTCGGCATCGAGCTCTCGACGGAGGCGCGCGACCGCGTGCTCCGGCGCATCGTCGAGCTCGGCGACAAGAAGCACACGGTCGTGCCCGAGGACCTGCGCTTCATCCTCGCCGACGTGCTGAAGGAGCCGGCCTACCGGCAGGTGCGGGTGGAGCACTACGAGGTCTCGGTGGCCAGCGGCGCCGAGCCGCGCGCCGAGGTGGTGGTCTCCGTGCGCGGCAAGCGCGGGCGCGGCGTGGCGAGCGGCGACGGCGGCTACGACGCCTTCATGAAGGCGCTCGCCAAGGCGCTCGCCCGCTTCAAGATCCAGCTGCCGCGCCTGGTGGACTTCCGCGTGCGCATCCCGCCGGGCGGCCGCACCAGCGCGCTGGTCGAGACCGTGATCACCTGGAACGACGAGAAGCGCCGGCAGAGCTGGTCCACGCTCGGGGTCGATACCGACCAGCTCGCGGCCGCGGTGCTCGCCACGGAGAAGATGTTGAACGCCGTCGTGACCCGGCGCGGCGGGAAATGAGGCGGGGCGGGGCGCTCCTCGGCCTCGCGTTGGCACTCGGCTGCGGCGGGACTCCCGACCCCGACCCGCGCTACCGCCCGACCGAGAACGTGCTCGAGGTCGTGGCCGTGCTCCACCGCCACGTGCCGGACGACACCTACCGCTTCCCGCCCGCGGACGACTACACCGGCCGCAACGTCTACCGCGCCTCGCTGCTCCGGCTCGAGAACCTGGAGCGCGCCTACCCGACGCTCGGCGGCGGCACGCTCGACGACGTGATCGCCTTCGCCAAGGGCCGCGCGCTCGAGCGGCTGCGCGCCTTCGAGCTGGCCGCCACGAGCTACCGCAGCGCGGCCGAGGCGGGGGGGCCGCTCCGCGACGAGGCGCTCGCGAGCGCGGCGCTGTGCGAGGCGATCGAGGCCGCGAACCGGGTGGGTGTGCTGCCGGACGGCGACCTCGACGCGCGCCTCGCGGCGCTCGACGAGCGCGGCGCCGAGCTCGCGAAGCTCGAGGACCGGGCCGCCGGGAGCCACTACGCCGCCGTGCTCCGGGAGGAGCGCGAGCACGCGCAGATGCAGCGCGCCCAGCTCGTGGTGGCGGCGCGGGCGCTCACGCCGGACGGCGACCTGCGCGCCCTCGCGGCGCTCCAGCAGCTCGTCGTCGACCAGCGCGAGAGCAAGCTCGCGAACCGCCACCTGCTGACGCTCGCCGACCTCTACGCCGGGCTCGCGCGGGAGTACGTGGACGCCCGCCCGCCGGCCTCGCTCGGCTTCGACCCGCCACGCTTCGAGGAGCTGGTGGACGCGGCGGCGCGGCTCTACGAATCGGTGGCGAACCAGGACGGGGCGCCCGAGAAGCTCGAGGCGAGCCAGAAGCTCGAGTCGTTCCTGGCCTTCACGCTGAGGGTGGATCGTGATCGCTTCACGCCATAGTCCGGGGACTTCGCTCGGGTTCGCCTCGCTGCGCGCCCGCGCGGGAGCGCGGGCTTGCGGTGGGGGTTGGGAGGCGCTCTTCGCGATGATCGGGTGGCGCTCGTGAGCCGGTGTCGGGTGGCGGTGCTGGCCGTGCTCTCGGCGGCGCTCGGGTGTGCGGCGGATCGGGCGGCGTTGCCGGCGGGGTCGGCGTTCGAGCCGTTGCCGGTGCTGCCGCTGCGGGCGCCCGACGAGTTCGATCGGGCCACGCGGGCGCTGGCGTCGGCGGTGCTGCTCGACGACCGGGCGGGCGCCGAGGCGGCGCGGGGGCGCATCGAGGCGCACGACGCGGACCGGCTCGCCGGCGGCGACGCGCCGTCCGGCCTGGCGCCCTTCGCGGC
>JBFIYM010000097.1:0-16406 GCA_041605395.1 Myxococcota bacterium | reverse complement strand
GCTTGGCCTCGGCGAAGGCCTCGAAGCGGCCCTCGGCGCCGAGCTCGTCGATCTCGGCCGTCATCGCCTCGTCGAGGAGCCCCAGGTAGCCCTCGACCTCGGGGTTCTTGAAGAGATCGTGCGGCCGGTTGCGGCGACCCATCGCGAGCTCGAGCGGGATCTTCCGCTTCATCACGAGCTCGAAGGTCGCAAGGCCGAAGCTCGCCTCGCGCTCCTCGGCGGCGTAGAGCGAGGCCACGCCCCGCGGGCCGAACACGAAGAACAGGCGGTAGCCGAGGCCGTCGAGCACGAAGCTGTCGCCGAGGCGCGCGCGCAGACGGCGCAGGTGGGCCGTGGGGTCGCGCAGCAGCCCGAGGCCTGCGCCGAGCCACGCCACCCGGCCGGCCGCGCGCGGCGGCATCGGGGAGACGTCGGGAGGCCGCTTCATCGGCTTGCGGCCACCTCGCGCTCGTCGAGCTCGCGGCGGATGCGCGCGTGTTCGCTCTGGGTGAGGTCGAAGCGCCAGAAGGCGAGGCTGCCGATCGCGTAGCCGATCATCGGCAGGCCGCCCATCAGGAAGACCATCGCCTGCTTGACCGTCTCGCTCTGCTCGGCGTTCGGGACGTAGCCGACGCCCTCGAGCGTGAGCCCCACCACGCCCACCATGAAGCCCGTCGAGAGCTTGCCGACGAAGCTCCACGCCGCGAAGTAGGCCCCTTCCTTGCGCTCGCCCGTGCGGTGCTCGTCGACGTCGATCACGTCGGCCTTGAGCGATTGCCCGAGCGTGCTGCCGCAGGCGTTGGCCGAGCCCGCGATCAGCGAGGAGAGCGCCATCAGCGGCCAGTCCCCCTCGCCGACCCAGAACAGCAGCCCGAAGCCGACGCCGCCCTGTACCATGGCGAACAGCCAGAGCCGCCGCTTCTCGAAGGTCTGCGCCAGCCGCACCCAGATCGGGATCCCCAACAGGTTGGCCGCCATGTAGGTCGCCAGCATGTAGGGCACGAGATGCGGGACCTTCATGACGTACTCGATCACGAAGGGGGTGAGGACCCCGATGCCGCCCAGGCCGAGCGTCTCGATGAAGAACACGAACAGCAGCAGGCGCGCGTGCCGATTTCCCCAGACGTCGCGCAGCGAGGGGAGCAGGCCGCTGCCTCCGCGCCCCTGGTAGTCGGAGCGCTCTGCGGGGAGCCGCCAGACGGCCCACACGATCGAGGCCGCGGTGAAGCCGCCCGCGGCGATCGCGAGCCAGCGCGCTCCGGCGCGCGCGTTCTCGACGTCCGAGAGCACGGAGGTGCCGATCGTGAACGCGACGCCCAGGCCGAGGGTGCGGACGAGCTGTCTCGCGCCGAAGATGCGATTGCGCTCGCGGCCCCCGGGCGAGAGCTCGGCGCCGAGCGCCATGTGCGGCACCTCGAACGCGGTGAAGGCGGTGTAGAAGCCGAAGATCGCGGCGGCGATCCAGAGGTGCAGCATCGTGCCGGAGAGCGCCTCCGGTGGCGCCCAGGCCATCCAGCCGAAGAACGCGATCGGGAGCGCGGACCCGAGCAGCCAGGAGCGGCGCCGCCCGAGCCGCGAGCGGGTGCGGTCGCTGAGGCTCCCGGCCAGCGGGTCGGACACCGCGTCCCAGACCTTCGAGCCGAACACGATGGCGCCTACGACCGCGGCGCTCGCACCGAGCCGGTCGGTCGAGAACTTGAGGTACATCACGAGCAGCAGGCTGTAGACGAAGCTCACCCCGAAGCCCGGTGCGGCGTAGGCGAACAGGATGCGGCTCGGCAGGTTCAGCGGAGGGGCGGATTGAGGCACGCCGCAGTGTAGAGCCGCAGCGGAGCCGCGCGCGACGAACGGACCGGGGCGAAGCCCCGATGCAAAGGAGAACCCCTATTCGGATGCGCTCAGGGGGGTGCGCTCATGCTCGTGCCGGGGATCCCGAGGTCGGCCAGGTAGGAGGCGATCTTCACGTGGCCGGCCCGGTTCGGGTGGTTCCAGTCGAGCTTGTCGCCCTCGTCGTACACGAAGTACTCGCCGATCCCGTTGGCCCGGCGCGAGCCCGTTGGGTCGGTGGGGTGGACGAAGGCCCAGTAGGCGTCGATCACGGCGATCCGTTCGGGCAGCGCCGCGACCAGTGCCTTCTGCGTCGAGCGCTCGAGGAAGCCGGGCTCCCAGCGCACGCCCGCGGCGGCGTAGCGCTCGGCGGCCTCCGCGGAGATCTGCATCTCGTAGGGGAGCAGGATCACCCGGAAGACCCGGCCCGAAGCCGCGACCGTGTCCGCGAGGGCGGTGACCCGTGCGGCGGTCTCGCGCACGATGGCCTCGTTCTGGAGCGGGAACAGCTCGGCCGCCTTCCAGCCCGTGTGCCCATAGCCGAAGCGGAGCATCAGCTCCGCGAAGCGGAAGCGCAGCGCGGAGTAGAGGTAGCTGCGACCGCGCAGCTCGTCCATGAACTTGAGGCGCTGGCGGAGCGCGCGCATCGTGCCGCCGGTCTCGGCGCCGCCCTGCTTCGGGGTCGGCAGCAGGTCGTTCAGGTTCATCAGATAGATCAGCTCGTCGAGGTCGTAGGTCTCGGCGATCTCGAGGATGCGCGGCATGGTTCGCGCGTTGATTCCGTTCACCGCGACCTCGAAGGTCCAGTGCTCGAACTCCGGCCGAAGCGCCTCCAGGTGGTCCTGGATCCGGTGGCCGTGGCCCGCGCCGACGCCCCGCGTCACCGAGTCGCCGAAGTAGCCGACGCGCGGCTTCGGGCTCGTGAGATCGAACTCGTCGTCGGGGAAGCTCCCCGAGTTCCGCTTCACCACGCCCCAGGGGTACTGGTAGAACCCGGGGGTCTCGCGGAGGACCACGTAGTAGCCCGGGTTGTAGGGGACCCAGAGCCTGAGCCCGACTTCCGCCGCGAGGGCGATGGTTCCGAACAGCACGGCGTTGGCGAGCAGCAGCGTGAGCCCCGGATGGCGTCGGTACCAACCGGTCATGGAAGGCATGGTCACCCGCCACACCAGCGTGTGTCAACCCTCGCACGAGTCGAAGCGGAAGACGCAAGGGGAACGAGGGATTGGTGCGGGCGTTGCCGGTGGCCCGCTGGGCGATGGCGGGGTGGCCTAGTAGCCCATGAAGGCCAGGAAGTCCTCGAGGCGCGCAACGCGCAGGTAGGGGTTCGTGCGCTTCTGGGCGCCGATGGTCGACGAGGGCTCGGCCGCATAGAAGTGTCCGGGGAAGAGCAGCGTCTCTTCGGGCAGGCGGGCGAGCTTCTGGGTGAGGCTCTGGTACATCGCTTCGGGGTCGCCGCCGGGGAGGTCCACGCGGCCGCAGGCGTCGAGGAAGAGCGTGTCGCCCGACACGAGCCGGCCCGGTGCGCCGGCCTGCTCCACCAGGAAGCACTGCGAGCCGGGCGTGTGACCGGGCGTGTGGAGGCAGCGCACCCGGATCGCGCCGAGCGAGATCACGTCGCCCCCTTCGTGCACCACGAGGTCGGAGCTCGACGCGCCGGTGACCTTCCGCACGCCCTCCGCTTCGGTCGCGTTCACGTGCAGCGGCATGGGCTGGCGCGCCAACAACCGCGCCACGCCTTCGATCTCCATGCCGAAGATCGAGCCCCCGACGTGGTCCTGGTGGTAGTGGGTCACCAGCGCGCCCACCACGCGCATGCCGTCGGCCTCGGCCCGGTCGAGCAGCGCGTCGACGCTCCAGGCGGGGTCCACGACCAGGCACTCCCGCGTCTCCCGGCTGCCGATCAGGTAGGCGAAGTTCGCCATCTCGCCGACGGCCAGCTGTTCGAAGTAGAGATCGTCTTCGCTCACGCATCCTCCGTGGCGGTTCCGAGCTCGATGCGCAGCACGTCCCCGTCGAGCCGGCAGGGGTGGACCTGCACTTCGGCGCCGTCGTCCAGGCCCTCCCCGGTGACGACGTCGTAGGCGTAGCCGTGAATCGGGCACAAGAGCTTCTCGCCGTCGATCTCGCCCTCGCCGAGGCTTCCTCCCGCGTGGGGGCAGCGGTCGTCGAGCGCGAAGTAGCCGCGCGCCGTGCGTCCCACCGCGAGCCGGCGGCCGGCGATCTCGAAGCAGAGCACCTCGCCCTCGCGGATGCGCGAGGCGGGCTGGATGGTGTGCTCGCGGCTCATCCCTCGGCTCGTCTCGCTACGTGCTTCGCTCGGTTCACCGGGGCCCGGGGCTCAGCTGGCGCTGCCGAGGGTCTTCTTCATCCAGCTCTCGAGCGCACCGAGCACCTCGCTCTGCACCTGCTCCGGGGTACGGCCGGACTTCTTCGGCACGCGCAGCTGGTGGTCGGCGTCCTCGACGATGTGGAGCTGCACCGGCGCCCCGACGCGGCCGAGCGTGGTGCGCAGCGTCGGCAGGTCGCAGTGGCGGTCGCGGCGGCCCTGAACGAAGAGCATCGGGGTAATGGCGCGATAGAGCTGCTCGGAGCGCGGGTCGGAGGGGTCGTCCTGCTTGTGGAGCGGGAAGCCCAGCAGGAACAGGCCTTCGATCCGCATCCGCGTCGTGGCCGCGTGCGCGGCGACCAGCGCTCCGGCGTTCTTGCCGCCGATGAAGACGTGGGCCGGTGCGGCGCTCGGGTCCTGGCCGAGCAGGGCCACGGCGGCCTGATAGGTGCGCTTCAGGAAGCGCATGTCGTCCGGGTTCCGCTTCCGCGCCACCATGTAAGGCATCGGAAACGAGAGCGTGAGCACCTTCTTGGCGGTGAGCTCCCGCTGGAGGCTGTCGATCAGGGGGTCTTCGTCGCCGCTGCCGCGGGCGAGCACCACGGCCACGCGCGACCCGGTCGGCCACCACTCCGGGACCCCCAGCAGCCCCGGCACCGCGTCCAGGTCGTGCAGGCGGTCCGGGAGCGGGATCTTGACCTCCTCGAACTGCGGCGACGCGTCTGACAAGGCTCCCTCCGGGGGCCGGGCCAAGCCTAACGACTTCGGCTCTCCCGGGGTAGAGGCCGGGGGCACCCACGGGTACCTTCCGTCGAACCCCTCGGGAAGCAGCCGCGTGGAGAAGATCCTCATCACGGGCGTGGCCGGCGGCCTCGGTCGCCTCCTCGCGCGCCGCCTGCTCGAGAACTTCGAGGTGTGCGGGGTCGACCGCGTCCCCTGGGAGGGGCGTCCGCGCAACGTGACCGTGCACGCCGTGGATCTGCGCAAGCGCGGCTTCGAGGACGTGATCCGCAACGAGCTGCCCAGTGCCGTCGTGCACATGGGCTTCGTGCGGGACTTCAAGATCGACGTCGAGCGGCGCCACGACGTGAACGTACGGGGAACGAAGAAGCTCCTGGATCACTGCGCCCACTACGGCGTGCAGCGCCTGATCGTGCTCTCGAGCGGGACCGTGTACGGTGCGCTCTACGACAATCCCTTCTACATGGACGAGGACCGCGTACTCGTCGCGAGCCGCGCCTATCCCGAGATCCGGGACATCGTCGAGGTCGATGCCGTCACCACGGCCTTCCTGTGGCGCTACCCGCACATCCGCACCTGCGTGCTGCGGCCGGTGAACGTGCTCGGGCACTACGCGCGCTCGATGATGTCCGAGTACCTGCGCCTCGACCGCCCGCCCACCGTGATGGGCTTCGATCCCCTGATGCAGTTCATCCACGAGCAGGACGTGGTCGAGGCCATCGCCCTGACGCTCGAGCACGGGCTCCAGGGCGTGTTCAACGTCGTGGGGCCCGGCCAGGTGCCGCTGCACACGGCCATCCGCGAGACGGGCGGAAGCCCGCGCGCGTTCCCGGAGTTCCTGTTCCGCCCCGTGATCCGGCGTCTGTTCCGCATGGGTCTGGTGCCGTGGCCGGAGGGCGCGATCGACTTCCTCAAGTTCCCGGTCACGCTCTCGGGTCGCCGCTTCGTCGAGGCCACGAACTTCCGGCCCCTGTTCGGCCTCGAAGAGATCTTCCAGAGCCTGAAGGACTGAGGACGTTGGCGCAGTCGAGCCGCTCCACCAGCAAGCTACGAGACCTCGCGGGCGCCCTGCTTCCGCTCTCGGCGCGCGGGCTCGGGCCCGAGATCGAGGAGCGGCTCCAGAAGATCCCGACGCGCCTGAACGAGTACGGCTTCGATCAGTTCGGCCTGGAGCCGGCCGGCGTCGGGAACCAGATGTTGTTCTCCGCGCTGCTCTATCGCTACTACTTCCGCGTCGAGACGCGTGGCATCGAGAAGGTGCCGCCGGGCCGCGTGCTCCTGATCTCGAACCACGCCGGCCAGCTCCCCTTCGACGGCATGATGCTGGGCGTCGCCATGCTGCTCGAGGCGGAGCCCCCGCGCATCGTGCGGGGCATGGGGGAATACTGGATCCCGCAGCTCCCCTTCGTCAGCGTTTCGGCGATTCGCAGTGGGAGCATGGTCGGGACGCCCGAGAACTGCGTGCAGATGCTCGAGGCGGACGAGTGCGTGATGGTCTTCCCGGAAGGGGTGCGCGGGATGAACAAGCTCTACCGCGAGCGCTACAAGCTGCAGCGCTTCGGGCAGGGCTTCATGCGGCTCGCACTCGAGACCGAGACGCCCATCGTTCCGGTCGGCATCGTCGGCTCCGAGGAGCAGCAGCCCGGGATCGCGAGCCTTCCGGCGCTCGGGCGCTTGCTCGGCATGCCGGCCTTCCCGATCACGCTGGGCTTCCCCTGGCTCGGGCCGCTCGGCATCCTGCCCATGCCCGTGAAGTACCGCATCTACTTCGGCGACGTGCTGCACTTCGAAGGAAGCCCCACCGAGGAGGACGCCGCGATCCAGACGAAGGTGGATGCGGTTCGCGACGCGATCCACGGGCTGCTCGCCGAGGGGCGCGAGGAGCGCAAGGGAATCTTCAGCGGATGAGGGGAGCGTCGGCGGCCGCCCTCGCGGCCGCCCTGTGGGCCTGTGCGTCCTTCCCCGCCGCGACGGCGCGGCCGCCGTTCGCCGCCGACCTCGCCGCGAGTGACGGCGCCGGTGCCCCGGCGCAGCTCGTCCTCGTCAGCGTCGGCGGGCTCACGCCCGAGCGCTACCGGAGCGACGGCGGCATGCCGGCGCTGGCCGCGCTCGCCGCGGCGGGCGTGGCCGCCGACGGGCTCGACCCGGTGGTGCCCGCGTCTCCCCGGGCGGTGCACGCCACGCTGGTGAGCGGGGTGCTGCCCGCGGAGCACGGCGTGATCGCCGATCGCATGATCGGGGAGCGCGGTCTGCGCCGCAGCGAGACGCGGCACGCGAGCCTGCTGAAGGCGCCGACCCTGTGGCAACGGGTGGCGGAGGCGGGCGGCACGGTGGCGGCACTCGATTGGCCCACCACGCTCGGCGCCGAGATCGAGACGTTGCTTCCCGACGTCGGCCCCGAGCGCCAGGGAGAGAGCTGGCGCGCGCTGGCCGCGAAGGCCGCCACGCCCTGGATCGCAGCACGCGTGCGCGAGGCCGATCCCGCGGTGGAGGTCCCCGGCCCGGCGCGCGACCAGCTGCTCGTGGATCTCGCCTGTCACGCGCTCGCGGGCACGCCGCGGCTGGTGCTGCTGCGCCTGCGCGGCGGAGAGGCGGCGCTCGTCGCCGAGGGCCCGCGCGGGCCCGGCGTGGCGGCCGCCTTCGAGCGCGTCGACCACGAGCTCGGGCGGCTGGTGGACTGCAGCGCGCGCGCCGGCCGGCTCGCGGACACGGTGTTCGTCGTGGTGGGAGACCGCGCGCTGCTCCCGACCCACACGGCCTATCGGCCCAACGCCGCCCTGCGCGGCGCCGGGCTGATCGGCGCCCAGGGGCGTTGGAAGGCGATCTCTCGGAGCAACGGCGGCTCCGCCTTCGTCTACGCGAGCGACCGGCGCGCCGCGCTCGAAGCGCGTCGCCTGCTCGAAGCGGCGGCGGGGAAGACCGGCGCCTTCCGGGTGATCTCGGCGGAGGAGATGATCCGGCGCCAGGCCGATCCCGACGCCTGGTTCGGGCTGGAGGCGGAGCCGGGCTTCGCCTTCGAGGACGATCGGGCGGGCCAGGCCCTCGGCCCGGCCCGCCAGCGCGGCACCGGAGGCTACCTGCGCGAGGACGCATCCCAGCGCACCGGCTTCGTGGCCTGCGGCCGTGGCGTACGCCGGGGCCTCGAGGTCCCACGCATGTCGCTGCTCGACGTGGCGCCCACGCTGGCGCCGCTGCTCGGGGTGACGCTCGAGCGCGTTCCGGGGCGCCCGCTCATCGGGCTGCTGCGGCTCGGGCCGGCCGGGGCGCGCCGGTCGCCGGGTCCGGGGCGTGGCTGACGCGGGCCAGCCGCGCCACGCCGCCCGGCTGGCCACCGTCACCGTGGCCTGCTGCGGCGCGCGCGTCCTGCTGATGCGGCATCCGGCGACGAGTGATCGCTTCGCCGGACGCTGGAACGGCATCGGGGGACACGTGGAGGCCGGGGAGGGCGTGCGCGCCGCCGCGCGCCGCGAGCTTCGCGAGGAGGCCGGCCTCGACGCCGCCGAGCTTCGCCTGCGCGGCGTGGTCCACGAGACGGGTCTGCTCGGGCACGCCTACGTGATCTTCTTCTTCGTGACCGAGGTCGCCGAGCCCCGTCTCGCTCCGGCTCCCGGCCTCGAGCTCGCCTGGCACGAGCGCGATCGCCTCGCGGAGCTTCCGCTCGTCGAGGATCTCCACGCGCTGCTGCCGGCGCTGCTGTCCGCCTCGGAGCCGGTGCTCGCCGTGGAGCGCTTCGACGGCGCGGATCGGCGGCTTTCGTTCGACTGGGACTAGCTGTGGCACCTCAGCACGTTGTCGACACTTCGGGTCTGTCCTCGTGCGAGCGCCCTGCCTGGGCCGGGTGGACCGGCTTCTGCTTCAGCGGCGGTGGCCCCGGGGAGGATCCGCACACAGCGGTCCGCTCCGAGCAGCGAGCCCTCACCGAGCTCGGAGGCCCCTTCGCCGGGCGGAGGCTCTCCGGCTTCGGTCGCTGCATGCTCACGTAGGATCACCCGCCGCCTGCGCAGAACCGGACTCCACCCGTCCCCGTGGCCTGGGGGGCGTGCGGAGAAGGTCCGGGGAGACCGGTCGCGCGGGAGGGCCGGGCGGCAGCCGTGCCGTTCTCGCCCGCTGGCCGGGAGGGTGTCAACGACCTCCTTGGGTCCCACAACTAGCGGGTGGCCGGCGTCGGGGCGCCGTCGCGCCCCGCGATCATTCGCCGCTGAAGCGCCCCGGATCACTCGCCGGTGAAGCGCCCCGCGATCACTCGCCGGTGAAGACGGGGCGGCGCTTCTCGAGGAACGCGCGCATGCCCTCGATCTGGTCCTTGCTCCCGAAGCAGCGCCGCACGGCCGCGCGCTCCTCGGCGAGCGCCGTCTCGAGCGGCGCGTCGCCCGCTCCCACCACGCAGCGGAGCACCCCGGCCACGGCCAGCGGCGGCATCGCCGCGAGCTCGCGCGCGAGCGCGTGCGCTGCGCCCTTCAGCTCCGCAAGCGGGTGGACCTGTTGCACCAGCCCGATGCGGAGCGCCTCGGGGCCGTCGATCTTGCGCGCCCGCAGGATCAGGTCGAGCGCATGGGCGCGGCCCACGCAGCGCGTGAGGCGTGCGGTCCCGCCCCAGGCGGGCACCGCCCCGAGCTCCATCTCGGGCAGCCCGATCTTCGCGCCCTCGGCCGCGGCGAGCCGGAAGTGGCAGGCGAGCGGGAGCTCGAGCCCGCCGCCCAGGCAGTAGCCGAACAGGGTCGCAATCGAAGGCTTCGGCAGGTTCTCGATGGTGGCGAGCACCCGCAGGCGCTGGTCGAACACCGCCTCGGGGCCGCCGCGCTCGGCCGCGCCGCGGCCCAGCTGCTTCAGGTCCATGCCGACCGAGAAGTTGCGGTCGCCCTCGGCGGTGAAGACCAGGACCCGGACGCCCGGGTCCTCGGCGGCAGCGTTCACCGCCTCCTCGAGCGCGTCCATGTAGGCGAAGCTCATGCGGTTCATGGGCGGGTCGACGAGCGTCAGGGTGAGGACCCCGTCGTCGCGTTCGACCCGAAGCACTTCCTGCTCGCCCATCGATCCCCCGGTTTGCGTGGCGCTGTGATGCGGTCAGCATAGGGATCCGATGCCGATTCCGAATCCTGCGGCTGCCGACCCGGCCCGACCGAGCCTGCCGCTCGACCTCTTTCGCGACGAGGCACTCGTCGATCCGCAGCCGTGCTACCGGGCGCTCCGCGACCGGGCTCCGGCGGTCTGGCTCCCCGCGCACGGGGTGTGGGCGCTCGCGCGCTACGACGTCGTGCGCGCCGCCCTTCGCGCCGACGCGGTGCTCGTCTCGGGCCACGGCGTCGCACTCAACGACTTCGTCAACGATCAGCCGGGTCGGACCACGATCGGCAGCGACGGCGAGCTGCACCGGCGCCGGCGCGCGGTGCTGATGAAGCCGATGATGCCGAAGGCGCTCGCGACCGTGCGCCCCCGCCTCGAAGCGCTGGCGGACGCGCTCGTGACCGAGCTGTCCGCGCGCGGCGCCTTCGACGGCATCGCCGACTTCGCGCGACACCTGCCGGTCGCCGTCGTCTCGCACCTGGTGGGGCTCCCGGAAGAGGGGCGCGAGCGCATGCTCGAGTGGGCGGCCGCGACCTTCGATGCGCTCGGGCCGAAGAACCCGCGCACCGAGGCGGCGCTGCCGACCCTGGTCGAGATGATCCAGTACGCCGTCGGCATCGAGCCGGCGCGCCTGCGGCCCGAGGGCTGGGCGGCCCAGCTGTTCCGCGCGGCCGACGCGGGCGCGCTCGATCCGGAGGACGCGCGCGGGCTCCTGATCGACTACATCGGGCCGAGCCTCGATACGACCATCCTCGGCGCCGGCCATCTGCTCTACCTGCTGGGTGCGAACCCGGAGCAGTACGCCCGCGTGCGCCAAGACCCGGCGCGGATTCCGGCCGCCGTGAACGAGGCGCTGCGCGTCGGATCGCCGGTGCGTGGCTTCACGCGTGTGGCGGCGGCGCCCTACGACGCGGGCGGGGTCGTGATTCCGGCCGGCGAGCGGGTGTTGATCCTGTATGGCGCGGCGAACCGGGACGAGCGCCGCTATCCGGACCCCGACCGCTTCGACGTCACCCGCGAGGCGCGCGACCACCTGGCCTTCGGGCAGGGGGTGCACCGCTGTGCCGGAGGCCATCTGGCGCAGCTCGAGCTCGAGTCGCTGCTGCGGGCCGTGGTGGCCCGCGTCGAGCGCATCGAGGTCGGCGAGCCGCAGCCGCTGATGAGCAACCTGCTCCAGGGCCACCGGAGCTTCCGGGCCTCGTTCCACTGAGCGGATCCGGGTACCGTGAACCCGGGGGCCGGCTGCCCCGTAGAACCGCCGGAGCGGCCCCGGGTTGCGAGGGAAGCCGCGAGGAAAGGGATGGACGAACGCCACGTCGTGATCGAGCTGGGCGAGCGGGAGCAGCGGGCCTACGACCGTCTGCGCGCGCGCATCCGGCCGGTGGTGCCGGGCGCCAGCTCGGATCTGCGCGACCTGCTGCTCGTCTTCCCCGATCTGTTCATGCTGCTCACGCGACTGCTGCGCGACGACCGCGTGAAGACCGGCGACAAGGCCCTGGCGCTGTTCGGCGTGGCCTACGTGATCTCGCCGCTCGACCTGCTCCCCGCCTGGCTGTTCGGCCCGCTCGGAATCCTCGACGACGTGCTCGTGGTGGCGGCGACGCTGTCGCGGGTCGTGAACCACGTGCACCCCGACGTGGTGCGCTCGCACTGGTCGGGGCAGGGGGATGCCCTGGCCTGGATCCAGCGCGCCGGCGACTGGTCGGAGCAGCAGTTCGGGCGGCGCATGCGCGGGGCGCTGCGGCGGCTGATCCCGTAGCGGCCCCACGCGAGGAGGCCCGGCACGCATGCGCCTCATCGTGATCGCCGTGCTCGCGCTCCCGGCGCTGCTGCTGACGGCACTGCTCGTCTACGCGCTCGTCCTGTTCTGGAACTCGGGCCGCGGAGTGTTCCCGCCCGAGGGGGTTTCGGTCGCAGCCGCTCGGCCGCCCGAAGCGCTCGGGGCGGCGGCGGCGCGGCAGGCCGCCGGTCGCGCCCGGGTCGATCGCCAACAGGCGTCGCAGGTGCTGTTCGGCGACCTCCACGTGCACACGGTCTACTCGGCGGACGCCCACCTCCAGTCCGTGCGCATCCGGGACCGCGCGAGCCCGAACCCGCCCGCCGACGCCTGCGACTTCGCGCGCTTCTGCTCCCAGCTCGACTTCTGGTCGATCAACGACCACGCCGAGAGCCTGACGCCCGCGCTCTGGACCCGGACGGTCGAGGCGATCCGCTCGTGCAACGCCGCGGCGGGCGACCCGGCCGACCCGGACCTGGTGAGCTTCCTCGGCTGGGAGTGGTCCCACGCCGCCGGCCGCGCGGAGGAGCACTACGGGCACAAGAACGTGGTGCTGCTGGAGGACGGGGAGGGGCGCGTGCCGACCCGGCCGATCGCCTCGGCGCCGGGCGCGCCGGCCGCCTTCCTCGGGATGGGCGCGATCGCGCCCCTGGTGCGCGGCACGCTTGCGCCCTGGGCCTCCTTCCACCGCTACACGCGCGATGTCCGCGCCGTAGCGGACTGCCCGGAAGACCTGCCCGTGCGCGAGCTTCCGGCCGATTGCCGAGAATCGGCGCGAACCCCGGCCGGGCTCTTCGCGAAGCTCGCGGAGTGGGACCTGCCAGCCCTCGTGATTCCACACGGGCTGGCCTGGGGCATCACCAACCCCGCCCACGCCGACCTCGCGGTCCAGATCGGGCAGCACGATCCGCGCTGGCAGCGGCTGCTCGAGGTCTACTCCGGGCACGGCAACTCCGAGGTCTACCGGCGGCTCGAGTGGCCGCGCGAGACGGCCGACGGCTGGAGCTGCCCCGTCGGCGGGGACGGCTTCGAGAACTGCTGCGAGCGCGCAGCGGCGCTGGCGCGCGAGCGCTGCGATGCGCCCGCGAGCGCGGACTGCGAAGAGGCCGTGGCCGCGGCTCGTACGAGCGCAGCCGACCGCTTCGGTGGCCTGCGCTCGCCGGTCGGGGCCGTGCCCGGGACCACGGCCGCCGACTGGGGCGAGTGCGGTCAGCTCCGGGACGCCTTCCTCCCGGCCTTCAACTACCGGCCGCGCCAGAGCGCGCAGTACGCCGCGGCGCTCGCGACGGGCGCCGACGGCGCCTCGACGTCCCGGCGCCTGCGTTGGGGCTGGATCGGCTCGAGCGACAACCACCGCTCGCGGCCCGGCACCGGCTACCTCGAAGCCGAGCGGGAGATCATGACGGACGGCGTCGGCTATCCGCTGCCCGAGGGCTTCTTCGACGAACGTGGGGCCTCCTACTACTACACCGGCGGCCTCGCCGCCGTGCATGCGCCGGCCCGCGACCGGGCCTCCATCTTCGAGGCGCTTCGGGCCCGGCACGCGTACGCGACCTCGGGCGACCGCATCCTGCTCTGGTTCGACCTGCTCGCGCCCGACGGCGCGCGGCATCCCATGGGCTCGGAGCTCGCGCTCGACGCGGCGCCCCGCTTCGAGGTGCGTGCGGTGGGCGACTTCGAGCCGCGGCCGGGCTGCCCCGCGTTCGTGCACGAGGCGCTCTCCGCGGAGCGCATCGCCCAGCTGTGTCGCGGCCACTGCTACCACCCCTCGGATCGGCGGCGGCGCATCACGCGCATCGAGGTCGTGCGCATCCGCCCGCAGCGCGAGGCGGGCGAGGCCGTGGGGCCCCTCGTCGAGGACCCGTGGCGGAGCTTCCCGTGTGCCGCCTCGGGCGAAGGCTGTCGGGTCGCGTTCGAGGACCCCGACTTCGTGCGCGAGGCGCGCGAGACGGTCTACTACGTGCGCGCCCTCCAGGAGCCGTCGCCCGCCGTGAACGGCGACCCACTCCGCTGCGAGCGGGACGATGCGGGCCGCTGCCTGCGCGCCCGCCCCTGCGGCCGCCGCGCGGACGGCAGACCGGACGACTGCCTGGCGCGAATCGAGGAGCGCGCCTGGTCGTCCCCGATCTACCTCGACTTCGGCGCGCCGCCGTGAAGGCTGCGGCCTACTCCGGAGGTGTCCCCCAGGTCTTGACGGTGCGCAGCACCCAGCCGCCGGCGTTCTCCGAGATCGGGTCCGTGGCGCGCTGGAACGCCGCCCAGGCGGGGCTCGCCAACATCACCGCGTTCCAGGCCTCCGCCTCCGCCTCGCTCTCGTAGCCTACGGAGACGACGTGCGTGACCGAGCTCATGCCCGCAGCCGCGACCGAAGACAGGTACAGCGAGCCCGGGAACTTCTTGCCGGTCTCGGACGACATCAGGGCTTCCATCGCACCCAGATACTTCGTCGCGTCGCTGACCTCGATGCCGAAGAGGTGCCAGACGACGTCCGAGGCGCCATCTCCCCAACTCTCGACGTAGGTCATGCGTGAGTTGGCACGGGCCTCGGCCAGGCCGTCGAAGGTGTCGACCAGCGCCTGCCAGTCGGCGTTGCCTTCGAGGGAGGCGTTCCACTTCTCGCGCGCTGCCATCGACTCCAGCGAGGAGATGTAGCTGTGGGTCGCCGGGTCGGCGCCGTCGATCTCCGCGACCATCAGCGAGAGGGTGCCGGGCATGGCCTTCCCGGCCTCACTCGCCATGAACTTGTCGGTGGCGGCGACGATCTGGGGAAGGTTCTTGGCGGTCGTGGTGAAGCTGAACGACTCCCAGTTCTCGGCGCCGTGGGCGGCCCCCGCGAGCAGCAGACCCGCGATCAGGAGGACGATCTTTCGTGTCATGGTGGAGCTCCTCGGCGCGCGGACCGCACGCCCGGCTGGAGGTTGATGTCCGAAGCCTTCTACGCGCAGGCCGAGCGCGCACCCCCCATCCGAAGTGGGTCGGGACGCCTCAGCGCGTCTCGACGTCCATGCTGAACACCGGTGTGTCGCTCGCCGTCTCGACGACGTGGAGCACCGCGCGCTCGCGGTCGCTTTCGCGCAGAAAGTCCACGGCCACGAAGCCGGCGTGGCCATGCGCGAACAGCGTGCTCTCGATGTGCGTGACGTGGCCGCCGCGGACGCGCTGCGTGGCGCCCGCGCCGCTCACCACCTGGAACGTGGCGAGCCCCTGGCCCTCGAGCACCTGGAGGTTGTGGTCGTGGCCGGCGGCGTAGAGCGTCGGAGGGGACTTTGCGAGGGCCGCCTCGATCGGCGTCATGATCTCCCGGTAGCCCTCCTCGTAGGTGTCCTGGAGCGTTCCGAAGATCAGGCGGATCACCGCGGTGACGAAGTCGGCGACGGCGCCGCGCGTGTAGCCGCCGTGCGGGCCACCCGTCTGGAACGGGTGGTGCGAGCCCACGATCCACCACTGCTCGGGCTCGGCGCCGAGCAGCTCGCCGATCCGGGTCCCGAGCGCCTCGGGCGTCCGGATCTCGCAGCCCTCGACGTGCTCGGGCGCGAAGTACCAGGGATCGATGTCGAACACGAGAGCGGAGATGCCGCGCCGTCCGTCCGTCGCGGGCACGATCGGCCGCAGCGCCGGGCCCGGGCAGCCGTCGCGCGGGATGAACTCGATCCCGTTCGCGTCGAGATACGCCTGCTGCCGCAGCAGGCGATCGGTGCCCCTGTGCCCCCAATCGTGGTTCCCGGGCACGAACACGCGGGCGGCGCGCGTCGCCGCCACCTGCTTGCGCAGGATCTCGTGCCCCGCCTCGACGGCGTCCTCCTCGACGCCGGCCGGGTAGACGTTGTCGCCCAGGAACAGGACCGTGGTGCGCTCGGGGTAGACGTCGCCCCAGCGGCCGAGCGACGCGAGCACCGGCTCGCTCTCCATCGGGACGCCGGCGTCGCCGACCAGGAGCACGCGCTGGATCAGCCGCTCCGGCTCCGCCAGCGCGGGCAGGCCCGGCGCCGGCTCGATGCGCGGTGCGCGCTCGTCGACGTACGGCGGATCGAGCTCCGAGTAGTTCGGCCCCTCGATGCGGTTCGGCAGCGTGAAGCAGCCGGCAACGAGCAAGGCGACCGGGAGCGCGGCGAGTCGGCGGAGCGTCATCCGAGAACCGTGGAGCGGCCGCGGCTGCGCGTCAACGGCCGGCCGCAGCCGCCGTCGCCGCGAAGTCGACGAAGATGGGGGACGACCAGGCGCGCTCCTCCGCCGGCACCAGGCAGTCGTCGTCGGGCGGGGTCTCGCCCGGCAGGACGCTGCACGGGTCGACGGAGAGGCAGCGGCCGGCCTCGTCCCGCTCGCAACGCAGGTTGCCGGCGTTCACGGTCGGCGTCGCGACCTGGTGCGCGCGCACGTAGTAGACGGTGTCGCGGCCGTCGCGCGCGAAGCCCGGGTCGTCGAACGCGACGCGACAGCCCGCCGCGTCGTTCGGGCAGGGCAGCACGCGCCACGGGTCCTCGATGAGATCGGCCACGTCCTCGACCGGGTCCACGCGCGGCCGGATCCGCACGACCTCGATCCGGTCGATGGTGTGGCGGCGGTCCGAGGGGTGGTAGCACTCGCCGACGCACAGGCGCTCGAGCCGCTCGGCCGGGAGCGCGCCCACCACGTCGGCGGGACAGCCTGGCTTCTGCTCGAAGGCGCCGAGCGCGCGCACCGCGAAGCGCG
>JBFIYM010000096.1:0-16989 GCA_041605395.1 Myxococcota bacterium | reverse complement strand
GCTGGCGCTCGAAGCGGGGCTGGAGCAGCGCGTCCGGGCCGACTTCGATCGGGCCCAGGTAGCCGTGGTGGGGCGTCGCATAGCAGAACAGGCGCACGTGGATCACGTTGTGGGTGCCGTCGAGCAGCGCGCCCGAGAAGGGAAACAGGAGCGGGCGGTTGAAGTTCCGCGCCACCGGCTCCTCGAAGCGGCCGCCCGAGCCCACCGGCTTCCCGTTCACCCACGCCTCGGCGTTCATGGCGAGGGACGTCAGGTAGATTGCGAGGCGCGCATCCCCGGCGGCGGTCCCCGGGAGCGCGAAGCGGTACCAGGCGAAGCCGCTGCGCTCGGGGCGGCGGCGCCGCCACTCGTCCGGCAGCGTGACGGGCCTCCAGCGGGGGTCGTCGTCGGCCGGGGGCGTGGCCTGGTCCGTGCCGACCAGGATGGCACCCTCGACGAGGCGCTCGACGGGGCCGGGCTCCGCCGCGGCGAGCCCGGCGATGATAAGAGCCGAAGCAGCCACCCCGAGGAGCCTCGCGCCCACCCGACCATTGTAATCCGGGACCCCATCCCCTGTCGGAGGGATGTCCGGGCGCGGGGAGGGAGAGCAGGATTGCTGCACATCCACCTCGGAAAGGGGACCCCGTGACTTGCAGCTCACCGACCGTTCTCGCCCTCGCTGGTCTGCTGGCCGTCTTCCCGGTCGCCGCCGGCGCCGTGACGCTCCACGTCCCCGCCGACCATCCCACCATCCAGGGCGCGGTAGACGCCGCCAGCCCCGGTGACGTGATCCAGGTCGCGGCGGGCGGGCACGCGCCCTTCACGGTGGACGGCAAGACGGATCTCATCATCAAGGGCCAGGGCAGCCCCTCCGTGAACGGTGGCGGCGCCTTCGCCGACGTCGTCACGATCGCCAACTCGAGCGGTATCACCCTGGATGGCCTCGTGATCGAGAACTCGGGCGCCCGCGGCCTGCTGATCGCCGACTCGACGAACGTGACCGTTCGGCGCTGCGCGATCCGGGACACCGCCAGCGACGGGATCCGCGCCTGGGGCAGCTCGGACCTCCTGATCGAAAAGAACACGATCGACGACACCGGCGGCGACGGCATCGACTTCTCGGATGAGGCGCTCTCCGGCCCCACCAGCGACTCGGTGATCCAGAAGAACGCGCTCTCCCGGAATCAGACCGGCATCGACCTCGACGGGGACGGCAACCGCGTCGAGAAGAACACGATCGAGGATTCGCGGGACGACGCCATCGGCCTGGACGAGACGGCCACGAACGCCGTCATTGCCAAGAACAGGATCACGAACCCCAACACCGCCATGTTGCTGCAGGGCAGCGGCCACCGGGTCGAGAAGAACCGGGTCCAGGGGACGAACAACGAGGGGATCATCGTGCTCTGCACCCTGAGCCGGATCGAGAAGAACAAGCTCGACGGGGTGGACGACGATGCGATCGACCTCGAAGCCGACGACAACGAGATCGTCTCCAACTCGATCAAGAACACCGGCGACAACGGCATCGAGATGGGTCCGGCGGACGGCGATCCCTTCCCGGTGACGGGGAACCTGCTCGAGAAGAACAAGATCGCATCGTCGGGCGGACACGGCATCGACATCGCCGTGGGGGTCGGCGGGAACACGCTGCGCCGGAACAAGGCCTCGAAGAGCGACGGCTTCGACCTGTTCTCGGAGGCCGACGAAGACGAGAACGTCTTCGAGGCCAACAAGTTCGGCACGGTCTCGTTCCCGTAGGAAGTCGCCCGGCCGGCGCGTATTGACACGGCCACTGCCACTAGGGCACGCTCCGGGCATGCGCGAGGAGACCCGCATGCACGATCTCGTGATCCGTGGTGGCACCGTCGTCGATGGAACCGGCGCGCCGCCCCGAAAGGCCGACGTGGCGATCGAGGGCGACCGCGTCGTCGCGGTCGGCCCGGAGCTCGGACCCGGCCGGCGCGAGATCGACGCCACCGGCCACGTCGTCGCCCCCGGCTGGGTGGACGTGCACACCCACTACGACGGTCAGGTCACCTGGGACCCGCACCTCACGCCCTCGGGTTGGAACGGCGTCACCACGCTCGTGATGGGCAACTGCGGCGTCGGCTTCGCGCCCGTGCGCCCCGGTCAGGAGGAGTTCCTGATCCAGCTGATGGAGGGCGTCGAGGACATCCCGGGCACCGCGCTCCACGAGGGCATCACCTGGGACTGGGAGAGCTTCCCGGAGTACCTCGACAAGCTCGAGACGATGCCGCGCTCCGTCGACGTGGGCACGCAGGTGCCGCACGGCGCCGTGCGCGCCTACGTGATGGGCGAGCGCGGGGCGAAGAACGAGAAGGCGACGCCCGAAGAGGTCGCCGAGATGGCGCGCATCGTGAAGGAGGCGCTCCAGGCGGGCGCGCTCGGCTTCTCGACCTCGCGCACCATGGTGCACCGCGCCAAGGACGGCGAGGTCGTGCCCGGCACCTACGCCGACGAGGACGAGATCTTCCCGATCGGGCGCGCGCTCGGTGAGGTCGGCCACGGCGTCTTCGAGGTCGCGAGCGACCTCGCGCCCGAGGGCAAGGAGCTCGACTGGATGTCGCGCCTCGGCAAGGAGACCGGGCGCCCGGTCTCCTTCGCGTGCCTCCAGAACCCGATCGACAAGGACCAGTGGAAGCGGCTGATCGCCGCCGTGGACAAGGACGCGGCCGAGGGCGGCGTGCTCACGCCGCAGGTCGCCCAGCGCCCGGCCGGCTTGCTGCTCGGCTTCGAGTCGAGCGCCAACCCGTTCATGCTCCACAGCGTCTGGCGCGAGGAGCTCGCCGCGCTCGCGCCCCACGCCCGGGTCGAGCGCATGAAGGACCCGGAGATCCGACGCCGCCTCGTCGAGGAGGAGCCCGACACGAGCGCGGCCCGGATGGGACCGCAGCTGCTCATCCTTCAGGCCTGGCAGATGATGTACCCGCTCGGCGACCCGCCCGAGTACGAGCCCGGCCCCGACCAGAGCCTGGCCGCGATCGCCGCGCGCGAGGGCAAGACGCCGCGCGCGCTCGCCTTCGAGCTGCTCATGGCCGACGAAGGCAAGGGCCTCATCTACCTGCCGCTGCTCGGCTACGCCGACGGCAGCCTCGAGCCGATCCGCGAGATGATGCTTCACCCGCGCTCGGTGTTCTCGCTCTCCGACGGCGGCGCCCACTGCGGCCTGATCGCAGACGCGAGCATCCCGACCTACCTGCTCACGCACTGGGTGCGCGACCGCAAGCGCGGCGAGAAGATCGCGATCGAGGCCATCGTCGAGCAGCAGTGCCGCAACACCGCTCGGTTCTACGGCTTCCAGGACCGCGGCACGCTCGAGCCCGGCATGCTCGCCGACGTGAACGTGATCGACTTCGACGCGCTCCACATCCACCCGCCCAAGATGGTCTACGACCTCCCGGCGGGCGGGAACCGCCTGATCCAGCGCATCGACGGCTACCGCTACACGATCAAGCGCGGCGAGGTGACGTTCGAGGACGGTGAGCCGACGGGTGCGCTGCCGGGCAAGCTGCTGCGCGGGCCGCAGGTGGCGCCGGCGGCCTCGTAGTCGGCGCAAGGCGCTCGAGAATCTCCGGAGCGGAAGCGTCCGAGCGGCATCTCGAACACGAGCCCTTCGGGCGCGCGGCCCGAGATGCGGATCACGCCCCCGTACACGCAACGCTGGTGGTGCGCGGCGCACAGTGTCGTCAGGTTTGCGAGGTCGTCGCTGCCGCCCGCCGAGCGGAACAGCACGTGATGTGCGTGTAGTTTCGCTGCGACGTGCGCCCGGCATCGTGCAGCGCCAGCCGTCGCGCTCGAAGACGCGGTACTTGCGGGGCGTCGAGACCCACCAGCTCGCGATCGCGTGGTCGAACATCGCCTCGAGGGCCCCACCGGGGCCCGTGCCGAGGCGACGCGCCACCGTGGAGAGGCAGGCGCGGAAGAGGCTGGCCAGGTCGGCCGGCACGTTCACGCTCCAGGTGTCCGTCTCGGCGTGCGTGGGTCGTGCACCGGTCTGCACACCAGACACGCCGTCTTCGAGAGGGTCGGCCAGTTGTGTTTGACAATCGCCAGATGCATGCTGCGTACAATGGGGGCAGAGAGCGACGGGGGGTCCTTATCGTCGACTTCGTCAGGTAGTCGTCCGTTGCGCAGCGTGATCGCCCGAGCGCGCGAGGCGGGCACGAAGATCAATGAGTTTCACAGGTAGCCATACGATGCCGGCGAACACGAGACTCTCGCCGCCGTGGCCGCCAGCGAGCCGCGCGCAATTGAGATCTGAATTATCCCTTTGGATCTCCCATCCGTTCGACGAAGCGGGGCACCAGGTCGAGGAGTCGCGCGTCACCGATCTCGCCCGCAAATGCCTCGAGCTGCCGGCGGCGGGCGCCCCTCCATTCCAGGTCCGAGAGGCTCTCCGCCAGCGGCACGTCCTCGCGTAGGGTGGCCAGACGCTTGTAGAGGCCGGCCTCTTCCCGCCCAGCCGCCAGGTTGCCGGCCAGACGTTTGGCGCCGCGCACGGCCACTTCCCACTTCTCGGGATCGTCGGGAATCGCCTCCAGGTGCGTGTAGTGCGCCAGGACGGTGGCCGTCGACTTCGCGCCCCAGCCCGCGATGCCGGGAATGCCGTCCGCGGTGTCCCCCACCAGCGCCAGGTAGTCGGGGAGTGAGGCCGGTCCGATCCCGAACTTCTCCCACACCCCCTTCTCGTCGCGGACACTCCGGCGCACACGGTCCCGGGTGACGATGCGCTCGCCCTCGACGCACTGCGCCAGGTCCTTGTCGGGCGAGCAGAGGACCACCTGCTCTACGGCGGGGTCGAGGGCGTACTTCGCTGCACCGGACGCCAGCGCGTCGTCGGCCTCGAACTCCTGCATCCCCCACACGGCCAATCCGAGCGCCGCGCAGCCCCGCTCTGCGAGCGGGAACTGCGCGAGCAGCTCGGGCTCGATGCCGTCCCCACGCTTGTAGCCGTCGAACAGCTCGTTGCGGAAGGACTCGATGACCGTGTCGAACGCACAGGCCACGTGCGTGACGTCGCCCTCGCGCAGGAGCGCGAGCATCGAGCGCAGCAGGCCCCGCGTGGCACCGACCTCCTGGCCCGCCGGGGACTTCGCGCTCGGTGCGCCGAAGTAGGCGCGGAACAGCTCGAAGGTGCCGTCGACGAGGTGGACCTTCACGCTCCTCTCCTACAGGATCCGCGGCAGCACCTCGCTGATCGACCCGCGGAGGATGGCGTCGGCCAGCCCGTCCATCTCGGTGGGCCCGCCGTTCACGATCACGATTCGCGCGCCGCACTGCTTCGCCACCGGCACGATCCCGGCGATCGGGTAGACGCCCAGCGTCGAGCCCACCGCGAGCAGCAGGTCGCAGGTCTGCGCCGCGAGGTCCGCACGCTCGAGGTCGGCGGAGACGAGCCCCTGGCCGAACGAGATCGTCGCGCTCTTCAGGATGCCGCCACAGCTTCGGCACTCGGGGTCCTCGTCGCCGGCGCGAACCCGCTCGAACACAAGGTCGATCGGGCCGCGGTCGTCGCAGCCGAGGCACGCGTACTCGCGGAGCGTCCCGTGGATCTCGACGATCCGCTCCGGATCGCTCCCCGCGTCGTGGTGCAGGCCGTCGACGTTCTGCGTGACGAGCAGGTGGAGCTTCCCGCGCCGATCGAGGGCGGTGAGCGCCCGGTGGCCGTCGTTCGGCTCGCGCTTGTGGTCGGCGCCCGCGAGCTTCGCCTTCCACGCGCGCTTGCGGAGCGCCGGATCCGCCACGTAGTAGCGGATGTTGGACATCTTCTCGGCCTCGGGATCCTTCGTCCACAGGCCCTGCGGGCCGCGGAAGTCGGGGATGCCGGAGTCGGTGGAGATGCCCGCGCCCGTGAGCACGACGACGCGCTCGGCCGTGTCGATCCAGGAGCGGACGAGGTCGAGGTCCGGGGAGGTCATGCGAAGAGCATCTCGCATCCCGTGCCCTCGAGCACGCCGTCCACCGCGGCCCGGTCGCCGGGTGCGAGCTTCGCGTACGCCTCGCGGAGCCAATGGAGGCACTTCCGCTGGTACGGGAACGGGCGCTGCCAGTAGCGGACGCCGTCGAGCGAGAACTCCATCTGCTCGGCCCCGCGCTCGAGCGCGGCGGCGTTCGCGACCATGAACGGCGAGTAGGTGCGGCCGATCTCGCCGAACAGGGCGCGGAGCGTGTCGGGCACCGCGTCGCGGGGAAGCCAGTCGTCGTCACCGACCTCGAGGCCCGAGAGATCGTCGACGACGTCCACCCACGCCAGCACGCGCGGCGCCTCGGCGCGCGCGAGCGCCATCGAGGTCGGCTCGACCTGGACGAGCTGGGTCAGCTGGCCGTGGAGGCCGAAGTCGCCGGCCGAGGGTCGCCCGCCGAAGCAGAATCGGTGCGTCGTGAAGTGATCGCGCAGGATCGCGATCAGCCGCCGGTAGCTCGCCTCGATCAGCGGCCCGGTGACCTCGAGCGACCCCGCGACGACGCCGCTCAGCCGGTCGATCTGGCGCTGGGCGAAGGTCTTCCGGAACTGCGCGACCATCGCGTCCGGGACGGTGAGGTTCCAGAGCGGCAGCAGCTTCGAGGCGTTCTCGACGCCCTCCTCCGGCCCCCAGCGGTAGTGGAACATCATCTTCGTCACCCACTCGTCGGCGTAGTCCTCGACGAGCTGGTCGAGGAACGCGAGCGCCGGGTCGCTCGGAACGACCGACCGACCTGCGTAGAGCGTCTCGAGCTCGCGCAGCTGGAAGGTGGAGTCGCTCGTGGCGCGGTAGCCGTCCTCGCCCTCGGGCAGGTAGACGCACGGCAGCAGCGGCAGCGGCGGCTTCGGGAGGCCGGCGGGCGCCACGCCAGGCGCCCCCACGTGCAGGAAGCGGTACGGGATGCGGCGATAGATCGCGAGGGCCCGCATCTTGCGCGTGTACGGCGAGCCGATCGCACCGGCGATCAGGATGGGTCGGGTCATCGGGGCTCCTCGGACTCGGGCTACAGCCGGGACAGCACGGGGATGGTGGCGACCGCCAGCGTGTCGCCGAGCTGCTTGCCGGAGCCGATCCGGTTCATGAAGCGACTCCCGAGCATCGCGTGCATGTGGTCGATACCCGGGTAGTAGACGGCAACGAACTGCCGGAAGCGGCTGTCGCCCTCGACCGTGACGGCGCGTCCCATGTGCATCGGGCCGTAGCCGCCCTCGGCCATGCCGCGCATCATCTCGCCCGCGTAGGCGCGGTCGGCCGCCTGCTGCTCGGCCGTGCCGGGCTGGATCCAGTTCAGGATCACGACGGCGTCGTCCCGCACGTCGCGGTAGGCGTCGAGCGCGAGCAGCTCCTTCTGCTTGATCCGCAGCTGGGGCAGCGCCTCCTCGTCGCTCACCGGCTCGAACGGAAGGATCGCGTCGCGGCGGAGGACCACGTCGCGGAGGCGCAGCGCGCCGAGCCCGATCGGGAGCAGCAGGTTCGCGACGACGGGGCGCACGAAGCCGTGGACGTGGTGGCGCTCGCAACCCGCGAGCGCGGCCTCGAACGCGGGGCTCCGGCGGTTGCGGTCGAACGCCTCTCGCGAGGGGTACTGCGCGATCAGGACGGCGCTCCAGTCGTTCGCGAGCTGGCTCGAGGGCACCATCGTGAGCGCGACGAGGCCGGCGTAGACCACCGTGCCCCCGTCCGGCGTCTCGGTCGCGTCGCGCAGCGCGCGGAGCGCTGTGAGCTCGCCCTCGCGCCCGGCGCCCGCCGCGAGCTTCAGCAGCGTGACGCCGTGGAAGGCGGCGCCGTAGAGCAGCGGCTGCCGGTCGTCGACGCGCTCCCGACGCACCTTCCCGTAGCGGACGTGCTGCCAGACGGCCGCGGCCGCCAGACAGACGAGGCCGGCGGCGAGCGCGAAGAGCAGGATCCGGGTCATGCGGGGTCCTCCGGGGTTGTGGGCCCTCGAACCCGTGGGCTCAGCCGAGGGCGCAGGCCGCGGCTCGACTCGAGATGCCGACGCCGCGGCGGGCCTGCCGGATCACGTGGCGATCGAAGCCGTTGGTGCAGTAGCCGATGGAGATCCCGGTCGCCGGGTCGGCCCAGCCGATCTGTCCCCCGGCCCCGCCGTGGCCGAAGGCGGCGTCCGAGTTCGTGTGGCCGAAGCCCCGATAGGTGCGGTCGCGGTCGCCGGCGATCATCAGGCCGAGCCCGCGGTTCGCGCGCTTGCCGAACACGAGGTCCGTGAACTCCGGGTTCCGGATCTCGCGGGCCATCGCGAGCGTCTCGGGCTTCCAGATCGGCGCGCCGTCGGCCGTCTTCCCTCCCGAGAGCAGACCCTGGTAGAAGAGCGCCAGCGTGTGGGCGTTGGTGAACGCGCCGCCGCCGGGGATGCCCGCGCGCCTCACCTCCGGCAGGTTGAAGTGCTGGACGTTCTCCTCGGTGACCTCGGTGACCGGCGGCTTCGGGAAGCCCAGGCGCTCGAAGTCCGCGTCGCTGAGCTCCTCGCCGCGATGCTCGATGTCGGCGGCACGCGTGTGCTCCTCGTCGGGCAGCCCCACGAACAGGTCGGGGAGGCCGAGCGGCTCGGCGATCCGCTGCTGCACGAACTCGTGGAAGGCCAGGCCGGACCGCCGCTCGACGAGCTCCGCGATCACGTACATGCTCGACGACGGGTGGTAGATGAAGCGGCTGCCCGGCTCGAAGTTGAGCCGCCACCTCGCGAAGTAGGCGAGCCGCTGCTCGCGATCCCGGAAGAAGCGGGGGTCGAAGGGCGCCGTCGGAAAGCCCGCGGTGTGCGTGAAGAGCTGCTCGACGCGGACGGCGTCCTTGCCGTGGCTCCCGAACTCCGGGACGATCGCGGCGACGGGCTCGTCGACCGAGAGCTTGCCTTCCTGGATCAGCAGCCAGGCGGCGGCCGACGTGATCGCCTTCGTGCACGAGAAGATGCAGTAGAGCGAGTCGTCGCTGGCGTCGGCCTCCACCCCGCCGAAGCGAGCGCGACCGAACGTCCGCATGCCGGCGATCTTGCCCTCGCGCGCGATGGCGATCTGCACCGAGGGCAGGATCCCCTCGCGCACCTCCTTCTCGGCGCGCTCGAACAGCGCGTCGAGGGCCTTGGGGTCGATGCCGACACTCTCGGGGGACGGGGCGACGAGGCTCGGGTCGATCATCCCACCACTCTACACCCTCCGCGCTAGGGGCAGTTCCTCCCGTGGGGCTCGGGCTCAATCGGGAGGGGGTTCGGCGCCTCGGCGCCGCGGTGGCGGCGCGCACCGCTCGACAGCCGCCCGCCCGCACCGCATGCTGGCGTCGTGAGCAAGCGCCACACCGTCCACCTCCACACCCGGCACACGATCGCCCCCGTCGATCGACGCATCTTCGGCGGCTTCCTCGAGCACATGGGGCGCGCCGTCTACGGCGGGGTCTACGAGCCCGAGAGCCCGCACGCCGACGCCGAGGGTTGGCGCACCGACGTGCTCGAGGCGCTCCGTGGCCTCGACATGACGGTGATGCGCTATCCGGGCGGCAACTTCGTCTCCGGCTACCACTGGCAGGACGGCGTGGGACCCCGCGAGGAGCGCCCGCGCCTTCGCGAGCTGGCCTGGAACAGCATCGAGCCGAACGCGGTCGGCACCGACGAGTTCCTGGCGCTGGCGGCCCGCCTGGGCTGGGAGCCCATGATGGCCGTGAACCTCGGCACGGGCACGCCCGAGGAGGCGCGCAACTGGGTCGAGTACACCAACGCGCCGACGGGCACGCGCTACGCGGACCTCCGCGCCGCGAACGGACGCGAGAAGCCGTACGGCGTCAAGCTCTGGTGCCTCGGCAACGAGATGGACGGCCACTGGCAGATCGGCCACGTGCCGGCCGAGGAGTACGGGCTCCGCGCCCAGCAGACGGCCAAGCTGATCAAGGACCTCGAGCGCGAGGCCGAGCTGGTCGTGTGCGGGAGCTCGACCACGTTCCTGCCGAGCTACCTCGAGTGGGACCGCGTCGTGCTCGAGCGCGTCGGCGGCCTCGCCGACTACCTGAGCCTCCACAACTACGTCGGCAACCGGAACGACGACACGATGGACTTCCTGGCCTGCCCGACGGCGATCGACCGTCAGATCGAGGCGGCGGACGCGGTCTGCCGCTACGTCGCGGCGCGTCGCCGCTCGTCGAAACGCGCCTACCTCTCGTTCGACGAGTGGAACGTCTGGTACAAGACGTTCCAGGGCGAGCACATGAACGGCGCCGGGCGCTTCGCGCCGCCGCTGATCGAGGAGCGTTACAACCTCGAGGACGCGCTCGTCGTCGCGGGCTTCCTGCACAGCTTCGTGCGCCACGCCGACGTGGTGAAGATTGCGAACCTCGCGCAGATCGTGAACGTGATCGCGCCGATCCTGGCCCAGCCGGACGGGCTGTTGATCCAGTCGATCTACTGGCCCTTCGCGATGTTCTCGCGGCGGCGGCAGGGGACCGCGCTGGTCACCGCGGTCGAGGGCGCTCGCTACGAGTCCACCTCCCACGGGCCGGCGAGCCACGTCGACGCGAGCGCGATCCTCGACGGCGAACGGCTCTGCGTGTTCGCGACGAACCGCGACGCCGAGGCGGCCGAGGTGCGCATCCGGGTGGCCGACGCGAACGTCGCCGAGGTCGTCGAGGCGGAGCTGCTCTCTGGCCCCGATCCGAAGACCGAGAACGATTGGGACGCGCCCGATCGGATCCGGCCGACAGCGCTCGAAGACGTGGCGCTCGACGGCGGCGAGGTGGTGCTGCAGCTCCCGGCCTGGTCGTTCGCCGCCGGCACCTTCCGGCTCGGATGAGCCGCCGGGACGTTCCGGCTCGGACGAGCCGGCGGGCGCCGTCGCTCCATCCCTAGCTGCGGGCCGGTACGGCCTCGATCCCAGCCAGGGCGCGCTTCCGCGCCGCGGCCGTCATGCTGTCGTCGACCGGCTTCCAGCCGGGCGGCTTCCAGAGGAAGCGCAGCCTGTCGAGGCCCCTCGCGCGGCGCACGTCGCGTGCGAGCAGTACGAACTCGCGGAAGTGGACGTCCCAGAAGCTCCCGGTGTCGACCTCGCGCGTGATGCCGTAGGCGGGCGGCTCCTCGTCGCGGAGCGGCTCGAGCGTGCCGAGCGCCCAGTCCCAGAACAGCGTGATCGAGTTGTAGTTGCGGTCGAGGTAGCGGACGTTCTTCGCGTGGTGCACGCGGTGATGGGACGGCGTCTGGAGGAAGCGGCCGAGCACGCCGTAGCGGCCCTTCGGTACGACCTGGTCGCTGATGTGGAGGAAGCTCCCCCAGATCCCGTCGACGAGGTTCAGCGCCACGCAGATCACGGGCTCGATCCCGAAGAGCGCCGGCATGAAGCCGGCGAAGAACGGCATGTAGAAGGCGCTCTCCACGAAGTGGTGGTTCGCGCCGACCATCATGTGGATGGACCGGGGTGCGTGGTGCGGGGAGTGGATGCACCAGAGCAGCCGCGTCTGGTGGGCCGCCCAGTGCTGGAACCAGTACCAGAACTCGTAGACCAGCCAGCCTGCGATCCAGACCGGGAGCGAGTTGCCGAGCGAGCCGATCGGGCTCAGCGCGATGCCCGCGCTCGCCAGCAGGAACACCGAGACCGGCAGCGCCAGCCGGAGCGCGATCGCGATGGCCACGCCGACCGAGAGCGCGCCGAGCAGCGTGGTCCGGGCCTCGCGCAGGCGGAGCGCGCGGCGCCGGAAGTGGAGCACGGCCATCTCGGCCACGACGTAGACGAAGAGCAGCAGGAACAGCAGGCCGCCCGCCGTCACCGCGACGCCTCCACGATCATGTCGGTCAGCGCGCGCCGCTCGCGGTCGAAGTCGTTCTCGAGGCGCGTCATCAGGTGGGTCATCGCGAAGCCGCGCAGCGTCGCGAGGAAGGCACCCTGGAGACCGCGCGAGGGACGCTTGCCCAGGGCCTTCGTCAGTGCGTCGAGGGCCAGCTTCTCGAGTGTCCGGTTCATGCGGAGCAGGTTCGCGGCGTGCGCCGGGTCGTCGGCGCGCGGGCTTCGCGTGTTGATCTCGATCTCGTCCGCCGCGAGCGCGAGGGGCGAGGTGAACACCCGCCAGCCCGCGTCCACGACGGCTGCGACCCGCTCCCGCACGTCGGCACCCTCGATGGCCAGCTCGGCGAAGCCCGCCTCGACGGACTCCATGCCGCGCTCGAGCACGGCGTCGAGCAGCCCGTCCTTGTCGCCGAAGTGGTATTGGAGCACGCCCCAGGTGACGCCCGCGCGCTCGGCGATGCGGTTGGTGTGGGCCGCCGCGAAACCCTCTTCGGCCACGCAGGCGGCCGCGGCTTCGATCACCTTCTCCCGGGTGCGGCGGCCGCGCTCCGACCCCCCCACGCTGCCGGTCGTCTGCGGCATGGGTTGAAACATAGTCCGAGCTATGGAATGCTGCCACGCCAGAGGAGGGCTCCGCGATGACGTATCGGGTGATCCAGTGGGCGACCGGCGGCGTCGGGCGCGCCGCCATCGAAGGCGTGCTCTCCCACCCCGACCTCGAGCTCGCGGGCGTCTGGGTGCACAGCGCCGAGAAGGACGGCCGCGACGTCGGCGAGCTGCTCGGCCGCGGGAAGCTCGGCGTCACCGCCACGCGCGACGCCGACGCGCTGCTCGCGCTCGGGGCCGACTGCGTGTTCTACTCGCCGGTCATGGCGAACCGCCCCGAGCTGATCCGCATCCTCGAGTCGGGCGCGAACGTGGTGACGCCCCTCAACTGGTTCTACCGGGGCGACCGCAACTGGCAGGACCTCGAGGACGCCTGCCAGAAGGCCGGCGTCACGCTCCACGGCACGGGCATCCACCCGGGCGGCATCACCGAACGCTTCCCGCTGATGGTCTCGGCGCTCTCGCGCGCCGTGACGCACGTGCGCGCCGAGGAGTGGTCGGACATCCGCACCTACGGCGCGCCCCAGGTGGTGGGCGAGGTGATGGGGTTCGGCAAGACGCCCGAAGAGGCCAGGAAGGGCCCGATGGCGAAGCTCCT
This sequence comes from Myxococcota bacterium, assembly GCA_041605395.1. Classification (GTDB taxonomy): domain Bacteria; phylum Myxococcota_A; class UBA9160; order UBA9160; family UBA6930; genus JBFIYM01. Next base: position 4,048 of record JBFIYM010000096.1, on the reverse strand, counting down.
GGCCGACGGCTTCCTCCAGTCGATCGACATGGTGGCGGACACGCTCGGCTTCGCACTCGACCGCGAGAAGCGGACCACGCACGAGGTGTCGGCGGCCACGAAGCCGATCGACTCGCCGATCGGCGTGATCGAGCCCGGCCTCGTGGCCGCGCAGCGCTTCACCTGGGAGGGGCGAGTGCGCGGCGAGCCCGTGATCACGGTGCGCACCAACTGGTTCATGGGCGAGGAGGGCTTCGAGTCCGGCTGGACCTTCGGCCCGAAGGGCGAGCGCTTCGAGGTGGAGGTGACGGGCGATCCGTCGTCTCTGGTGACCTTCCATGGCTGGCACCCCGAGACGATCGAGGCCGGCCTCGCGCGAAACCCCGGCATCGTGGCGACGGCGATCCACGGCGTGAGCGCGATCCCGGCCGTGTGCCAGGCTCCCGCCGGCGTGAAGAGCTACCTCGACCTGCCGCTGGTGGCCGGCCGCGCGGCGCCCGAGCTCGCGCGATGATCCTCGACCGCTTCCGGCTCACGGACCGCGTCGCGATCGTCACGGGCGCCGGCAAGGGGATCGGCCGCGGCATCGCGCTCGCCTTCGCGGAAGCCGGCGCGGACGTGGTGTGCGCCGCCCGCACCCCCGCCGACCTCGAGGAGACCGCGAAGGGCGTGCGCGAGCGCGGCCGGCGCGCGCTGGCCGTGCCGACCGACGTCACGAAGACCGAGCAGCTCGAGCGCCTCGTCGCCGCCGCGCTCGACGAGTTCGGACGCCTCGATCAGCTCGTGAACAACGCCGGCGGCACCGGCCCGCGCCCGGCGCTCGACACCAGCGAGGCCTACTTCGAGGCGGCGCTGCGCATGAACGTGACGCAGGCCTTCCTGCTCTCGCGTCTCGCGGTGCCGAAGATGGTCGAGACGGCGGGGGAGGGCGCCATCGTCAACATCTCCTCGCGCTCGAGTGACATGGTGCAGACGGCGTTCGTGGCCTACGGCGCCGGCAAGGCCGCGCTCAACATGATGACGCGCAACCTGGCCGCCGAGCTGGCGCCGAAGGTGCGCGTCAACGCGATCTCCGTCGGAGGCATCGCGACCGACGCGCTCCAGGTGGTGCTCACCAACGAGGCGCTGAAGAAGCAGTTCGACGCGAACACGCCGATGCGCCGGCCCGGCACGGTCGAGGACGTCGCGGCCTGCGCGCTCTACCTGGCCTCTCCCGCGGCCGCCTGGGTGACCGGGAAGATCTTCCAGGTCGACGGCGGCACGGAGTGCCCGGCCATCCGCGTGCCGACGCCGCCGCTCTGAGGCAGGCTCCGTCCCGAGAGGAGGGTGTCATGCCCCGTCCGACCTTCTCGCTTCTGGCAACGGCAGCGTTCCTGCTCGCGATCGCAGCGGCGTCGGTGGCGTGCGGGGGCCAGGAGGAACCCGCGCCGCCCCCGGAGATGGTCGAGCTCGAGCCCGCCGCACCGGAGCTCGCGCCCCCCGCGCCCGCACGCTGCGCCCACCACACGGACGAGCGCCAGGTGTTCTGGGGCGACCTCCACGTGCACACGGGCATCTCGATGGATGCGTGGATGTTCGGGACGAGGCCGCGGCCGGCCGACGCCTACCGCTTCGCCCGCGGCGAGGCCATCGGGATCGGCGCGCGCGACGAGAAGGGGAACTTCGCCCGCGAGACCAAGCTCGAACGGCCACTCGACTTCGCGGCCGTGACCGATCACGCCTCGAACTTCGGCGGGGTCTCGCTCTGCACCACGCCGGGCTCGCCCGTCTACGAGACCCAGTCCTGTGTCGCCTACCGCGCTCCGTTCAGCGCCGCGGGGCGGTCGCTCGAAGAGATCGTAAAGGACATCCAGCAACGCACGGTCGACGGGCTCACCGCAGAGGAGGTCTGCGGGGAGGACGGCGCCCGCTGCCGCTCCGCAGCGGGGGACGTCTGGCAGGAGACCCAGGATGCGGCCGCGGCCTACGACGAGGGGGCACCGGAGTGCCGCTTCACCACGTTCGTGGCCTACGAGTATACGGCTACGCCGAACCTGACCAAGATCCACCGCAACGTGATCTTCCGGAACGAGACGGTGCCGGCGCTGCCCATCTCGTACGACGATCAGCCCGAGGCGATCGGGCTCTGGCGCGATCTGCGCAGCCAGTGCATCGACGCCGGCACCGGCTGCGACGCGCTCGCCATTCCCCACAACTCGAACCTCTCGAACGGGAACCTGTTCGCGATCGAGTACGGAGATGCGGAGACGATCGAGGCGCAGGCCGAGGTGGCGCGGCTCCGGGCCGAGATCGAGCCGATCGTCGAGATGAGCCAGATGAAGGGCGACTCCGAGTGTCGCAACGGCATGTGGAACGTCCTCGGCGCGACCGACGAGCTCTGCGACTTCGAGAAGATCCGCGCACCCGACACGCCCGACTGCGAGGACGGGAAGGGCGAGGGCGCGCTCGCCAATCGGGGCTGCATCTCGCGCCGCGACTTCGCGCGCTATGCGCTCGTCGAGGGCCTGCGCGAGGCCGAGCGGATCGGCGTGAACCCGTTCCCGTTCGGCTTCATCGCCGCGACCGACGGCCACGACGGGACGCCCGGCGCCGTCGAGGAGTGGCGCCAGGACCTGTTCGTCGGCGCGCCGAGCCCCGGGCCGGGGCGGAACCCCGGCGGGCTGGCGGGGGTGTGGGCCGAGGAGAACTCGCGCGAGTCGCTGTTCCAGGCGCTGCGTCGCAAGGAGACCTACGGCACCAGCGGCCCGCGCATCAGCGTCCGCTTCTTCGGCGGCTTCGGCTACCCCGAGGCCCTCTGCGACGATCCCGAGCTGGTCGCGAAGGGCTACGCCGGGGGCGTCCCCATGGGCGGCACGATCGCGGCGGCCGCGGCAGGCCAGGCCCCGCGCTTCGTGGTGAGCGCGCTCCGCGACCCGGGCACGGCCGAGCATCCCGGCGGCCTGCTCCAGCGCGTGCAGATCGTGAAGGGATGGGCGGGCGAGAACGACCAGATCCACCAGCAGGTGGTGGACGTCGCCGGCGGGCCGAACGACGCCGGCGTCGACGAGGCCAGCTGTACGCCGAGCGGCGAAGGAGCCGAGGCCCTCTGCGCCGTCTGGACGGACCCGGACTTCGATCCGGCAGAGCGCGCGGTCTACTACGCGCGGGTCGTCGAGAACCCGAGCTGCCGCCAGACCGGCTGGTCCTGCGTCGCCGGCGAAGGGCGGCCCGCCTGGTGCGACATGCCCGGGCTCGTGAAGACGATCCAGGAGCGCGCCTGGACGTCGCCGATCTGGTACGAGCCCGGCGCGAGCTGATGGCGGCGCCGCGCTTCCTACGCGCGGCTCGGTCTGGAGAGCCGAAGCCCTGAGCGGCAAGGCCGCGTCGAGGGGTGCTACACCGCGGAGAGGAGGAGTCCCCATGGCCGCCCTCGAGCTCTATCACAACGCCCTCTCGAGCTGCTCCCAGAAGGTGCGCCTGGTGCTCGCCGAGAAGGGCCTCGACTTCGCCTCGCGCGAGGTGAACCTGGTGACCGGCGAGCAGCACGCGCCGGACTACGTGAAGCTCAACCCGAACCACGTGGTGCCCACGCTCGTCCACGACGGCCGCGTGCTGATCGAGTCGACGCTGATCAACGAGTACCTGGAGGACGCCTTTCCGAAGCCGGTGCTCCGGCCCGCCGATCCCGCCCGCTGCCATGCCGCGCGGCTCTGGGTGAAGCGCATCGACGAGAAGGTGCATCCGGCCGCGGGCGTCCTCACCTACGCGATCGGCGCGCGTCCAGCCGTGCTCTCGCAGCCGGCCGAGGCGCGTGAAGCTGCGATCGAGGCGATCCCCGACGCGGACCGACGCGCCGCGCGCCGCAGCGTGATCGAGCACGGCGTCGCCGCGCCCGAGTTCGCGGGCGCGCTCGGCCGCTTCCTCGACCTGCTCGACGACATGGACGCCGCACTGGCGGGGGCGCCCTGGCTGACGGGCGAACGCTTCGGGCTCGCCGACGCCGCGGCGCTCCCCTACGTGCTGCGCCTCGAGCACCTGGCGATCACGCCCGCGATCGACGCCCGCGCGCGCGTCGCCGACTGGCTCGAGC
>JBFIYM010000095.1:0-17098 GCA_041605395.1 Myxococcota bacterium | reverse complement strand
GCCGGCCTCGCCGCGCAGCGAGCGGGCCGTGTCCACCGGTGCGAGCCGGAGCATCGAGCGAAGCACGCCCGCCCGCTCCAGGTCCTCGTGCCAGCGGCGCATCTCGCCGAGCATGCGTCCGATGGTGGCGTCCCGCTCGGCCTCCGGAATCTCGGTGTGCGGCGGGTTGTAGAACAGCAACGCGTACTTCATGGAGACCTCCCTGGCTTCCACAGAAGAGACGAGCGGGGTCCGACGCCGAGGACATCGCCCCCTGGGGCGCCGGCTCAGGGCGCCAGCACGACCTTCCCCCAGGTTTCCCGCGAGCCGAGCGCGACGAGCGCCTCGCCGGCCTGCTCGAGGGGGTAGCTGCGGTAGATCTCCGGGCGGATCGCTCCCTTCTCGTAGAGCGCCAGCAGCGCCTGCATCGTCTCCGGGATGCGCTCGGGCTCGAACTTCGCGTAGGCGCCCCAGTGGAGGCCCACCACGGCGATGTTCTTGAGCAGGATGCGGTTCGCCTTGACCGACGGGATCTCGCCCCCCGCGAAGCCGATCACGAGCAGGCGCCCGTTCCAGGCGATGCACTTGAGCGAGCGCTCGAACACGTCACCGCCGACCGAGTCGTAGATCACGTCGGCGCCGCGTCCGCCGGTCTCCTCGAGCACGCGCGCGACGAAGTCCTCCTCGCGATAGTCGATGCCGACGTCGGCCCCGGCGCGCTTCGCGACGGCGAGCTTGTCGGCGCCGCCGGCCGTGGCGATCACGCGCGCGCCGAGCGCCCGGCCGATCTGCACGGCCGCGATGCCGACGCCCCCGGCGGCGGCGTGCACCAGCAGCGTCTCCCCCGGCTGGAGTGAGGCCCGATCGACCAGGGCGACGTACGAGGTCGGGTAGACGATGGGCAGCGCCGCGCCCTCGGCGAACGGCATCGCGTCGGGGAGATGCCAGGCGGCCTGCGCGGGCAGCGTCGCGCGCTCGGCGAAGCCGCCGAGTCCGGAGGAGCCGAACACGCGATCTCCCGGCGCGAAGCCGGCGACGCCGTCCCCGACCGCCCTCACGACGCCCGCCACCTCTGCGCCCGGCACGAAGGGGAAAGGAGGCTTCACCTGATAAGTGCCGCGGCACATCAGGATGTCGAAGAAGTTGCAGCCCGCGGCCTTCACGTCGACGAGCAGCGAGCCCGCGCTGGGCTCGGGCTCGGGCGCCTCGCCGAGGCGCAGCTCGCCCGGCTCCATCAAGCGGTCGACGACGATCGCGCGCATCGCTCGGCTCTCCCTCGGCGGAAACGCCTATGCTAGCGCCCGGCCTCCCCGTGCAGAGAGGAGGGGCGGAGAAGGCGTTGCGCAGACCCGATCGCGTCCTGCTTCCGATCCTGGTCGCGATCGCCCTCGGCTGCGCGACCCCGCCGCCCCCCGCCGTCGAGACGGGCCAGCTCTTCCTGTGGGAGGTGGCGCGGGCCGACGGCGCAGGCGGCGTCGCCCACCTGCTCGGCACCGTGCACCTCAGTCAGGAGGCCCTGCACTTCGACCCGGCCGTGGAGCGTGCGCTGGCCGAGGCCGAGACGCTGGTGCTCGAGATCGATCCGAGCGAGCTCGAGCCCGCCTCGATGCAGGCGCTCTCCGCCGAGATGGGGCTGTTCCAGGACGGCCGCCACCTCGACGAGGTGCTCCAGCCCGAGACCTGGAATGCGCTCACCCGGCACGCCGCCGCGCGCGGCCTGCCCGCCGAGTCGCTCCGGCCCTTCGAGCCCTGGTATGCCCTGCTGGTGCTCCAGATGATGGCGCTCGCGCAGCAGGGCTTCGCGCCCGAGCAGGGGGTCGAGAGCGGGCTGGTCGTGCAGGCGGACGCGCTCGACAAGCCCACGCTCGGCCTCGAGACGGCCGCCGAGCAGCTCGGCACCTTCGACCGGCTGCCGCTCGACTTCCAGGAGCGCATGTTGAAGGAGTTCCTCGAGGAGAGCGACCAGCGGGGCGCCGAGAGCTCCGGGCAGGGTGTGGCGGTGCTGATCGACGCCTGGCGCAAGGGGGACGCGGATCGCCTCGAGTCGGAGATCTTCGACCAGCTGGCGCGGGACCCGAGCCTCGAGCCGTACTTCGAGAGCATGTACTTCCAGCGCAACCACGACATGGCCCTCCAGATCGGGAGCTTCGTCGATACGGGCGGACGCTGGTTCGTCGCGGTGGGCGCAGCGCACATGGTCGGGGCGCGCGGCGTCCCGAGCCTGCTCGCCGAGTGGGGCTACCGGGTCGAACGCGTGCCGAAGACGCCCCGCTGAACCGGCGGGCGGACGTCAGCGCATGTTGCCGCGGCCGGCGATGAGCGGGAGGTCGAGCGCGGACAGCAGCCCCGGCGGCGCCGCGCAGACCGCGGGGATCGCGTGGACGGCGCGCATCCCCGTCGAGAGGCAGCCGCCCGCGTTGGAGTCGCCCGTATCGGCCGCTCGGAAGGCCGTCTCCTGCGTGATGTTCGGGCTGCCGCGGATGATCACGCGGTAGCAGTCGTCGTCCTCGAGCTTCGTGCGCGGCCACTCGGGGGCGGCGGCCTTGGTGATGCGGTTCACGTGCTCGATCACGATGCGGGGCTCGCCGTTCACGATCGCCTGGATCTCGAAGCGCACCGCCGCGCAGCAACCCTTCTCGATCGCGCCGTTCATGTGCTCGATGCGCTCCGGCGCGGGCCACTTCGCGTAGGTCGAGGCGTAGCGCTCGATCTTGACGCCCATGGCGTCGGCGATCATCGGCAGCGTGTGCCCCCACGAGAACACCAGGATCTTCGTGTTCTCGAGCAGCGACTGGAACTCGAGCGGTTCGCCGATGCCCATGGTGCGCGCGTAGTCGCCGGTGTAGCTCTGGTAGTCGAGGATCTCCTGGATCCGCACCGAGTCGACCCGGGCGCAGAGCCCCATCAGCGTGAGCGGGAACAGGTCGTTCGCGAAGCCCGGATCGATGCCGGTCGTGAAGCAGCTGGTTCCGCCCTCCTGGCAGGCCTTCTCGAGCGCCTCGACCATCGAGGCCGGGCACGCCTTCGGGTAGACGAGCGGCGTCATCGAGGTCGAGACCACGTTCTTGCCGGCCCGCAGCGCGCGGCTCATGTTCTCGATGTTCGCCGCCGCGAACTCGGCCGTGGGGCCGAGGTAGATCACGGCATCGGCTTCCCGCGCGAGCGCCGCGTCCACGTCCCGGGTCGCCTTCAGGCCGACCTTCTTCCGGCCCACGATCTCCCCGACGTCCTTCCCGTCCTTGGCCGGGTCGTTCACGATCACGCCCACCAGCTCGAAGGCCGGATGCTCGAGCAGCTCACGCACGACCATCTTGCCCGTGAAGCCGGTTCCCCAGACGATCACCTTGTGCGGCATCGGAAGCCTCCTTGCGCTCGCCCCCTCATAGCGCGGTTCTCTCGAGCCACCCATCGAGCGCCGCCACCACCGCGTCCACCGCCTGGACGTGCAGCCAGTGGCCGCGGCCGGGGACGCGCTCGAGCTCGGCCGTTCCGGCGGGCAGCGCCGCGAACAGCAGCTCCGACGCCTTCGGCCCCATCGGGTCCTGCTCGCCCACCAGCAGCAGCGCCGGGCAGGCGAGCGTCGCGAGCTTCGGCGTGAGCGGGTCGTCGTGCAGGCTCCGGAGCATGCGCGTCACGTGGCTGATGCCCTGCGCGTCCCCGCGGAGCGCCTTCCTCGACTTCTCGCCGTAGATGCTCTCGACCAGCCCGCGCACGCCGCGCTCCTCTCCCGCCCGCGCGATGCGCTCGTACCAGGCGGCGACCTTCGCGCCGCACTGGCCGGTGCTGCCGATCAGCACCAGCCCGGCGACCCGCGCCGGCGCGGCGAGCGCCGTCGCCATCGCCACTACGCCACCCATCGAGTGGCCGACCAGGAGCGTCCGCTCGACCGCGAGCGCGTCGAGCACGGCGAGCACGTCGGCGGCCAGATTTTCGCGCCGGTAGGGGCCCGGCGGCGCGCCGGAGCCGCCGTGCCCGCGTTGGTCGATGCGGCACACGCGGCCGCGCGCCTCCAGGGCCGGCGTGAGCGCGTCCCAGATCTCGAGGGTGTCGGCGAGGCCGTGCAGGCACGTGAAGTGGCGCTCGCCGGCGCCCGAGCGGACCGCGCGCAGCGTGTGGCCGCCGACGGGGACGCGCAACGCGCCACTCATCGGAACGCCGGCAGCACCTTCTCGCCCATCAACCGCACGGACTCGAGCGTCTTCTCGTGCGGCGTGTCGAAGCCGAGCACGGGCACGACCACGACCTGATCGAAGCCGACCGCCTCGAAGCGACGGAGCGTCGCGATCACCTCCTCGGGCGTGCCCACGCAGATGCCGTTCTGGCGCAGGTACTCGGGCGCCTCCGAGGCGTTCGCGAAGGGGTTCTGGGCCTCGCCGGAGGCCGCCGTCTCGCGGATCAGCTCCCTGAGCCGCGTCTGCGCGATCGGACGCGGCTCCTTCGCGAGACGCTCCGCGAAGTGCGGGATCGTGTCGAAGTAGACGGAGAAGTGGGCGGCCACCCTCCCCGAGTTCTCGGCGTAGATCGCGCGCGCCTCCTCGCCATCCTCGAGACACATGGCGGGCGCGATCGTCATGATCTTGTCGTGGACGAACGCCCCCACCGGCTCCGCCTTCGCGACGGCGTCCTTGTAGGCCTCGACCAGGGGCCGCGACAGCTCCGGGTCGGCGAAGTTGAACATGGCCGCGCCGATGCCCATGCGGCCCGCCAGCTCGACGGTGCCGGGGTTCGACGCCGTGACCCAGAGCGGCGGGTGCGGCTGCTGCACCGGCTTCGGAAGCACACAGCGCTCGGGCACGGAGAAGTATCGACCCTCGTGCGAGAACAGGTCCTGCGTCCACATCTTCGGGATGGCGCGAATCGCCTCGTCCCACATGGCGCGCGACTCGTCGGTCGACACCCCGAACGTGTTCACCTCGGTCGAGCCGCTCCCCCGCCCGGTGCCGAGCTCGACGCGACCGCCGGTCAGGATGTCGATCATCGCGATCTGCTCGGCGACGCGGATCGGATGGTTGATGGGAGGGCACAGGTTGAAGATCCCGGTGACGACCCGGATGCGCTCCGTCTGCACACCGACCGCCAGGCAGGAGAGGTGCGACGAGGAGTTGTGCGAGTACTCCTCCAGGCAGTGGTGCTCGGGCGCCCAGAACGCGTCGAAGCCGGCGCGGTCCGCGGCGATGCCGACGGCGATGTCGTTGCGGATGCGACGCGCCTCGCGGTCGCCCCACGGACGGGGCCCGACCGAAGCTCCCTGGAAGACCCCGAACTCGAGCGGCACGGCGCCAGTATACGCCGGCGCGGCTAGCGCGAGACCTCGGCCTCGCCGGCTGTGTGCGAAACGGGCTCCGGCAGGGCCGTCGGGCGCCGGGACCGCGGCCGGCGCAGCCCCGCCAGCAACCTCCCCACCCGGACGGCCCGGAGGTCGCCGGCCAGCGTGTAGAGCGAGGGCACCAGGAACAGCGTGACCAGCGTCGAGAGCACCAGCCCCCAGCCGAGCGCCAGGGACATCGGCGCGACCACGGCGTCGTAGCCGCCGATGCCGTACGCCATCGGGATCACCCCGGCCAGCGTGGTGAGGGTCGTGACCACGATCGGGCGCAGCCGGCCCACGACGGCCTCGACCAGGGCCTCGTGCCGCGCCGCGGGATCCGTCACACCGGCGACGCGCCGGTGCACGGCGTCCACCATCACGATGGAGGCGTTCACCACGACCCCAGCGAGGCCGATGGCGCCCATCATCGCGAACATCGAGAGCGGCTCACGGTGCACGAAGAACACCAGGATGACGCCGGCGATCGCGAAGGGGATGATCGCGACCACGAAGGCGGCCTCGAGGAAGGAGCCGAGCATCAGCGCGATCACGAGCGTGATGCCGGCGAAGGCGAGCCCCGCGGCCGCGCCGAGGTCGCCGGTCGTCTTGCGGGTCTCGACGGCCTCGCCGCCGACCGTTACGTCGACGCCAGGCCGGTCCGCGAAGCGGGGGATCAGCTCGGCCTCGGCGTAGTCGGCGAACGAGAGCGCCGTCCAGGGCGCGCCCGGTAGGAACTGCGCGGTGACGGTGGCGGTACGGCGTCCGTCGCGGTGATAGAGCCGGGAGACCGCCGGGAGCTCGATCGGCGTCACGACGTCGCGCAGCCGCACCAGCTCACCGCGCGCGCTCCGCACCGGAAGCTCGAGCAGCGCGTCGAGCGAGCGCCGCGCGTCGGGATCGAGCATGACGCGCAGATCGGTGGTCTCCTCGAGGTCGCGGTGCTCGGAGGCGACCGTGCCGTGGAAGGCCGTCTGGACCGTGCGCGCGACGGCGTCGGGGTCGAGGCCGCGCATCGCCAGCCGCTCGTAGTCGAGCACGAGCTCGATCTGCGGCGTTCCCGGCCGCTCGTCCACGTCGACGCTCACGAGGTGCGACTGTCCGCGCAGCCAGGCCGCCACCTCGAGCGACACCGAGCGGCGTTCCTCGTCCGCGTTGCTGGCCACGTGCAGCGTCACCGGGCTGCCGATCGGCGGGCCCATCGTCTCGGCCTCGATCACGACTTCGGCGATGGCCGGGATCCTGAGGTCGCGCTGCAGGATCTCGACCCACTCGGACGCCGTGTGCGTCCGGCTGGTCGGACGCACGATCGCGGTCACGATGCCCTCGTTCTCGGCCGAGCCGCGCTCCTGCGGCACCTGGTGACGCTCGGGCTTGCGGTGACCGATGCGCCCCAGGGAGGCGACCAGGTCGTCGCCCATCAGCCGCGCTAGCTGGTGCTCGATCGAGGTGACCACCGCCTCGGTGCGCTCGAGCGGCGTGCCCGGCGGCAGGCTCAGCTTCACGTAGAGCGCCTCGGAGTCGTCCTGCGGATACAGCATCACGGGCATGCGCGGGGCGATCACCCCGAAGATCAACAGCAGCGCCGCCAGGAAGCCCAGCGCCAGGCGCCCGCGGCGCGCGAGCGCCCAGTCGAGGGCATCGCGATAGCGCGCCTCGAGGCGCACCATGAATCGTCGCTTCGGCGCTTCGCTGCGCGCCCCGCCCATGCTCATGTGGGCCGGCAGGATCAGGAACGAGACCAGCACCGACACGGTCAAGGCGAGGATCACCACCGTCGGCATCGACTCGATCATCCGGCCGCTCATGCCCGCCAGCCCCCAGAGCGGGATGAAGGCCAGCATGGTGGTGATGGCGGAAGCGATCACCGGGGACGCCATCTCGCGGGTGCCCTCGACCGCCGCCTGCTTGCGCTCCTCCCCGGCCTGACGACGCGAGACGATGCGCTCGGCCACCACGATGGCGGCGTCGACCACCATGCCGAGCACCACCACGAGACCGGTGAGCGTCACCATGTTGATCGAGTAGTCGACCAGTGGGAACATCATCAGCGTCGCGAGGAAGACGACCGGGATTCCGACCAGCGTGAGCGCCGCGGACGACGGCGTGAGGAATACGAAGAGGATCAACGCGACCAGCAACGTCCCGATCCCGCCGTTGTTGAACATCAGCGCGAGCCGGTTTCGTGCCATGTAGGACTCGTCGTTGACGATCGTCGCCGTCACGCCCGCGGGCAGCGGCGTCGCATCCATCGTCGCGCGCACCGCGTCCACGGTGTCGATGATGTCCGCGTCCTCCTGCTTGACCACGACGATCGAGATGCCCGGCTGCGCGTTCGTGTGCGCGATCAGGCCGATGTCCTCGCGGCCCGACTCGATGCGGGCCACGTCCGCCACCGTGAGCGCGGCGCCGTTCGGGAGGAAGCGGAGGACGGTCTCGCCCACCTCGACGGGATCCGTGAAGCGGCTCCAGAGCACCACCTGGCGCCGGTCGCTCTCACTCTCGAGCATGCCACCGGTGCCCGAGACGTTGCGCCGCCGCACGGCGTCCACCACCTCGACCAGCGTCACGCCGTGGGCGCGGGCGCGCGCGGGGTCGACCAGGATCCGGACCTCGGGGTCCTGGAGGCCGACCAGCGTCACCCGCGAGGCCTGATCGAGCGCGCGGAGCTTCCGCTCGAGATCCCGCGCCGCCCCCACGATGGAGTCGGTCGGACCGGCCAGCGCCACCTCCACGACGGGGAACAGCTTCGGGTTCATGCGCGTGATGCGCGGGTCGTCCTCCATCTCCGGCGGGAAATCCTTGATCCCGTCGAGGAGGACGCGCAGGTCCCGCTCCGCCTCGCGCACGCGGTCGGTGCCGTAGTTCTCGTGGAGGCGGATCTCGGTGGCCGAGCTGGCGTCGGCCACCGTCGTGTAGAACTCCTTGACGCCGTCGAGCTCCTCGACCGCGTCCTGGATGGGAATCGTGATCTTGGTCTCGACGTCCCGCGCCGAAGCGCCCGGCAGGACGCCGTTCACGAAGAGCCGTGGCAGCGTCACGTTCGGGAACGTCTCCCGCGACGTGCGCGAGAGCTGGAACACCCCGAGGCCGACCACCACGACCACGATCACGTTCACCAGGAGGTGACGATCGACGAAGAAGCGGATCAGCCGCTCCACACCAGCCTCCGAGCGAGGGGGGCGCGGACGCTCACGGACGCACGCCCTCCGGATCCCCCGCGAGCTGCGCGTCGACGCTCACCAGGGCCCCGTCGGTGAGCGCGAAGTGGCCCTCCACGACGACCTGCTGTCCCGCCTCGAGCCCGCGACGAATCTCGACCCGTTCGCCGCTGCCGCGGCCGACGGCGACCGGCTGGAGGCGCGCATGCGATCGGCCCCCGTCGGTCTCGACCCGGAACACGACCAGCTCCCCGTCGCGGCGCAGGACGGCGGCACGCGGAACGACGAGAGCGTCGCTGCCAACCGCTGGCGCGAGCAGGGCCTGCCCCACCATGCCGCCGCGGAGGCGGCCCTCGCCGTTCTCGAGCCAGAGCTCGACGGGATAGGTCCCGGTCGTTGCATCGGAGACGCCGCCGATGCTCCGAATGGTCGTGTCGACCGGCCCGCCGCCGAGCGCCGCCAGCGAGACGCGGGCCGCGAGCCCGGGCGCGAGCTCCGCCGCCTCCTCGGCGGTGACGCCGGCCTTGAGACGGACCCGAGAGAGATCGGCGAGCACGGCCACCGGCTGGCCCGGAGCGAGGTAGTCCCCGACCTGGACCGCGACCGACTCGACCGTGCCCGGGAAGGGCGCGCGCACCACCGCGTCGGCCCGGGCGCGCTCGGCCCGGCGCAGGGTGGCCGTGGCGAGGCGCTCGGCGTTGGCGGCGCGCTCGACCCCGAAGCGAAGCGCGTCGATGCGCTGCTGGCTGAGCGCGTCCTCGCGCAGCAGCTCCTCTCCGCGGGCGAGCTCGCGCTTCGCCTCCGCCAGGTCGACGGCGCGGGCGGCGCGGGCGGCGCGCGCCTCGTCGACGGCGATCCCGAGCAGCTCCGCGTCGAGCGTCACGAGCGGCGCCCCCGCCTCGACGGCGGCGCCGGGCTCGACGTGGCGCTCGACGACGCGCGCAGCGACCTCGGCGGCGACGGTGGCGGTGCGGAAGGGCTCGACCACCACGGCGACCTCGCCGGCGGCCCCGATGGCGCTGCTCTCGACGGGCGCCACGCGCACGCGGAGCGGCGCGCTCGACTCCGCCGCGGGCGCGGCGGCGGCCGGCGCGTCCTCGGCCGGGGCGCTGCTGCCGCAGCCGGTCGTGGCCGCGAGCACCAGGGCCAGGAATGCCGAGCCACGCTTCACCGTCGTCTCCCTTCGAGGCGATGCGCCGCCACGGCGCGCACCGCAACCTCGATGTCTTCCGTCAGGCGGGCCATCTCGATGCGCCCGGGGTCGAGCTCGTTCGCGACGAGCGCGCCCTCCACGAAGGCCGAGGCGAGCGGCGCCAGCCGACGAGCGAGACGCCGCGCTGCGGGCGCACCCTGGTCTTCCAAGACACCGGCGAGGGCCTCCTCGATGAGCGCCATGCCGCGAGCGCGCAGGGCCGTCAGGCGCTCCCGGATGTCGGGGTCCTCGAGCTCCAGGGAGAGCAGGATGGCGAGGCGCAGGAAGTCGGGGAGCGCTCCGCCACTCTGCGCGAAGGCGCGTTCCAGGAGACTCGCGAGCGGATCCGCGGAGCCGTCCTCCGCGGACGCCGTGAGCTCCGTCATCCAGCGGTCCGCCGAGCGCTCCACCACGGCCGCGGTCAGGTCCTGCTTGCTCTCGAAGAACCAGTAGATCGAGCTGGCCGGCAGCCCCGAGGCCTTGCTGATCGCGGCGATGCCGGCCGCGGCGTAGCCGCGCTCCGCGAGCAGGCGCTCCGCCGCGTCGAGGATGCGCTCGCGCGAGCGCTCGCCGGAGACGCGAGTGGCCGCGCGACCGTTGGAGCGACGCTGGGGACGGGGGTTCGGCATTCTGTAGTGACCACTACAGTAGCGGCGGGCCCCGGCTCGGCCAGGGCGGGGTCTGGCATCCTCCCGCCACCGGCCACGGGAGGAGGGACATGGCGCGAAGCGGCGACGGGTTGCTGGAGATCCACGAGAGCGCCTGGATCGCGCCGAGCGCCGAGCTCTACGGCCGCATCGCGATCGGCGAGGGCTCGTCGCTCTGGCCGCAGGCCGTGATCCGCGCCGAGTGCCAGGAGGTTCGCGTCGGCCGCCACACGAACCTCCAGGACTTCGTGATGATCCACGTCGGCTACGACGACCCGACCGTGATCGGCGACTTCTGCTCGATCACCCATCGCGCGGTGGTCCACGGCGCCACCGTCGAGGACGACTGCATGATCGGGATCGGCGCCATCGTGATGGACGGCGCCTTGATCGGGCGTGGCTCCATCGTCGCCCCGGGGGCCGTCGTCACCGAGGGAACGGTGATCCCCGCAGGGTCGATCGTCGCGGGCGTCCCCGGGAAGGTCATCAAGCAGCGCGACTCGAGCCGCGAGAACCGCCTCAACGCATGGAACTACTGGCGGAATTCTCGCGCCTACGCGAAGGGCGAGCACCGTGCCTGGGACGGGCCCGCGTTCGAGCGCTTCCGCCAGGAAAGGCGCCGGGAGCTGTTCGGGTCGTAGTAGAATGGCCGGATGGCGCAGCCGCGCTCACTCGACCAGCTCGTCGATCACCAGATCCGGCGCTGGCACCTCGAGACCGCCAGCCGCGGGACCGAGCCGCGCCGGCGTTGCATCGCGATCTCGCGGCTGCCGGCCTCCGGCGCCGACGAGCTCGGGCAGGGGCTGGCCGAATCGCTCGGCTACGCGTTCTTCGGCATCGAGATCGTCGATCGCATCGCGCGCAAGGCGGGCATCCAGCGCGAGCTGGTGGAGGGCGTGGACGAGCGCGTCCGGGGCGCGCTCGAGTCGATCCTCGACGGCCTGCGCGGACGGAGCCCCCGCTTCAGCGAGAGCGACTACGTGAATCGCCTGGTGCGCGTGATCTCGACGCTCGGCGAGGTGGGCTCCGCCGTCATCATCGGCCGCGGCAGCCCCTTCATCCTCGGGCCCGACCGGGCGCTGCGCGTGTTCGTGACGGCGCCCTTCGAGGAGCGCATCGAGCGGCTCGCGAAGCGGCACGACGTGCCCTTTGCCGAGGCGGCCTCGCGCCTCGAGCGGGAGGAGTCGGCGCGCCGCCAGTTCATCCAGCGGAGCTTCCGGGTCGACCCGAACGACGCCAGCCTCTACGACCTCACGGTGAACACGGCGAGCCTCGGCATCGAAGGGGCCTCTGCCCTGATCCGCCACGCGCTCTCGGAGCGGGGAGCGCGCGTCTAGCCCACGCGCCGGTCGTGCCCCTTCCAGAAGGGCTCGCGCAGCACGCGCTTCAGGATCTTGCCGCTGCCGGTGCGCGGCAGCTCGTCGGCGAACGTGATCGAGCGCGGGATCTTGTAGCTCGCGAGCTGCGAGCGGGCGTGGGCGAGCACGCTGGCTTCGTCGAGCGCCGCGCCCGGCCGCGCCACCACCACGGCGTGCACCGCCTCGCCCCACTCCTCGCTGGGAATCCCGAAGACGGCTGCGTCGTGGATGTCCGGATGCAGGTCGAGGGCGGCCTCGACCTCCGCCGGATAGATGTTCATGCCGCCCGAGATGATCATGTCCTTCTTGCGGTCGCAGATGTAGTAGAAGCCCTCGTCGTCGAAGTAGGCGACGTCGCCGACGGTGTGGTGATCGCCGCGCGTGTCGGCCTCGTACTTGTCGTGCGCCTTGTGATAGGTGTGGATCACGTTCTTGCTGCGCACGTAGAGCTCGCCCGGCACGTGCGGCTTCGTGACCACCTGCCCGTCGTCGTCGAAGAGGACGATCTCGACGCCCGGCGCGGGCTTGCCGCAGGAACCCGGCTTCCGGAGCTGGTCCTCCGGGCGCAGGATCGTGTCGACGCCGAGCTCGGTGGAGCCGTACACCTCCCAGAGCGACTCGGGCGGGAAATCCGTCACGTACTGCTGCTTGAGCGCGAAGGACCAGGGCGCGGCGTTCGCGATCATGATCCGCATCGAGCCGCGGTCGTAGCGCTGCTTCACGTCGGCCGGAAGGTTGCAGACGAGGCGGATCGGCGTCGGCGCCGAGAAGGTGCTGGTGACGCGGTACTTCGCGAGCAGGCGCAGCCAGTCCTCGGCGTCGAACTTGCGTTGCAGCACCACCGTCTGGCCGAAGGCGAAGGCGAGACCCATGAAGCCGCCCGGACCCGAGTGGTAGAGCGGACCGGTCGAGAGATAGACGTCGTCCGGGCCATAGCCGATGAAGCCGGTGAGCGCGCGCACCTGATCGGGGTCGCCGAGGCCACTGCGCACCGCCCCCTTCGGATGGCCCGTCGTGCCGGAGGTGTAGATCATCGTGTGCGGCTCGAGCTCGGGCTTCGCCGGGGGCGTGGCGGCGACGTCGAGCAGCGCCTCGCCGTAGAGTTGCCCCGCGCCGGCGGGCCCGCCGAAGATCGCGACGTTCCGGAGCTTCGGGCAGCGCGAGCGGATCTCGGCGAACAGCGGCGCCTGGTCCGCGTCCACCCAGGCGAAGACCGCGTCGCAGTTGTCCACGACGTACGCCGCCTCGTCGGGCGTGAAGCGATAGTTCAGCGGCACCGCGGTGGCGGCGATCTTGCGCGCGGCGTGGCCCATGGCGACGACGTCCGGCGAGTTCGGCCCGCACCAGATCACCCGGTCCCGGGGCCCGACCCCGAGGCCGAGCATGGCGTTGGCCAGCCGGTTCGAGCGCTCCTCGAGCTCGGCGTAGCGCCAGCGGAGCAGGGTGCCGTCCGGGCGGTCGTCGATCACGGCCGGCTTGTCGGGGTTCGCGGTGGCGTGGAGGGTCAGCAGGTCGGGGCTGGGGCGGCTCATGGGGTGTTCGGCGGGCCTCCTCGGGGCGGCGGGCGCAGGGCACCGATGCCGTCGAACACGATCGCGACCGCCGACTCGATGGCCGCGCGGCAGGCCTCCGCGTCGAGCAGCCCGTTGGCCCAGGCCAGTCGTGCGCCGTGGATCGCGTGCGTGAGCGTGCGGGCGGCCGCGAGCACGTCGGCGTCGCGGCGCAGCTCGCCCCGGGCGCGCGCCGACTGGAGGATCTCGGTGATCAGGCCGGTGGTCTGGTCCTGGAGCGCCAGGGCGCGCCGGGCGACACGGGCCTCGGGGTGCGTCGTCGCCCGGAGCGCAATCGTGGTGAGGTCGGGGGCGCTCACCAGCAACGCGTGCTCGACGTCGAGGAAGCGGCGCAGGCGCTCGCGGGCCGGGAGCGCCCGCAGTGCGGGGGCCCGCAGCCGCGTCCACGCGCGCTGTTGGAGCTCGCCGAGCTCGTCGACGAGCAGCTCCTCCTTGGAGCGGATGTGGCGATAGATCGAGCTCGCGCCCATGCCTGCGCGCGCGGCGATCTCGCGGAGCGTGGTCTTGTCGAAGCCCTGCTCGGCGAACAGCGCGCGCGCGGCGGCGTGGATCTTGCTGCGGCTGCGCCGGCCGCGGACGAGGCGCCCGTCGTCGGGCCGCTTCGCGGGGCGGGCGTGGGGCGAGGGATCCATCCGCCCCAGCATAACGGGAGGCGAGCGGCGTGGGGCGATCCGACCCGCCGGGAGCCGTCCCGGCGGGTTACTTCTCGAGCTGCTCGAGGGCCTGGCGGAGGCGGTCCTCGAGGACGAGGAGGCGGCGGCGGAGCTGGAGGCCGACGTCGACACCGGCCGGGTTCACGCCCAGGTCGCGCATCCAGAGCACGGCGACTCGCAGCTCCTCGGCCTCGTAGGACTCGAGCTCCGGCTCCTCGAACAGGCCTTCGCTGCGCAGCCGCTCGAGCAGCTGGGCCGCATCGTCGCCCAGGAAGCGCAGCACCTCCTCGATCGCGGTGCGACTCATCGGAACAGCTCCTTGCGCGGGTCCTCGGGCCCGGCCTCTGCGAGCGCGTCGAGCGCAGCCTCGGCCTCGGCGTCGAGGCCCTTCGGAACGCGCACCTGGATCACCACGTAGAGATTGCCGGCCGCTCCGCCCTTCGGGTCGGGGATGCCCTTGCCGCGCAGCCGGAGCTTCTGCCCGCTGTCGGTGCCGGGCGGCACGGTGACGGTGGCGCGCCCGTCCAGGGTGGGCACCTCGATCTTCGCGCCGCGGATGGCCTCGACGATCGTCACCGGCACGTCGACGATCAGGTCGCGTCCGTCGCGCCGGAACACGGGGTGCGGCCGCACGCGAACGCGCGCCCACAGGTCGCCCGCCGGGCCGCCGCCGAGCCCGGGGGCGCCCTTGCCCCGCAGGCGGATGCGTCCGCCGTCGGCGACGCCCGGTGGAATCCGCACGGTGAGGGTCTGGGTGCGGGGACGGCCGTCCTCGCCGACGAGCTGGAGGCTGAGGCGCTTCTCGCCGCCCTTCGCGGCCTCGAGGAAGTCGAGCTCGAGACTCGCCTCGAGGTCCGACCCGCGCAGCCCGGCGGAACGGCCGCGGCCACCCTGGCGCCCGCCGAAGCCGAAGCGGCCCAGCAGGTCGTCGAGGTCCCCGAACTCGAAGGGCTCGCCGCTGCGGAACTCGAAGCCCCCGGCCCCGCGCCCCGGGTCGGCGCCGAAGCGGGCGCCGAAGGCCTCCCGCGCCCGCCGCGCCTGCTCGGCGTCGAAGCCGCCCTGGAGCGAGACCTCGCCGAACTCGTCGTAGTTGCGCCGCTTCTCCGGGTCGGAGAGGACGTCGTAGGCCTCGGAGACCTCCTTGAAGCGCTCCTCGGCCTTCTGGTCTCCGGGGTTCACGTCCGGGTGGTGACGGCGCGCGAGCTTCCGGTAGGCCTTGCGCAGCGCCTCCGCGTCGACGTCGCGCGCGACTCCCAGCACGTCGTAGAGATCGCGCTTCTCAGGCGGCAAGGCGCTCCGTCTCCTCCGTTCGCTCGGACGAAGCTATCACGTCGGCACCGCGGCCGACTCGTCCAGTCGGGGCCCCCGCGGCGGGCGCTCCATCAGGAGCACGGGCACGTCGAGCACCTCGATCCGCTCGCGAACGCGAAAGCCCGCGCTCCGGTAGAACCCCTCCAGCTCGGGCCGATCGGTCTCGAGGTAGGCCGCACTGCCGTCCGCGTCGGCTTGGGCCACGAAGGCGCCGAGCAGCGCGCGCCCGGCGCCGGCCCCCCACCGCTCGGGCGCGACGCCGAGGGTGGCCAGATACCAGTGCGGCTGCCCGGGGTGATGCTCGCGGAGCCGGGCCGACACCTGGCTCCAGCGGCGCACCACGGCGAAGCCCTGCCCGACGAGGAGGCGCAGCAGGCCGAGCGCGCCCGGGGCCGGGAGCGGCCAGCGCCAGGGCGGCGTCGCCACCAGCACGCCGACGGGCCGACCTGCTTCGCGCGCCACCGCGACGTGGGCGACCTCCAGCGCGAGCGGGAGGTAGGAACGGATGCCCGCCCGGTTCGAGCGCACGCGCGCGGGGGGATCGGCGCGGATCGCGGCCCGGTTCAGCGGATTGTCGCGGAAGGCCTCGGCGAGGATCCCGACGGCCGCGCCCAGCTCCGCGCGCTCGAGCCTCCCGACCTCCAACTCACTCGAGGCCGAGGTTGCGGCGGATCCGCGGCTCCGGAGGCTCGGCGTCGGGCTCGAAGTCCTGCCCCGTCACGCGCTCGAAGGCCTCGATGTAGCGGCGCGCGGCCTCGCAGCGCACCGCGTCCGGCAGCGCGGGCGACGGGCCCTCGCCGCGGTAGCCCTGCTCCACGAGCCAGCGGCGCACGTACTCCTTGTCGAGTGCCTTCGGGTCGCCGCCCTCGCGCATCACGCGCTCGTAGGTGTCGGCGTACCAGTAGCGGGAGGAGTCCGGCGTGTGGATCTCGTCGGCCACCACCAGCGTGCCGCTCTCGTCGAGGCCGAGCTCGTACTTGGTGTCGGCCAGGATCAGGCCGCGGCTCGCGGCCCAGGCCTGACCTTCGCGGAACAGCTTCGCCGCGAGCGCCGCAGCCTGGTCGTAGAGGGCCTCGGAGACCAGACCCCGCTCGAGCACCTCGGCGCGGGAGACGGGCGCGTCGTGGTCCCCCTTCTTGGCCTTGGTCGTCGGGGTGAGCAGAGGCTCGGGCAGGCGCTCGTGCTTGCGGAGACCCTTCGGCAGGGTGTGCCCACAGTAGGTCGCGTCGCCGCGCTCGTAGGCGGTCCAGATCGAGGTCGAGGTCACTCCCGTCAGGTAGCCGCGCATCACGAACTCGACGGGCAGCACCTCGAGCTCGCGCACCACCGACACGTTCGGATCGGGCACGGAGATCAGATGGTTCGGCGCGATCGCTCGCGTCTTCTCGAACCAGAAGGCGGCCAGCTGGTTCAGCACCTGGCCCTTCAGCGGGATCGTGCCCACGACGACGTCGAAGCACGAGACGCGGTCGCTCACCACGATGGTGCGGCGCTTCTCGCCGATGTAGCTGTCGCGGACCTTGCCCTCGTCGCGCCGGCCCAGGCCGGCGAAGTCGGTCCGCTCCAGGGTGCGGCTGCAGAGCGACTCGAGCAGTGCGGTGTCGACGGGCATCGGATCCTCCCCCCTCCGGTTCACGGGGGGATACCGAGGGAAACGGCGCCGCGCCACGCAGGGCCCGGGCGCCGCGTCGCCCGGGGGGCCTCAAGGCGGAGCGGGGTCCTTCCGCTCTCTCCCAGGTGAGCGAGAAGGACACGGAGACGGCCCCTACGGTGCGCGTTCCCAGCGGCTCCGCGGGCGCCCCCGGGGCGCCTGCCGGGGAGATGCGCGGCCGCTTCCGCTACCGGCTGATCCGGCGGCTCGGGAGGGGCTCGTTCGGGTCCGTCTACCTGGCCCGTTGCGTGGACCACGACCCGCGCCGCG
>JBFIYM010000094.1:0-17331 GCA_041605395.1 Myxococcota bacterium | reverse complement strand
GTGGATTCCGGTCCTGCGGAGGCGAAGGCAGGCCCTACGTACAGCCCGGCCTTTGGCGCCGGCAACCGCTCCCGACGCCGCCCGCTGCTCGGAGCGGAGCGAGATGCGCGGATCCACCGCCACGGGGGGCCGAGTCCGGAGCAGGAGCCGGTCCACCCGCCCCTGGCACGGCGGCGGCACCAGGCCGCAACAATACGCTCTCGGATTCGCCCCGCGTGGCGGAACCCAGATCCAGACACCGTCCCCACTCTAAACGGTGCGGCGGAGGTCTTCGCGGAGGGTGCGGGCGCAGAGGTAGAAGAAGAGTGCGCTGGCGGCGCCGACGACGGCGGCGCCCAGCAGCGACCAGCGGATGGCGTCGTCGCCGAAGCGCGGAGTCAGGGCGTCGTTCGAGAAGCCGACCAGTGCGGGGCCGATGCCGTACCCCACCAGGTTCGTGACGGCGAGCTGCGTGGCGGACGCCGTCGCGCGCAGGTTCGGCGCCACCAGGCTCTGGACCAGCATCCACAGCGAGCCCAGGTAGGTGTTGTTGATCAGGTAGAAGGGCGCGAAGGCCAGGAGCGCCGTCGTGCGATCGCCGGCCATCACGAACACGACGGCGAAGGGGAGCGCCGCGATCGAGACCAGCGCCGAGAGCCACGCGTACCAGCGCTGGTCGCGCCGGGCGAGGTGATCCGCCAGCACGCCGCCGCCGAGCGCGCCCAGGCCGCCCGCGACGGCCGCGATCCCGCCGAAGGCGACTCCCGCCTCGCCGCCCGACATGTCGAACACGCGCCGCAGGTAGATCGCGCCCCAGGAGAGCACGACGTAGCCGAGGAAGGCCTGGCACGCGGCCGCGACCATCAGCCAGCGGAAGGTGCGCGTCGCGAAGACCTCGGGCAGCATCCGCCACACCGACGGCAGCGCCTGGGGCGGCGCCGTCCCGCCGCCCCGCACGGGCTCGCGCACCGTCAGCACCACCAGCAGGGCCACCGGAAGCCCCGCCAGGCCCGCGATCACGAAGGCGGTGCGCCAGTCGAACCACTCGAGCAGCATGCCGCCGCCGGCGAAGCCGAAGCCGGTCCCGAAGTAGATGCCGAGGCCGTAGACCGACATCGCCGTCGCGCGCCGCGCGGGCGGGAAGTAGTCCGAGATCAGCGAGTGCGAGGGCGGTGTGCCCGCCGCCTCTCCGATCGCCACGGCGAAGCGCAGCGTCGCGAGCTGGGCGAAGCTTCGCGCCACGCCGCAGGCCGCCGTGAACAGGCTCCACGCGGCGAGACCAATCGCGAGCACGTTGCGTCGCGAGCCCACGTCGGCGATGCGCGCGATCACGAAGCCGGCCAGGGTGAACGAGAGCGCGAAGTACGGCCCGAGCAGCAGACCCAGCTGGGTGTCGCTGAGCCCCATCTCCTCCTTCACGTCGAGCCCGACGATCGCGAGCACCTGCCGGTCGACGAAGTTCAGGATGTAGGCGAGCAGCAGCAGGAACAGCACCCAGTTGGCGTAGGCACGCGAAGGCGCCGCCCGCGCTGCGGGATCTTCGCTCACGCCTCCCACGCCCCGATGCGTGCGAAGACCCCCGGGATCTCGTCGCGGCTTCGCACCAGCTGCGCCAGCGCGAGGGAGATCGAGGTGGCGCCCGCCTCGCACAGCCCGGGGATGCTCGCGAGCGTGGCGTCGAGGTCGAGCGACTTGTCGGCGCGCCGTGCATAGGACACGTGCGCGCGCACGCCGAAGCCTTCGAAGGAGCGGCCGGCGGCGTCGAAGGCGCCGCGCAGCTTCACGATGCCATCGCGCAGCGTGGCGGGACGCGAGTCCATCGGCATCCAGCCCGCGCCGAGCTCGGCGATGCGTGCGAGGTTGCGCGGCCCGATGCCGACGCCGAACCAGAGCGGCGGCCCCCCAGCCTGGAGCGGCCGCGGCAAACACCAGACGTCGCGGAAGGAGAGGGTCGGCGACGTGAAGGCGGCCGGCGCGTCGCGCCAGAGCACCCGGCAGGCTCGGAGCCCGTCGTCGAAGAGCTGCCAGCGGCGCTCGAAGTCGAGCCCTTCGGCATCGTACTCCTCGCGCTGCCAGCCGGTGCCGACGCCCACCTCGAGGCGGCCCCGCGAGAGCACGTCGAGCGTGGCGAGCGTCTTCGCCAACAGTGCGGGAGGCCGCAGCGGCGTGATCAGCACGCCGGTCCCGAGCCGGACCCGCGACGAGGCCCCGGCCATGGCGGCCAGCACCGTGAGCGCCTCGGGCCAGGGCTCCTCGAGCGGGAGCGGAAAGCGCCCGTAGGGATAGTTCTCGAGGTGCGGCCCCATCACGACGTGGTCGGGCATCACGAGCTGGTCGATGCCCGTGTCGTCCGCGATGCGGGCGAGCTCGGTGAGCGCGCCGAGGTCGTCCCCGTAGAGCGAGCCGACGGCGGAGACGGTGATCGAGAGCGAGCAGGCGCGCGGCATGTCAGGGCTGGGGCGGGAAGACCTTCAGGTTCCCGATCTCCCAGTACGCCCGCAGGTTCGTGACCTTGCCCTCGTCGTCGACGCGATAGGTGAAGACGCCGTTCACGATCGTGGTGGCGCCGTTCTCCATCACCGTGGTGATCGTGCCGACGTTCGCGCATTCGCTTCCGCACGCGTAGGACCGGTCGATGTCGAACATCACGCGGTTCGGCGCGATCACGCGGTCCCAGAAGGCGGCGATCGCGGCCCGGCCCCGGTGTCCCTCCCCGGTCGGGTCGAGCATCGACTTGCCGATCGGGTCCTCGATGTGGCCGTCCTCGGCGAAGTTCGCGATCCAGTCCTCCCGCTTCTTCGCGTGGACGCATTCCATCGAACGCTCGGCGGCGGCGCGCGCCGGATGCTCCGTGCTCATGCGGCCCTCCTGGCCCCGGCCGGCGCTCGCGCCGAACGAGGGCGAGCGAGGCTAGCACCGCGCGGTTGGCGGCGGCATGGACGGTCTGGGTGAGCCGACCGGCGGGGCGCGCGAGTATACTGGGGCGCCATGAGCGAGAAGCCCGCCGCCGTCCGTCGCGTCGTCTCCGGCGAGAGCTGGCGCGACTTCTGCGACGCGCTGCTCGCGGCCGGCGCCGTGGTGTTGCGCGAGGCCTCTCCGCGCGACCCGCTCGATCGCGCCGAGGGCTTCCGGTACCTCACGCGGCTGCTGCGCACCGCCCTCGAGCAACACCTCGAGTTCGCCGACCCGGCGGCGCCGGTGTTCCGTCGGCCCTCTCACGAGACCGTGAAGATCGGTGCGGACAACCCCGACAACCACTACCAGAGCGCCTCGATCTCGGGCGAGTACGAGTACCGGATCCGCGGCCGCCGGAACTCCGTCCACTATCTCGGGATCGGCACCTACGCGGGCGGCTATGGCTCCTCCGGGCGCTCCGGGCAGACCGGCTACATCGACGACGAGACCCTGGCGCTGGAGCCGGACGGCGCCTTCGAGATCGCCGTCTCCTGCGAACGGCGGCCCGGCAACTGGCTCCCCATGGAGCCTGACTCGAGCACGCTGATCGTTCGCCAGACCTACCAGAGCCGGGCGAGCGAGCGCATCGCCGACCTCTCGATCGAGCGGGTGGGCGCGAGCGAGCCGCCCGCCGGCCTCACGCCCGAGGCGCTCGACCGCGCGCTCGCGGCGGCCGCGGCCTACGTGCAGGGCACGGCCACGATCTTCACCGACTGGTCGGAGGGCTTCGCGAAGCGGAAGAACGAGCTGCCGCGCTTCGACCCGAAGGTGGCCGCGGCCGCGCACGGCGACCCGAACATCGTCTACTACCACGGCTACTGGGAGCTCGCGCCGGACGAGCAGCTCTGGATCGAGGTGCGTCCTCCCGCGTGCGACTACTGGAACTTCCAGGTCAACAACCACTGGATGGAGTCGCTCGACTACCGCTGGCATCGGATCGCGCTGAACCACAGCGAGGTCGTGCCCGAGGCGGATGGCTCGGTGCGGCTGGTGCTGGCGCATCGCGACCCCGGACACCCGAACTGGCTCGAGACCGCCGGCCACGAGCGCGGCACGATGTGTCTGCGCTGGGTGGGGGCGAAGGAGCACCCCGACCCGGCCACGCGTGTGGTGCGGAGCCCGGCCCGGGCTTGAGGCGGCGAGCCGGCGCTGCGCTTGCAATCGCCGCAGCCCTCGCGGCGTCGGCCTCGCACGGCGGCGAGTGCGGCCGCGATCCCTTTGCCTTCCGCGCGGTGCTCGACGAGCGGCCGCGCATGCTGGTGCTCGCGCTGCGGCCGGACCTGTGGGCGGCCTACGACGCCGAGCGCGCCGCGCTCTACAAGCTCTGGGAGGGCGGCGTCGCCTTCCGCGGCGCCGTCTACGACTGGACCCACGGTCCGCAGCCCGAGAGCCGCGGGCGCGCCTGGCTCGTGAGCCCGTGGCAGGAGCCCTGGCAGATCGTGGTCGACGGGACGTCCCGCGCCGCGCAGGCCCGCTACCGTGGCCATCGACTCGACGCCGGCCGCGCCTCGTTGCGCTACGACGTCGGCCGCGACGGCGGCCCGTGGCTCCGGGTGGAGGAGTCGCCCGAGGCCATCGACGGGCCCGACGGCGCGCGTGGATTCACGCGTCGCTTCACGGTGTCGGGCGGGCCGGCGGGGGTCGGGCTCCGCCTGCGTCTCCGCCTGGGCCGGCTCCGCCCCAACGATCCGGTCGCGACCGACGGACGGCTCGAGGTCGGGCGCGACGGCGACGCCGTGCTCGCGCTGCGTGCCAGCGGCGCCACCGAGCTCACCACCTGGCTCGGAGAGCCCGTCGAGCCCGCGCGCGCCGTGTTGCCGCTGGCCGACGCGCCGGCGGGGCAGGCGCTCGTCGAAGCGAGCGACTGCGCCGTCTGCCACGCGCCCGACCGCCGCACCGTCGGCCCCTCCTATCTCGAGATCGCCGGGCGCTACGAGGATCGCCCGGACGAGATCGCCCGGCTCGCCCGGCGCGTGCTCTCGGGTGGCTCCGGCGTCTGGGGCGAGGCCCCGATGACGCCGCACCCGGAGCTCCCGGCCGAAGACGCGGAGACGATGGTGGCCTGGATCCTGGCCCAGGCGGACCCGGAGCCCGAGCAGGTCGAGGGCTGGCGGCGCATCCCGCTCTGGCTGCTCGGGCCGATCGTCCGCGTGATCGGCTGGGCCCAGGGTGCGTCGGGCCCCCACGACATCGACGTCGATCGGCTGGTGCCCGGCGTGCACCCGAGCTTCGACCTCGAGACGATCCGTCCGCCCGACTGGGAGCCCCGGGTGGGCGGCCTCGGGGTGCTGCCCGACGGCCGCGTCGCCGTCGCCACCTGGGACGCCGAGGGCGGCGTGTACCTGGTCGGCCGCGATCGAGGCGTGAAGCGCATCGCGGCGGGGCTGCTCGAGCCGCTCGGCCTCGCGGTGGTGGACGGCGAGATCTACGTGCTCCAGAAGCACGAGCTCACGCGCCTCGTCGACGAGGACGGCGACGAGCAGATCGACCGCTACGACACCGTCTCCGACCAGTGGCGCTGCACCGCGAACTTCCACGAGTTCGCGTTCGGCCTCGTCCACCACGACGGCGCCTTCTACGCCAACCTGGCCACCGCCGTCGAGCCGGGGGGGAAGAGCTCGCCGGAGCAGGCGCCGGGACGCGGCGCGGTGGTGCGCATCGATCCACGCGACGGCTCGGCGACGACGGTGGCATTCGGCCTGCGTGAGCCGAACGGCATCGGCCTCGGCGCGGGCGGGCGCATCTTCGTGACCGACAACCAGGGCGACTGGCTGCCCGCGAGCAAGGTGCTGCACGTGTCCCCCGGCGCCTTCTACGGCTCGCGCGCCGTGGGTTTTCCGGATACGGAGCGGCTCACCGTCACGCCACCGGTGGTCTGGCTCCCGCACTCCGAGGTCGGCAACTCGCCGAGCCAGCCCGTCGGCATCGAGGTGGGCCCCTGGCGCGGCCAGTGGATCCACGGCGACGTGCACTACGGCGGTCTCCAGCGCGTGTTCGTCGAGGAGGTGGACGGCGTGCTCCAGGGTGCCGTGTTCCGCTTCTCGCAGGGCCTCGAGGCCGGTGTGAACCGGCTGGCCTGGGGCCCGGATGGCGCGCTCTACGTGGGAGGCATCGGGGGGCCGGGCGACTGGGGGCAGCCCGAGAAGCACTGGTTCGGCCTCCAGCGCCTCACCTGGAACGGACGCCCCACCTTCGAGATGCTCGCCGTGCGGGTCCGTCCCGATGGCCTCGCCGTCGAGCTCACGGAGCCGATCGGCCCGGACGTGCGCGTCGGGCCGGCGGACGTCTCGGTCCGCGACTGGAGCTACCGGCCGGATGCCGAGTACGGCGGACCGAAGCGCGACTCCCGCACGCTCGCCGTCTCGGCGCTGGAGCTCGCTCGCGACCGGCGCACGCTGTTCCTGCGCGTCGACGACCTGGCGCCGGGGCGCGTGGTCCACCTCGAGGTGGCGCCGCAGATCCGCGACGGTGAGGGCCGGTCGCTCTGGTCGCGCGAGGCGTGGTACACGCTGAATCGCCTGCCGCACTGAGCTCGGGCGCCCACCGGGCGCCAGCCTGGGCGCCCACCGGGCGCCCGGGTCAGCGGCGTCAGCCGCGGCGTCGCTTGGTGTGGGAGGGCGGCGGCGGGCGCGTGCTGGTGCCGGCGCCCGCGATCTCGATGCGCCGCTCGGCCCAGCCAATCGCATTCAGATGGCGGCTCGCCGCCTCGAGGTCCGAGGTCACCGCACGGCCGTCCGCGAAGATCACGGTGTCGTTCTCGCTCACGAGCGCCCTCGCGCGCGAGAGGCCCGCCGCGGCCCCGGCGACCTGCTGCTGCGTCGCGACCAGCACCAGCAGCACGGGCTCGCTCGGCGCCCCGCACATGCCCCCGGTCGCGAGCGCCGGGGACGCCGACGCCAGCGCCAGGCCGAGCGCCAGCACGACGTGTGCCCGGTTTCGCATGTCGATCGCTTCGGATGGAGCCCGCGGGACTTGAGCCGCGTTCAGGCCGGGGCGGGTGCGTCCAACGCCCCGGGGCCGAGCAGGCGCGTCAGGTCGCGCTCGATCGCTGCGCGGCGCTCGGGGTCCGGGTCGAGTGCGAGTGCCGCGCGCAGCTCCGCCTCCGCGACGTCGCGGCTTCCGTACGACAGCTCGT
Source organism: Myxococcota bacterium (assembly GCA_041605395.1). Lineage (GTDB taxonomy): Bacteria > Myxococcota_A > UBA9160 > UBA9160 > UBA6930 > JBFIYM01. The sequence continues at coordinate 10,262 of JBFIYM010000094.1, read as the reverse complement.
ACACCGCGACCGCATGCCGCAGAAGCGCCTGGCTCGGATGCCGCGACGCGGCGCGCCGCAGGCCGTCGCCGTCCTCGGGCTCGAAGCGATGCAGCGCGGTCAGGATCCAGATCAGGTGCTCGACCGTCTCGCGGCTACGCCAGACGAAGAGCGCGTCGCGCGCGGAGTCGACCGCCTCTTCGTGCTCGCCGAGGGCGAACGTGGCCCGCGAGAGCTCGAGGAGCAGGGCACCTGGCGCGTCGGCGTAGCGCGCGAGGCCGTCCCGGGCGAGGCGCACGGCGTCGGCGAAGCGCCCGGCCTCCCGGAGCTCGGCGCAACGGGCCGCGGTGCCGACGGGCGCGACCGGCTCCGGCGCCTCGGTGCGCCGATCCTCGGCGGCCGGCTCGCTCGGCGCCTGCGACGCGGCGGCCGCCGCTTCCGCGACTCCGAGCTCGGCAGGCGCAGCCACGCTCGCGAGAAGCGCTCCCCGCTCGCGGAGCCGGCGCAGCAGCGCCGGCTCCTCCGCGCGCGGCTCCGCGTCCGCACGCGGGGAAAGCGGCAGCGGGGCGTCTGCCGGCGCGCCGGGCTTCCGCTTGAGGAGCTGCTCGATGCTGCGCCGCGGAGCGGGGCTGGGTTCGGGCTCGGGGGTAGCCAGCGCGGCGACCGCAGCCACCGTCGGTGTCGCCGCCGGCACGATGTGGTCGCGCGTCATGGGCACTGGCGACACGCGCCTCGCCGCGTGCAGGTGGTTGGCCCGATGGCGCCGATCGAAGATGTAGAGCGCGGAGAGGGAAGCGACCGCCGCGGCCCAGCCCCCGATCCAGATCTCGGGGTTTACCACGAGCGAGGCCTCTGCCCGCACCGGCTCCGCCCCCGCCACGATCCCGGAGATCGCGCCGAAGAGGACGACGTAGGGGGGCCCGAGGCGGCAGGGGACCGGCAACGGTCAGGCCCAACGCCCGGCAGCGGCAGCAAACAACGGCAACACGATCCTCGACTCGGTGCAGCTTCGACGACTTCAGCGACTGACCGGCCGGGATGTGGCCGGTCGCCCCGATTCAAGACCCTCGCGTCGGGATTGTCAATTCGTGTTTCGCGGGCGCGGCTGGGCCCTCAGCCGAACGCCACCGGCATCGACTCCCAGCCCTGCACGAACTCGGTCTTGAGCCGTACCAGCTGGTCGGACTTCACCTCGTACTCGGGCGCCCAGTCGAGCAGCGTCTGGATGCAGTGCTTCGCCTCCATCCGCGCGAAGTGCTGCCCGATGCAGAGGTGGATGCCGTGGCCGAAGGAGAGGATGCGGGGCGCGCGCCGCCGGATGTCGAAGCGGTCCGGGTCCTCGAACTCGCGCCGATCGCGGTTCGCCGACGGGTAGAGGAAGGCGACGTTCTGCCCGGGCTGCAGGGTCTTGTCGTGGAAGGTCACCGGCTGCAGGACCTTGCGCATCAGGAACTGCGTGGGCATGTCGTAGCGGAGCACCTCGCGGTAGGCCTCGGGGATCAGGGTGGGGTCCTTCACCAGGGCGGCGCGCTGGTCCTTGTGCTGCCAGAAGCGCAGCACCGCGCTGGCGAAGGTCTTCGGGAAGGTCTCGGCGCCCCCGATCAGGAACATCGAGAGGTGGGAGGAGGCCGACTCGACGTCGAGCTCCTTGCCCTGCTCGTCGCGGTAGCGACAGATCAGGTCCACCACGTTCTCGCGGTCGGCGCCCGCGGCGCGGCGCTTCGCGATCAGCTCCCCGAAGTAGGCGAACATCTCCATCATCGCGTTGACGCCGTCCTGGGTCATGCCCTCGACGCCCTCCTCGCGCCCGAAGAAGCGCCAGACCAGCGCGTTCAGCATGTCGCTGTCTTCCATCGCGAAGCCGTTGGCGAGGCAGGCGACCTTCACCGACACCTTCGCCGCGAAGTCGTTGAAGAGGTCGGCCTGCGGCTGGTCCTTCACCTCGGCGAAGGCGTCCGCCACGAACTGCGCGATCTGCGGCTCGAGCTTGCGCACGCCGCCCGGCGTGAAGTAGGGCACCACCTTGGCGCGCAGGTGGGTGTGCCGCGGCGGGTCCATGTTGTTGATCATGGGCGTCACGGGCTGGATCTTCTTGACCAGCTGCGCGAAGGTCGATCCGCTCTCGGTCGAGAAGCTCTTGTCGTCCATCGAGGCGTTCCAGATGTCCTCGAAGCGCGACAGGAAGTACGTGTCGTACTTCGGAATGAAGCAGCACGGGTCTTCTTCGCGCAGCTTCGCGTAGACGGGATGCGGGTCCTCGATGACCTGCGGCAGGAAGGGATCGTATTCGACCATGGCTTGGCCTCCGGGGTCGGGCGTCAGGGTTTCTGGCCGTGGCGTCGCTCGAGCTCGGCCATGATGCGATCGGCGAGCTCCTCGGCCACGGGCAACATCAGGGGCTTCATGAGCGCGTCCACCATCGGCCCCATCGGGCCCCCCGGCTGGACGCGGAGCTGGAAGCGGAGCCGAGTCACCGCGGCGCCCGGCGTGGCAGCGGTCGGAGTGGCGCGCTCGGTCTTGCCCGCGAAGAGCTGGTAGAGCCAGCGCACGAAGCGCGCGAACCAGCCGAGCTTCACCGGCTCCTCGGCGGCCGCGCTTCCGCCCTCGTGGGACTCGAGCCGGAACTCGCCGCCGCCCTGCATCGGCTCGTTCAGGCCCTTCAGGCTGAAGCGCACCAGCGAGGGCTCCCCCCACTCGTCGATGTGCACCTGGAACTTCACGGTGCGGGCCACCATGCCGACGTCGCCCTTCAGCACCCAGACGGAGTCGGTGTCGCTCTGCTTCTCGTGCGACTGGTAGCCGCGCAGGAAGTGCGCCCAGTTGTCCATCTCGCGCACGAACTCCCAGATCACCGGGACCGGGAGCTGCGCGGTGGTGCTGTACTCCGCTTCGGGCACGGGGCTCCTTGGATCGCGCTAGGCCTGCGCCGCGGCGTGGCGGCCGGCGACGTAGCCCCAGGTGATGGCGCGCGAGTTGCTGGTGCCGCTCTGGTAGCCGCCCCCGAGGTCGACGAGCGCCGCCGAATTCCCGACTGCATAGAGGCCGGGGATGGGGTTGCCGCGCACGTGGAGCACCTGCGCATCGAGGTTCCACTTGAGGCCGTGCGAGTTGATGCCCACCGAGACCGGGCGGAGCCGCACGGCGTGGTAGGGCGGCTTCGAGAGCGGCCCGAGCAGCGGGTTCGGGTAGTCCTGGTCGCCGACCAGGCGGATCGCCCAGGGCCACGAGCCGCGCCCGAAGTCGGGGTCCTCGCCCTTCTCGGCGTTGGCGTTGAAGCGCTCGAGCGTGTTCTCGAAGCGGTCGGGATCGATCTCGAGGCGTTGCGCCAGCTCACGCGGCGTGTCCGCTACGACCACCATGCCCTCGGGCAGCTCCTGTCCGGGCATGAAGGAGCCGAGCGGGTACCGCTCGCGGTAGTTGCCGTCGAAGATCAGATGGATGTCGGTGTTGGGCTGCTCCTGCCGCTTGCCGTCCCACTTCCGGATCTCGGGCTGATACTCCTTGTAGAAGGACTCGTCGCAGAAGCGCTCGCCGTTCTTGTTCACCCAGATCGCGTGGGGGCAGCCGCCCTCCCACGACGAGCGCCAGAAGGGTCGCCCCTCGACTTCCTCGCCCGGAATCTGATAGCCGTAGAACAGCGCGAGGTTCGTCGGCGGCACGCTGGCGATGGCGGCGCCGAGCTCGGGCCCGAGCACCATGTGGTCGCCGTCGAGGTAGGCCGGGAACACGCCGTTCCAGTCCGGGAACTCCTCGTACATGCACGCCAGCTCTTTGTTGTGGTCGTAGCCCCCGACGGCGAGGATCACGCCCTTCTTCGCGCGGACGAAGAAGTCCTTGCCCTCGCGCTCCGCGCGCACGCCCACGACGCGTCCGTTCTCGTCGGCGATCAGCTGCCGGACGGGCGTCTCGGTGAACGCCGGGATCTTGCGATCGATCACGGCGGCCTTCACGAAGTAGCCCATCATGCCGGGGCCGAAGGTGCGGAGATCCTCCGCGATGCGCTTGCCGAGCAGCTCGTAGTCCCAGGTGGTGACCTTGGCGAGGCCGCCCCACGCGTACATCTCTTCGTGGAGTGCGCCGGGCGGCATGATCGGCGTCAGCCAGGTCTTCTGCTGCCACTCGCCGAGCGTCTTGGCGTCGAAGAGATCGACGGACAGATAGCGGCCCGAGGCCTTGGAGCCGGGCGCGCGCGGATAGTAGTAGTCGGGAAGGCCCTGACAGGCCTTCCAGCGCACGCCCGCCTTCTCGCCGAAGTAGCCGACGGCCTCGTGCATGGTCGCGAGCAGCTTCTCCTGGTGGGGCTGGCTCTGGAAGCCGGCGCCGATGAACTCGTAGTACTGGCGCCCCTCTTCCTTGGTGTCTTCGAGGCCGAGCGCGAGCATGGGCTCGTTGGCGGGCACGAAGACCTCACCGCCGCCGAAGCCCGAGAGACCGCCGAGCTTTCCCGCCTTCTCGAGCACGGCCGCGCTCGCGCCCTGGTCGTGCGCCACGATCGCCGCCGAGAGGCCCCCGAGCCCCGAGCCGATCGAGACCACGTCCACCTCGAGATCCCAGCGCGCGGGCATCGCCGCCATTCCGCCCCTCCTGTCCGAGCGTGTCCGAGCGTCTTCCCCGTGGCCGACCGGCCGCCGCGGCCCGGCGATTCTACCGGCGCGGCGTGCGAACCGGGCCGTAGGCCTTCGGTTTTCGGGCACCGCTGAATGTAAACGGAACGTATAGTATCGTAATCCCAGGGCCGCATTGGCGGTTTCCCCCGAGGGGATCCCCAGCTTGTCCACGGACGCACGCAGCGAATCACGCGGCAGCAACGGCGGGGCGAGCGCCGGGCGACCGCGCAGCGAGGTCGCCCACCAGGCGATCCTCGACGCCACGCTCGAGCTGCTCACCGAGGTGGGCTTCTCGGCGCTGACCGTCGAGGGCGTGGCGCAGCGGGCGGGCGTCGGGAAGGCGACCATCTATCGGCGCTGGCCGTCGAAGCTGCCGCTGGTGGTCGACGCCTTCCGGGAGCTCCCCGCCTTCACCGACGTCGACACCGGAACCCTGGCAGGCGATCTCAAGGCGATGCTCACGGAGTACCTGCGGAGCTTCCTGGCGACGCCGCTCGTGACGGTCTATCCCAGCCTCGCGGCCGAGCGCCGCCACAACCCGGAGCTCGGGGAGCTCCTCGATCCGCTGCTGCGCGATCGTCGCCGCCCGCTCGGCGCGGCGCTGCGTCGCGCCGTCGAGCGCGGCGAGCTGGCGCGCGACCTCGACCTCGATCTGGCCTCGGACCTGATCGTGGGGCCGATCGCCGTGCGACTCTTCTTCCGAGGCACGCAGATCAAGCCCGACATGGTGGCTCCGATGGTGGACATGGCGCTCGAAGGGATCCGCCGCGACCCGGCCGAGAAGGGAGACCGTTGATGCCGCGCTACGCCTACGAGCGCCTGAGCCACGAGAGTGCGGGCCTGCTCGAGATGGAGTCCTCACGGCAGTTCCAGCACACGGGCATGATCGCCGTCTTCGAGCCCGGCCCGCTCGGGCGCCCCGACGGCGGCGTCCAGATCGCGGAGCTGCGGCGGGCGATCGAGTTCCGCCTGCCCCAGGTGCCCCACTACCGGCGCAAGCTGCGGCGCATCCCGCTCGAGAACCATCCGGTCTGGGTGGACGACCACGAGTTCAACCTCGACTACCACCTGCGCCACACCAGCCTGCCCCGGCCCGGCGGCCTCAGCGAGCTGCGCCAGGTGGCCTCGCGCGTCCAGGCCCAGCGCCTCGATCGTTCGCGCCCGCTCTGGGAGTGCTGGGTGCTCGAAGGGCTCGAGGGCGGCCGCTTCGCGCTGCTCGTGAAGACGCACCTCGCGATGGCCGAGGCCAGCGGCGATCTGCTCGAGGCGCTGCTCACCCCGGACGCCACGGCCATGCCCGGCGAGCCGGCGGCCTTCGTGCCGCGGCCGATGCCGAGCGTCGCCGAGCTGGCGCGCGACGAGCTGCTGCGGCAGATGCGGCTCCCGCGCCAGGCGATCCGGCGCGTCGAGCGCTACTTCCGCGAGGCCGACCACCTCGGCACCGAGCTGCGGCAGGCGTCGCGACGCCTGGCCCGGGCCCTCGGCTACTCGATCCGCCCGCTCCAGGAGACGCCGCTCACGGGCCCGGTCGGCCCGCACCGACGCTGCGAGTACCTCGTGCTCTCGCTCGACGACGCGAAGACGGTGCGCCGCGAGTTCGGCGGCAGCATCCACGACGTCGTGATCGCCACCATGACGGGCGCGGTCACGCGCTACCTGCGCGCCCACCACGTGAGCGCCACCACGCTCGACTTCCGGGCGGCGGTGCCGGTGAGCCTGCGCAGCGGCGAGCGCCGCCAGGGCGTGGGCGAGTGGCACATCGATCTGCCGGTCTGGGAAACCGACCCGGTGCGTCGGCTCGAGCGCGTTCGCGAGCACACGGAGGCGCTCGGTCGCACCACGCCCCCGCTTGGCGCCGCGGCGCTGGCTGGCGAAGAGCGCTGGATCGGCTCGCGACTGCTCGCCCTCGGCGCGCGCGCCGTCGCGAACCGCAAGCCCGAGCACCTGCGCCTGGTGAACGTGCCGGGTGCCCAGCTGCCGCTCTACCTCTCGGGCGCGCGCCTGGTGGAAGCCTTCGGCACGGTGCCGCTCGGCGACGAGGCCGGCCTCGGGGTCGCCGTGCTGAGCTACGACGGCAAGCTCTGCGTGGCCCTGAACGCCGACTTCGACCGCGTCCCCGACCTCGCCCGCTTCCGCGACGGCGTCCGCGAGAGCTTCGAGGAGCTGCTGCGCGAGGCCAAGAAGCGGAAGGCGAGGCTGAGCGTGGTGCGCGCTTCCTGAGCCACCGTCCGGCGACCGGTGCTAGGCCGCCCGGGCCATCCCGACGCTCTCGAGCGCCCGCACCATGAAGTCGCGGATGCTCTGGTTCCAGATGCCGAGCACGTGGCCGCCGGAGAACCAGTGGATCTCCGGCTCGTCCCAGTGGCGCCACAGCGCGCGCGGCTGGTACGGCTTTACCACCCGGTCGGCGAGGCCCGCGTAGATGAAGCGTCGCTCGTGCGGCACCAGCGGCGGGAAGGCGAGCGGGGAGACGACGTGGCTCCCGGTCCGCACCAGCTTCCAGTCCACCTCGAACTCGTCGTCGTAGCGGCGCATGATCCAGGGCTGGTTGTCGTTGGCCAGGCTCGGGAAGTCGACCGGGGGAATGCCGGCGATGACGCAGCCCAGGTCGGGCTCGAAGCCCGCGGTCAGCGCGGAGACGTAGCCTCCGAGCGAGATGTCGTGGAGGCCGATCGGCTCGTCGCTCCGGGCGCGAATCCAGCTGAGCGTTCGGCGCACGTCCCAGAGCGCCTGCGCGAACAGGTGCACCATGCGGAGGTAGTCGGGGCTCAGCACCTCGCCCCCGCTCATGCCGCCCATCCCGCGCGGCCCGTGGAGCGGCAGCACCGGGAAGGCCAGGTTCAGTCCGAGCTCCTCGTGCAGCAGACGCACGGGGAAGCCGGCGAAGTTCACGAGCGGCGTGCCCATCGCGAAGCCGTGGACCCCCACCAGCCAGGGGCGCGGCTCTTCGTGCTCGAGCACGTAGACGTGGGCGGTGCCGTTCTCGGGGTGGGCGAGCCAGCGCTCGCGCCCCGGCTCCCCTTCGTGCGGGGCGTAGCCGCTCGGGAAGCGCAGGTGCCGGTAGGCCAGGCGCCGGGCCCCCGCGAAGCTCGCCCCGAGGGTGGTCTCCACGTCCGTCAAGGGCGGCGGGTCCCGGTGGTAGCCGCGCGGATCCGCGAGCCAGCCGTTCTCCTCGTAGAAGGCGCAGGCGGCGACCAGGTCGTCCACCATGCGTCGCACCGCCTCGGGGACCGGGACGCCCACCATCACGCTGGTCATCAGCGTGAAGGTGCGGTCCAGCAGCGCCTCGCCGACGAGGCCCATGCTGGGCGAGAGCGAGGGCACGTCGGCGTAGGTGGAGTTGCGTCGAAACGCCCCCCACGCCTCGCTGACGAGGGCGCCGACCTGCTGGGCCGGGATGCTGAGGAGGGTTTCGAACCTCAAGAGGGTAGAGCGTGGCGGTCGAATCCGGCCCGGTCAAGCCGACCCCGGCTCACCCGGGCGAGCGCCAGCGCCGCTCGAAGCTCCAGGCGCCGCTCGCCTCCTCGCGGACCACCGGCCGCGTGCCGAGCGGGAGCGCCGCCTCGCAGCGCGCGTCGCTGGCGAACGACTCCCCGATCACGCCGTCGTCGGGGCGCGGGCCCCGGTAGCTCGCCCGCCACAGCTCGTCGACGGCCACCGGCGCCTCGTACAGGGCGCGCGCGGTGGTCGGTCCCGCCTCGATCGTGATGCGACGGGCGCCGAGGTCGCGCAGGTGATCGAGCGCCAGGCGCAGCGAAGGCGCCGGCACCGTGGCGATCCCGACCTCGGTCGCTCCGAAGCGATCCCGAAGCCCGGCCGCGGCGGCAGCAGGCACGAACAGGATCGGGCGGGCCGCGCCGTGGAAGGCGGGATGCGCGGGGTCGAGGCCCCGACCCGACGAGAGCACCAGCAGCCAGGGCGGGGCCTCGAGCGCGAGCCGCTCGCGGCGCCACGCCTCGAGCGCGGCTCGAAGCGGGGCGGGCCCGACCGGGCCGTGGGTGAGGGCGGGCTCCTCGCGGAGGATCCTGCCCGTGGTCACGATGGCCTCGGCGCGTGCCCTCGCGAGCGCGAGCAGGAAGCGGTCGTGTCGGCTCCTGGGCGTCGCAGGCCCGATCCGCAGCACGCGCGCCGCGCCGTCGTCGCCACGCCAGACCGACGCCACGTGCAGCACGTGCGCTGCGCGTGCCGGGTCCTCGTCGAGCAGCTCGCGGCCGAGTGCGACGACGTCGGACGCTGTGCGCACGTCTTCGGGCTGCACGCCCGATATGCTACCGGGACGCCATGGCCGAGTCCGCCTTCGACCCGACGAGCCTCGACCTCGCCGCGATCCTCGACGAGGCCCACGCGAAGGCAGGTCGCGCGCGCTTCGACGACGAGTCGTTCGTCGAGCCGCTGCGCCGGCTGCTCCACTCGCTCGACCGCGAGGCCGGCCTCCATGACGAGGGTCGCGCGACCCAGCACGCGCGCATCGTCGAGAGCCTCGTCATGCGCCACGTCCTCGAGCAGTACGAGGCGGATCATCCGGAGATCCGCGCCGAGGAGATCGGCGCGCCGCTCGTGATCGTGGGGCTCGCGCGCACGGGCACCACCATGCTGCACCGGTTGCTCTCCAGCGACCCCGGCCTCCACGCCGCGCGCTGGTGGGAGGTGCGCTTCCCCGCCCCCTTCCCGGGCTGGGACTGGAGCGGGCCGGACCCCCGCGTCGCCGCCGCGCACGCGCAGGTCGACTGGATCCTCGCGCACCAGCCGGTGCTGGCCGCGATCCACCCGTGGGACGCCGAGGGCCCCGACGAAGAGATCATGCTGATGGAGCACGCGTTCCTGTCGCACGTGCCCGAGTCGGGGGCGAACCTGCCGAGCTACCGGGCGTGGCTCGACGGGCAGGACCTCCGTCCGGCGTACGCGCTGCTGCACCGGCTCCTCCAGTTCCTCCAGTGGCAGAAGCGGCGCCGGGGCGAGACCGCCGAGGGCTGGGTGCTGAAGACGCCGATGCATCTCGGCTTCCTCGAGCTGCTGCTCGAGACCTTCCCCGGCGCCCGCGTGATCCAGACCCACCGCGACCCGCTCGAGACGATCCCGTCGGTCGCCAGCATGTACTACGCGCTCTGGGGGCTCGCGACCGAGAAGCCCGACGCGCGCGAGGTGGGCCGGCAGTGTCTCGAGCGCTATGCGGGGGCGCTGCGGCGCTGTCTGGCAGCGCGTGAGCGGCTTCCGGCCGACCCCTGCCTGGACGTCTCCTATCGGGACGTGGCTCGCGATCCGCTCGGCGCCGTGCGACGCATCTACGACGCGGTGGGCCGCCCGCTCACGCCGGCCGCCGAGGCGGCGATGCGCGCCTGGGTCGCGGCGAACCCGCGCGAGCACCGGCCGCCCCACGAGTACACGATGGAGACGTTCGGCTTCACCCGCGAGGCCATCGAGCGCGAGTTCGCGGAGTACCGCGCGCGCTTCATCGAGAGCTGAGGCGCATCGCGCGGCCCGCGCCGCCGCTCAGCGACCGAGCGCGACCGGCACCCGGACGTGCGCCCGCGCCCACATCGACGGCAGCCAGGGCGCCGCGCCGTCGAGCTCGTAGTCGGGAGCTGCGGCCAGGAGCTCCTCGAAGGCCACGAGCGATTCGAGGCGCGCGAGGCTCTTGCCGAGGCAGAAGTGGATGCCCTGCCCGAACGCGAGGTG
>JBFIYM010000093.1:0-17530 GCA_041605395.1 Myxococcota bacterium | reverse complement strand
GTGACCGTCGTGACCGACGGCATGCCGGCCCACCTGATGCAACGCGGTGAGATCGATCTGGTGATCGTCGGTGCGGATCGCGTGGCGGCCAACGGCGACGTGGCGAACAAGATCGGCACCTACGGGCTGGCGCTGCTGGCCCGCGCGCACCGCATCCCCTTCTACGTCGCCGCACCCTGCTCGACCATCGACCTCGGCACGCCCGACGGCACCGCCATCCCCATCGAGGAGCGGGGGCGCGAAGAGGTCGCCTCGCTCGCGGGCACGGCGCTGGTCCCCGAAGGCGTTCCGGTGCGGCACCCGGCCTTCGACGTCACGCCGGCGGAGCTCGTGACGGCGCTGATCACGGAGCGCGGCGTGGTGCGCGGCCCCGGGCGGGATTCGCTTGCCGCCCTGTTGCGCGAGGCCTGCGCACCGGCTGCCGATCCCGGGCTGCGCTGACCTGCGGGGAGGCCTCGTCGTGGCGGGGGCCACCCATTGAGGGTCAACGAAGCGTCCGAGCTGCCGATACGTCTCGGACCGGGGGGATGCGGTGGCTGCCACCATTCTGTGCGCGGACGACGACCGCCACTACTGCCAGATCCTGTCGCGCGCCTTCGGGCAGGCGGGCTATCGGGTGGAGCTGGCGCACGACGGCGAGACGGCCCTGCGCCGCATCCAGGAGCTCGATCCGGCGCTGGTCACGCTCGACATGATGCTTCCCCGGCTGGACGGCTTCGGGGTCCTGGAACGGCTGCGCGCCGACGAGGCGCTCTCCGAGACGCCGGTGCTCATGATCTCGGGCTGCACGTTCACGCCCGAGAACGAGCGCCTGGCGTGCGACCTCGCCGCGGCGGCGTTGCTGAAGAAGCCCGTCCCGCTCGATCGACTGTTGGCCCTCGTCGCCGAGCATGCCCGCCAGGGAGCGTCCCAGCGAGCCGCGAAGAAGGCCGCGGCGCTCGGTGGCAGCTTCGAAGAGATCCCGTTCGCCGCGCTGCTGCACCATGTGCATGGCCTGCGCGCGAGCGGCGTGCTCGCCATCGAAGACGGTCAGAAGAAGAAGCAGGTCCAGGTGCGGGACGGCATGCCGGTGGCGGTCCGCTCCAACCTGGTGAACGAGACGCTCGGCGAGCTCCTGGTGGCGAGCGGCAAGATCACGCCGGACGTGCTGCACGAGTCGCTGCTGCGCGTGAAGGCGGGTGAGGGCCTGATGGGCCGGGTGCTGGTCGCGATGCAGATGCTGGACGAGGCCGACCTGGCCGTGGCGCTCAACCGACAGGCGGAGGAGAAGCTGCTCGAGGTCTTCGCCTGGGCGAAGGGACGGGCCAAGTTCTTCCCCGGCACCCGCATCAAGAGCAACGCGAACACGCTGGCCTTGAAGCAGAGCCCGGCGAACCTGATCCTGGCGGGCGTTCGCGAGCGCATGCCGATCGCGGCGGTCGACCGCTACCTCGAAGAGCGCTCCGAGCGTCTCGTCGTGCGCGGCACCAGCCCCTTCTACCAGTTCCAGGACGTCGAGCTGGGCGCGACGGAGCGGGGCCTGCTCGACCGGCTCGACGGCACGACCTCGCTCGGCACGCTGGCCCGCGGGACCGAAGCCCTGCGCCGCTCGCTGCTCGCGCTCTCCGTGCTCGAGCTGGTCGAGCTGCGGGACCCGTCGGCCGAGCCGGTGCAACGGGAGGCCGCCGCGCGACCCCGGCCGGCGACCGCCGCGTCGGATGCCACGGACGGCTCCGCCGGCCTGCGCGCGGAGCTGGCGGAGATGGCGGAGCGGATGCGCGATCTCGACGCCTTCGGGGTGCTCGAAGTCGACCCGAGCTGCGACGACGAGGAGATCCGCGACGCCTACGCAGCGCTCGCGAAGCGCACCCACCCGGATCGCTTCGCGGCGTCGGGCGACGCCGTGCGTCGCCTCGCCGAGGAGGTGTTCGCCCAGGTCTCCGCCGCCTACGAGGAGATCAGTGACGAGACCAGCCGCCTCAAGTACCTGCGTGCGGAGTCGGAGCGCAAGAAGCTCGAGCAGGAGATCGACGAAGGCCAGCGTGCAGTTCGCGCCGAGCTCGAGTTCCAGAAGGGCGAGGCCGCGCTCCGTGCCCGTCGGCCCGAAACCGCGCTCAACCACTTCCAGGCCGCCGTCGAGTCCTATCCAGACGAGGGCGAGTACCACGCGTGCCTGGGATGGGCTCTCCACCTCACCGCGCCCCTCGATGCGACCGTCCTCAAGCGCGCCTACGGTCACGTGCAGAAGGGACGGAAGCTGGCGCCCGATCGCGCGAAGCCCTACCTGTTCCTGGGTCGAATGGCTCTGGTGGAGGAGCGCCAGGACGTGGCTGCCAAGATGTTCTCGCGTGCGATCCAGCTGGATCCCGACTGCCTCGAAGCGCTTCGCGAGCTACGGCTCATCAACCTGCGGCGCGAGAAGTCGAAGTCCCTCGTGCAACGCATCCTGCGTCGGTAGCGAAGCGGAGAGGGCGTGAGCACCGGCATCCGCGGCGAGAAGATCTGGCTCGACGGGGCACTCGTGCCGTGGGACGAGGCGCAAGTGCACGTGCTCACCCACACGCTGCACTACGGGCTCGGCGTCTTCGAAGGGATCCGTTGCTACCGAACCGACGACGGGCGCTCGGCGATCTTCCGGCTGCCCGAACACGTCCGGCGACTGTTCGAGTCGGCGCACATCAACCTGCTCCAGGTTCCGTTCTCTCGAGACGAGATCACCGACGCGATCGTCGCCTGCCTTCGCGCGAACCGGCTGCCCGAGGGCTACATCCGCCCGCTGGTGTTCATCGGGGACGGCGCGATGGGGCTCAACCCGGCCAACAACCCGATTCGCGTGGCTGTCGTCTGCTGGCCCTGGGGCAAGTACCTCGGCGACGAGGGCATGGAGCGCGGCATCCGCGCCTGCGTCTCGAGCTTCACGCGCCACCACGTGAACGCCAAGATGCAGAAAGGGAAGACCTGCGGCGACTACGTGAACTCGATCCTCGCCAAGCGCGAGGCGCTGCTGGACGGCTACGACGAGGCGATCCTGCTCGACGCCGCCGGCCTGGTCGCGGAGGCGTCGGGCGAGAACCTCTTCGTGGTCCGTGATGGGGTCATCAAGACACCGCCCATCGCGAACGTCCTCGAGGGCATCACCCGTTCGTCGGTGATCGAGCTGGCGCGCGACAAGGGCATGACCGTGCACGAAGCGCCCGTCACCCGCGACGAGCTCTACGTGGCCGACGAGGTGTTCCTGACGGGCACGGCTGCCGAGGTGACGCCGGTCCGCGAGATCGACCACCGCCAGGTGGGCGCGGGGCGACGGGGCGCCGTCACGAAGACGCTGCAGGACGCGTTCTTCGACGTCGTCGCCGGTCGCGAACGCAAGTACGAGCGCTGGCTGCACTACGTTTGAGCCCCCCGCACGACTGCATCTTCTGCGCGATCGTCGCCGGCGAGTCCCCCTGCCATCGGGTCCACGAGGAGGAGCGCCTCGTCTCGTTCATGGACATCGCCCCGGTCGGCGATGGCCACCTGCTGATCGTGCCCCGGGCGCACTCCGAGAACCTGCTCGAGACCGATCCGGCCACCCTGGACGCGGTGATGCGCGCCTCGCGACGCCTGGCGCTGGCCCTGAAGCGAGCGCTCTCGCCGGATGGCATCGGCGTCCATCAGCTGAACGGCGCGGCCGCCGGGCAGACGGTCTTCCACTACCACATGCACCTGATCCCGCGGAACCACGGAGACCCGATCGCCTTCCACGGCCGACGCCAGGGCGACCCGGCGCGTCTCGCCGAGAACGCCCGGCGTATCGCGGGGGCCCTGCGCCAGGTCCCCTGAGCGGTCCGGGCCGTCGCCCCGTCAGCGCGCCCAGCGGCGGAAGCCGCCCTCGTGATCGTGGACCTGCCCGGTGATCCAGGAGGCCTCGTCGCTGACGAGCCAGGCCACGAGCCGTGCGACGTCCTCCGGCGTACCCCAGCGCCCGGCCGGGAACATCCGCGCGATGCGTTCGTGACTGGCGCCCGTGGCGTAGCCGGTGTCGATGGGACCGGGGTTGATGCAGTTGACGGTGATGCCCCGGTCGATGACGGCGTCGGAGAGCGTGGCCGTCATCTGGTGGAGGGCCCCCTTCGAGATGGCGTAGGCGATCTCGTCCGCCATCGGCGCGATGTGCTGGCCCGAGGTGAAGTAGACCACGCGGCCGCCCGGGCCCGGCTCGCGCCGTTCCGCCAGGCGTCGGGTGAGCAGGACGCACGAGCGCGCGTTGATCGCCCAGCAGCGGTCGAGCTCTTCGACGGTGACGTCGGCGAACGCCTGGGTCGAGCTGCGTGCGTGGTTGGCCACGACGATGTCGATCGCGCCGAAGCGATCGATCGTCGCGTCGACGAGCTCGGCCGGCGCCTCGGGGCGCTCGAGGTCCGCGACCCGGTACTCGAGGCTCGGCCCCACACCCCCGAGCTCGTCCAGCAGGGCCGCAGCGCCGCCGGGGTCGGCGCCCCAGCGCATCTCCGCGTCGTGGGCCTCCCAGCCGCTCGCCAGCACCGAGGCTCCGTCGGCGAGCAGCCGTCGCGCCAGTGCGGCACCGATCCCGCGGCGGCGCGAGACCCCGGTCACCAGGGCCACGCGACCCGTGAGCGGAAGCTCGACGCGTTCGTTCGTCATCGACCCGACCTAGCGCCCGAGCTCGACGCGGCGGAACGCGAACACGAGGGCGAGCAGGGCGGCGATCGCCCAGGCCACGCCGCGCGCGGCGAGGCGCACGCCGTCGCCGGGGATGGCAACGCCCTCGAGCCACGGGGCCAGCGCCAGCGCCATGCTCGAGGCGAGCGGCGGGCCCACCCGGTCGATCGCGGCGAGCCAGCCGGCGTCGTTGGCGAACGGGGCCACGCCGTTGGCCAGCGCCACCATCCCGACGCTGCCGAGCACGAGCAGCACCGTGACCGCGCGTGGCAGCACGAGCGAGGCGGCCATGGCGAGGGTGGCCACGGTGAGCGCCCCGAGTGCACAGGCGCCCGCGGCGGAGAGCGCGGGGGCCACGGGGAGCCCGCTCCGCGTCGCAAGCAGGAAGGCGGCGATCCCGAGCACGATCCCTCCGGCCACGGTGGTCACCCCCATCACGCCCGTCAGGCGTGCCAGGGCGAAGCTCTCGCGCGGGACGGGCCGCGCGAGGAAGAGCGAAGCGCTTCCGTCGTCGAGGGTGGATCGCAGGTGGTCGGACGCGAGCACGCCCGCGAGCGCGATGCCCCAGAGGCCGAGCACGAGGAACGTCGTGAAGCCGAAGGCGCCGCGAACCTCGACGAGCTCGCGCACCTCGCCGTTCACGTTGATCGACGGCGTGCAGCCCGTACAGCTCTCGAGCATGGCGATCGAGAGCAGCCCGGCGATCGCGACGCCCCCGACGATGCGGCGGCGGAAGGCGTCGCCGACGGCCTCGGCGACGAGCAGCCAGAAGCTCCTCACGTCCGCACCGCCCGGACGAACGCATCCTCCAGCGTCTCGCCGGGCGCCACCAGCGTTGCCAGCGGTCCGCTCGCCGCGACGCGCCCCTCGTCGAGGATGGCGATCTGGTCGCAGATCCGCTCCACCTCGGAGAGGGTGTGCGAGCTCACCAGCACCGAGCAGCCGCGTTCGCGCGCGGCCTGGATCCAGCCGCGGGCGTCGCGAACGCCGAGGGGGTCGAGGCCGCTGCTGGGCTCGTCGAGGATCAGTACCTCGGGCGCGCCGAGCAGCGCGTTCGCGAACCCGACCCGCTGCCGGAGCCCCTTCGAGAGCCCGCCGATCCGATCGTGGCCGCGATCCCGAAGGCCGACCTGCTCGATGGCCCGCTCGGCGGCCTCCTCGCAGGCGGAGTCCGCGAGCCCTGCCAGGCCCGCCTGGAGCCGCAGGAAGCCGCGCACGCTGGCGCGCTCGGGCAGGGCCAGGCGTTCCGGCAGGTAGCCGACGCCGCGGCGCGACTCCGGGTCCGCGGGGTCGCGCCCGCGCAGCGCAGCGCCCCCCGAATCGGGCGTGGCGAAGCCCAGCAGCAGCCGCAGGGCCGTCGTCTTGCCGGCGCCGTTCGGCCCGAGCAGGCCGAGCGCGCTGCCGGCCTCGAGCCGCAGGTTCACGCCGTCGAGAGCGGCTCGCGTGCCGTACCGCTTCACGACGCTCGCGAGCTCGAGGGCCACCATGGCGGGCAGAGTATCTTCCGCGGATGGCCCGCGCCCAGGTCTTCCCGCGCACGGCGCGTTCGATCCTGACGCGCACGGGCGGCTACCTCGCAGGCTTCACCCACACCCTTCAGCCCTACGCCGGTTGCCAGTTCAGCTGCAGCTATTGCTACGTGCGCGAGATGGCGGTGCAGCGCACCAACCCGCATCGCCTGCCCTGGTCGAAGTGGATCGCGCCCAAGCTCAACGCGCCGGCGCTTCTCGAACGCGACGCGGCGCGGGGCCGGCTCACGGCCGCGCGCATCTTCTGCTCCTCGGCGACCGATCCCTATACGCCCCTCGAACGGCGCCTCCGGCTCACGCGCGGCTGCCTCGAGGTGATGGGGCGCTGCCCGCCGCGCGCGCTGATCGTGCAGACGCGAAGCCCCCTCGTGCTCCGCGACGCGGCGCTCATCGCCGCGCTCCCGCGCGCCGCGGTGAGCCTCACGATCACCACGGTCGACGAGGACGTGCGGCGTCTCTTCGAGCCGGACTCGCCGGGCGTCGGGCGGCGCCTCGCGACCCTCGGCGCGTTGCGGGCGGCTGGCGTCCGCACCCAGGCGGCGATCGCGCCGCTGCTGCCGGGGGACGTCTCGGAGCTGGCCGCGCGGCTCGACCCCGTGGTCGACCGCGTCGTGGTCGACGACTTCTTCCGCGGCGACGGCGCAGGGGGACGCCGCAGCCGGACGGCACTCGAGGCCCTGGAGGCGCGGGGCCTCGGCGCCTGGGCCCGCCCCGGCTACGCCGCGGAGGCGACCGCCGTGCTGCGGCGAACGCTCGGGGCCGAGCGGGTGGTGGAGTCCCAGGAGGGCTTCAACGACGTCTCCTGGCTCGAGGGGGCCGGATTGACAACGTGATACATGGTGATACAAAGTGCTCCTAGCGCCCGAAGGAGCCGTCATGCAGGAAGAGCCCCGAGAGCCCCGCAGCGGGGAGCCCCGTGAGCGAAGCCGGGAGCGGAAGGAACGCATCCTCCACACGCGCATCTCGGAGCAGCTGGCCGACGACATCCGCGCCATCGCGGACGACCTCCGCGTGCCGGTCTCGAACCTGGTCCGCAACGTGCTCGAAGAGGCCTTCAGCGCGGTGGAGCGCGTCACGGGCGACGTCGGTGAGCTGATCGACGACGTGCTCGAAGAAGCGGAGGTCGCGAGCGAGCGATACCGCCGCTACCGCGATCGTGTGCGGGACCGGGCCCGGGAGCGCGCCCAGGAGCGGGCCGCCGAGGGGGGCCCTGGCGAGGCGTCCGCGCCCGGCGCGGCTTCCGACCCGAGCGGCCCCGATCCGCTCGTGCGTGTCGTCGCCTGGCAGCCGGTCGTGCTCGCTGCCGAGCGCCGCTGCGCCCGCACCGGTCGAACGCTCCGCCCGGGCGAGCGCGCCTATCTCGGGCTCGGGGAAGCCGGCCCGCTCGGCGTGTACGTGGCGGAAGACGCGCTGGACGCGCCCGCCGCGTGACGGCGCGCCGGCTCTCCGAGCTCGAGACGCCGGCGCTCGTGGCCGACGCGGAGCGGCTCGACGCGAACCTCCGCACGATGAGCGCCGCGCTCCCGGGCGCGCGGCTTCGCCCCCACGTGAAGGCGCACAAGTCGACCGCGCTCGCGAAGCGCCAGGCAGCACTCGGCCACCGGCACTTCACCTGCGCGACCGTCCGCGAGATGGAAGGCATGGCCGCAGCCGGTCTGGGCGAGGACCTGCTGCTCGCGAACGAGGTGCTCGACGGGCGTCGCCTCGGCCGCCTCGACGCGCGCGTCACCGTGGCGGTCGATTCGGAGGCGACGATCGAAGCGGCGCTCGAGGGTGGCGTGCGCGAGGTGCTGATCGACGTGAACGTGGGCCTGCCGCGCTGCGGCTGTGCGCCCGAGCAGGCCGGCCGTCTCGCCGACCACGCGCGGCGCCGGGGCCTCGAGGTGCGCGGCGTGATGGGCTACGAGGGGCACCTGATGGGGCTCGAGGACCGCCCCAAGCGCACCGCGGCCACGGCCGAGGCGATGGCGCTCCTCGCGAAGGCGCACGGCGAGGTGGGGGGCGAGGTGATCTCGGCGGGCGGCACCGGCACCTACGACGTGAACACGGTGGCGACCGAGATCCAGGCCGGCTCCTACGCCCTGATGGACACCGCCTACGCGAAGCTCGGCCTCCCGTTCCGGCAGGCGCTCTTCGTCTGGGCGCGTGTGATCTCGGTGTCCTCGGGCTACGCCGTGGCCGACGCCGGCCTGAAGGCGCTCGGCATGGACCACGGCAACCCGGCCATCGACGGCGCGAAGGTCTGGTTCTGCTCGGACGAGCACATCACCTTCGCCCGGGAGCCCGCGCCCGCGGTCGGCGACCGCATTCGCGTCTGGCCCGCCCACGTCGACCCCACCGTCGCCTACCACGAGCGCATCCGGCTCGCGCACGGCGACGAGATCGTCGACGAGCTCCCCATCGACCTCCGCGGCTGGTAGCGGATCGTCGCGAAGGGCAGGGTGCAACGGGGAGAGCGCCTGCCAGGCCTCACCGCAAGCCGGGCGTCCGCCCGGCGCGCAGCGAGGCGCAGCCGAGCGAAGTGCCTTAGTGCGAGCCGATCGGGTCGACGAAGACGAAGCGGGCGGGCTTGGTCAGCAGGTGGTCGACCGGCACCTTCCACTCGGTCGGGTTGATGCACAACGTCATCAGCTCGGCGGGCACCCAGAGCATCGCGCTCATGGCGAGGCCCACGAGGCCGACCGGGCGCATCACCAGGAGGTCCATCATGGGCGGCGCATTGGAGTTGCCCACGTGGTCGACCTGGTGGTCGGTGACGGCGGCGGCGGGAGCCGCGAGGAGTGCGACGAAGGTCGTGACGGCAAGGAATCGGCGGACGGAGCGCATGTGTCCCTCCGGTGGGGTTGAGGTCCAACCTGCATCGTCCGCCACGGCCCGGAACTGAAGCGCCGCCGGGAGGGAAGGGGCCCGGCGCCGGGCTCTCGAGCGCGCAGACGGCGCTGCAAGCCGGCGAACCGCTTCGGGTGTGCGAAACTCCTGCGCCATGCCCGCTTCCGCCGTGCGACCGCAGCCGCTTCGAATCGTGCTCGTCACGAGCGTCATCCTGCTTGCACTCTCGCTGCTGGGTGGGGCCCACTGGTACCTGGCGCGTCGCTTCGTGATCGATCCCGGCCTGGGCGAGCCGCTCAGGAGCCTCGCCCTCGGCCTGCTGGTCGTGCTCGGCGTGGGCGCCGTGCTCCAGCCCGCGCTCGAACGCTTCCTCAGGCCCCCCTGGCTGCGCATCGCGTCGTTTCCGTTCCTGATCTGGATGGGTCTGTTCTGGCTCTCCTTCGTGGCGCTCGGCATCTCCGACGGCCTGCTCGGCTTGATGGGGGCCCGCGGTGGAAGCGACGCGGCGGCACTCCACGCGGCGGCGGTGGGGACGCTCGTGCTCGCGCTCGCCGCCGTGGCGCTCCGCAACGGACTGCGGCTCCCGGACGTGCGGCGCGTCGAGATCGGGCTGGCGCGCTGGCCCCGGGCGCTGGACGGCTTCCGCATCGTCCAGATCAGCGACATCCACATCGGGCCGCTGCTCGGGCGCGACTTCGCCGCAGGGCTCACCGCGCGTGTGAACGCCCTCGAGCCGGACCTCGTGGCCGTGACGGGCGACCTCGTGGACGGCAGCGTGGACGCCCTCCGCGACGAGGTGGCTCCGTTCGCCGCGCTTCGTGCCCACCACGGCGTCTTCTTCGTCACCGGCAATCACGACGTCTACTCGGGCGGGGAGCCGTGGGTCGACCGCGTCCGGGAGCTCGGCCTGCGCGTGCTCCGCAACGAGCGCGTCGCCATCGCGGGGGCGGAAGGGTTCGATCTGGCCGGCGTCGACGACCATCGCGGCGACTGGGTGCACGGCTCGACCGAGGACCTGGACGCGGCGTTCGCGGGCCGCGACCCGTCGCGCCCGCTGGTCCTGCTGGCGCACGACCCCGGCACCTTCCGCCGCGCGGCGAAGCGCGACGTCGATCTGCAGCTGTCGGGTCACACGCACGGGGGGCAGATCTGGCCCTTCGCGTACCTGGTCCGGCTCGCCGTTCCGTTCGTCGCCGGGCTCTACCGCGTCGGGGCGAGCCAGCTCTACGTGAGCCGCGGTTCGGGCTTCTGGGGCCCGCCGATGCGACTGCTCGCGCCCGCCGAGATCACGGAGATCGTGGTCCGGCCCGCTAGATCTTGATGCGGGCGAAGCGCGGCGGTCGCTTCTCGAGATAGGAGTTCACCCCTTCCGGGAAGTCCGGGCGTCGGAAGCTCTCCGTCATCAGCCGGATCGATTCGTCGAGGGAGGGGCCGAGCTCGGCGGTGAGACGCTCCCAGACCTGGCGCTTCATGATCGCCATCGAGGCCGGCGAGACGTTCTCGGCCAGGTCCCGCACGTACCCCTCGACGAAGGGCAGCAGCTCGTCGTGCGGCAGGGTCCGGTTCACGAGCCCGATGCGTTCGGCTTCGGCCGCGTCGAAGCGGCGCGCCGAGAGCAGCAGGTCGAGCGCGTGGGCCGGCCCCACGACGCGGGGCAGGGTCCAACCGATCCCCCACTCCGCGATCAGGCCGCGTCGCGAGAAGGCGGTGGTGAAGGTGGCGCGCGCCGACGCAAAGCGGAAGTCGGCGAACAGGGCGACGGCGAAGCCCAGCCCGGCGCACGGACCGTTGATGGCGGCGATCACGGGCTTTCGGACCGAGAAGAGGTAGGCGTAGGGGCCCTGGAAGTTCGCGCCCATGGAGGCGTCGCCGGGGCTGGCCTCGAGATTCGCTCGCTCACCGAAGTCGCCGCCCTCGCCGATCGCCTTCAGGCCCTGGAGGTCGGCGCCGGCGCAGAAGCCGCGGCCCGCGCCGGTGATCACGATCGCCACGGCGCGCTCGTCGGCCTCCGCCTGCGCGACGGCGTGCTTGAGCTCGTCGGTCATGCGGTTCGTCATGGCGTTCAGCCGGTCGGGCCGGTTGAACGTGATGGTCGCGACGGGATCTTCCACCGCGTAGAGCAGGTGCTCGTACATGGGCTGCCTCCTGGCCGGGAGCCGGAGACTAGCGCGGAAGGGCCCGGCCTCGCGGCGCGGTGCCTAGAGGCGGAAGCGGTTCGCCTGCTCGGCGACGAACTGCTGCAGCACCGCGGAGGCCGCCTCGTCCAGGTCCTCGAACTCGACGCCCATGCCCCGGTCACGCCAGGCCGGAGACCGCGCGTCGACCCGCCAGCACACCCGCGCCCGGACCGACACCGGGTGCCCGGCGAGGACGAACTGGAGCTTCACCCCGGTGTCCTCCGCGACGGGATGCGCGAGCGCGACGAACGCACCGCCCATGGAGATGTCCGCCAGCTGGCCCTCGACGGTCCGGTGCTCGGACTCGACGCTCGCGGGCAGGTTGCAGGGTACGCGGGGGTCGAGACGCAGCTCGCCGGGGTCGTTCAGGGACATGGCGCTCGCGACCACGTGGCGCATCTCGTGCGGCTCGCACTGCGCCGGGAGGCGGAAGCGTACGCCCTCCTGGCGGAGGATCTCCGCCAGCTCGGGGGCGAGGCGGTCGCCGACCGGGACGAAGGCCGAGAGGGAGAGCCCGAGGGGCTCGAGCACGTGCTTGCGGAGCCCCGGGAGCCGCTCCGCCACGTCCTCGCTCGGCACGAGGACCGCGCTGACCTGGCTCCGGTACTCGCGCGAGAGCAGGATCAGCTCGTCGAGCTCGGTCGCGTAGAGCGGGCGCAGGCCGAGGGTGATCAGGGCCAGGGAGAGCTCCCCGAGAGGGTGACCCTCGGAGTCCAGGATCAGGGCGGCCCGGTCGTACATCGGGAGAGGGATCGGAGGACGGCGCCCCGGCCTTTAGGGCGTTCAAACGGGCCCATACAGAGTTGTCGCGGGACGTCCGATAGATGGGCCTTCCGCGAAGGCCGTCCCGATGAACGAGCCCGACAGCCCCCGCCCCCTGGTCCTGATCGTCGACAAGGACGACGCGACCCGTGCCCGCGCCAAGGAGGAGCTCGGCGCGGCGGGCTTTCGCTGCCAGGAGGCGTCCAGCCCGCCGGCCGCCCTCCAGGCGTTCCGGAACGAGCGCCCGGGGCTCGTGATCCTGGACGTGGACGACGCGGACGGCTTCGGGATCTGCCGCGCGCTGCGCGCCGAGCCGGACGGGGCCGAGCTGCCGATCCTGGTGGTGACCTCCTCTCGCGAAGAGGCCGACATCGAACGCGCCTTCGCGGCGGGTGCGTCGGACTTCGCCACGAAGCCGATCCGATGGCCCCTGGTCCGCCACCGCTCGCTGTTCCTGGTGCAGGCGGGCGAGGCCTTCCGCCGGCTCCAACGGACGCTGATCGGGCTGGCCGAGAGCGAGCGACGCCTCTCGGACGCCCAGCGACTGGCCCACGTCGGCAACTGGCAGTGGCTGGTGGAGCGGGATCAGATGCTGTGGTCCGACGAGACCTTCACGATCCTCGGCCACGACCGCCGGACCAAGCCGCCGAGCTGGTCGGCGCTCATCGACGCGATCCACCCCGATGAGCGCGCCTCCGTCGAGAAGATGCTCCGGGCCTCGGTGCGCGCGCAGCGAGGCTGGGACATCGAGCACCGTGTACAGAACGAGCGCGGTGAGATGCGCTTCGTGCACCATCAGGGGCACGTCGACATCGACCCGCTGAGCGGCGAACGCCGCGTGCTCGGGACCCTCCAGGACATGACCGACCGGCGGGCCAACGAGGAGAAGATCCGCCGGCTGGCGTTCTTCGACAGCCTCACCGGACTGCCCAACCGCCGGCTGCTGCGCGAGCGCCTGGGGCGCATGCTGCGCTACGCGCGGGCGCACGGCCGGCAGGTGGCGGTGCTCTTCGTGGACCTCGACCGCTTCAAGTGGGTGAACGACTCGCTTGGCCACGCGGCGGGCGACCGACTGCTCGCGGAGGCGTCGTCGCGTCTGGTGGATTCGCTTCGCGCCACGGACGGTGTCTACCGGACGCCGCGCAGCGACTCGAACCACGTCCTCTCGCGGGTCGGCGGTGACGAGTTCGTCGTGACGCTCCTCATGCAGGACGACCCCGAGCTGGTCGCGAAGGTCGCGCGCCGGATCCTCACGGCGCTGGCCCGGCCCTGCTCGATCGAGGGCAAGGAGATCTCCGTCACGGCGAGCGTCGGGATCTCGCTGTTCCCCGACGATGCGGGCAACCCGGATACGCTCATGCGTTTCGCGGACGTGGCGATGTATCACGCCAAGTCCGGCGGGCGAAGTCGCTACCAGTTCTACACGAAGGAGCTGAGTGCGAGGGCCGATCGCGCGCTGCTCATCCAGGGAGCCCTGCGCCGCGCGCTCGAGGCGAGGGACTTCCAGCTCCACTACCAGCCGCAGATCTCGGCCCGGAGCGGACGCATTGCGACTCTCGAAGCGCTGATCCGATGGGAGGTGCCCGGGAAGGGCGCGATTCCGCCGGGGGAGTTCATCAGCATCGCCGAGGAGACCGGCCTGATCGAGCCGCTCGGTGCCTGGGCGCTCGAGCAGGCCTGCCGCGACTGCCGGCGCTGGCAGCGGGAATCGCTGCCGGGCGTCGGCGTGGCCGTGAATCTCTCGCCGCTCCAGCTGCGCAAGCCGGAGATCGTCGAGCTGGTGCGGCGAACGCTCGAGACGACCGGCCTGGAGCCGCGCTTCCTGGAGCTGGAGCTGACGGAGACGGCGCTGCTGCAACACACCAACGAGGTGGCGCGGAACCTGGATCAGCTGAAGGAGATGGGCGTCCGCCTGGCCCTGGACGACTTCGGCACCGGCTACGCGTCGCTCTCCTATCTGAAGCGGATTCCCTTCGACTCGTTGAAGATCGATCGGGAGT
Source organism: Myxococcota bacterium (assembly GCA_041605395.1). Lineage (GTDB taxonomy): Bacteria > Myxococcota_A > UBA9160 > UBA9160 > UBA6930 > JBFIYM01. The sequence goes on along the minus strand of JBFIYM010000093.1, from coordinate 3,592 downwards.
TCATCCGTGACCTGGACAACGATGCGGGCGACCGCGCCATCGTGGCCGCGATCGTGGCCATCGCTCGCACGTTCGGGCTGCGCGTCGTCGCGGAAGGCGTCGAGACGGCCAACCACGAGCGGCTCGTCCGTGAGGAAGGTTGCGATGCCATGCAGGGCTACCGGCTCGGCCGGCCGGCCCCGCTGGCAGCGACGCTGCGTCTCGGGACGCACTGCGGGGTCTCGCTGGATCGTGGGGACGTCGGCCTACGGCCGGGGAGGGTACGATGATGGATTCGAACCGGGAAGCTCGAGTCCGGGAGTTCGTCGCGCTGGAACAGCGGCGGTCCGCCGGCAATCCGCCGCTCGAGTTGGTGGAGCTGACGCGCTGGCAGGAGCTTCGCGAAGAGCTCGAGCGGGAGCTGGGCGCCTTGCCCACGGTCGACGGAAATCGGCGGGAGACCCTGCGCGTTCGCACCCATCTCAAGGTCCAGGTCGGCTTCGGCGCGGCGCAGCGCCTGCTCGGCGTCTACAACCTCTCCCAGGGCGGCGTGTTCCTCGCGACGGAGCGGCCGCTCGAGGTCGGGGAGCCGGTCTCGATCACCTTCTCGGTACCCACCAGCCCTCCCGTCGAGCTCGAGGGCCGGGTCGCCTGGACCCGGACGGAGCCCGACGAGTGGGGCCCGGCGGGAATGGGCATCGAGCTGGGGCCGATCAGCGAGTGGGACCGCACCCTGGTGGCCGAGCTGGTCGAGGCCGCGCTGCTGGTCTGATCAGGCCGCGTCCTCGCCGAGCGGAAGCCAGACGCGGAACCGGGTGCCGACCGGCTCGCCCGCTTCGGCCGTGATGCGTCCGCCGTGCTCCTCGACGATGCGGAACGCGATGGCCAGGCCGAGACCGGTGCCGACGCCGACCGGCTTCGTCGTGAAGAACGGATCGAAGATGCGCTCGACGTGCGCGGGCGGGATGCCGCCGCCGTCGTCCGCGAACACGAGCTCGATGCCCGGACCGAGAGGGGCCCCGGTCACCCGGATGTGGCCCCCTTCGCCCACCGCCTGCGCCGCGTTCACGAGCAGGTTCAGGAACACCTGCTTGAGCCGCTGCGGCTCGCACAAGAGCGGCGGCAGCCCCTCGAGCGCGTGCTCGACACGGGCCCGCCGCGGCAGCTGCAGCCGCGCCACGCGAACCGATTGCTCGACCAGGGTGCGCAGGTCCGCACTCTGGCGTTCGGCGCCTCCGGCGTGGGAGAACTCGCGCACGTCGCGGACGATGCCGGCCGCGCGGTCCATGCCCTCCAGCGACTCGTCCACGATCTCCTCGGCTTCCGCCAGTACCGGCATCAGCTTCGAAGACGCCGAGCTGCCGCGGAGCTCCTTGGCGAGCCCCTGCACGTGCTCGCGGAGCACCGCGAGATTCGAGCGCACGTAGGCGATGGGGTTGTTGAGCTCGTGGGCGATGCCGGCCGCCAGCTCGCCGACGGCCGCCATGCGCCCCGAGGTCAGCAGCCGGCTGCGGAGCGCCACCACCTCGCGAAGGTCTCGCACGAGGAGCACGATCTCGCTGGGCCCGCCGCGCCGATCGCGGTGCAGCAGCGTCGTGAGCGAGACGTCCACCGGCGAGCCCGTGGCAGGGATCAGGCTGCACTCGACGTCGCGCAGCTCCCTGGCCGTGTCGGTCGGATCCACCGAGAGAAAGCGTGTGATGCGCTTGCCGACGAGTGCGGCCGGCGTCGTCCCGAGCAGCGCGGCCAGGCGCTCGTTCGCGGCGCGAATCCGGCCGTCGAGCTTCAGGGAGGCGATGCCGTCCGGCAGGCTGCGCAGCAGGCGCGCGGTCAATCCCTCCGGCACCAGGATGGACTCGCCGTAGCGGACGAAGCTCCAGACGTGGATGCCGCCGATCAGGGCGAGCGAGAGGGTTCCGAGCCGGGGCAGCGCATGGATGCCGAAGATCGGGAGGATCACGTCGGTGAGCGACGCCACCACGAGCGGCACGCCGATGGCGAAGCGCACCGCCCGCGCCCGCCTGCGCTCCTCCGGGGCCAGCACCCGTTGTCTCCAGCCGAGCGCCAGCCCGGCGGCGACGCTTCCCCCGGTGATGCCGTACTGGAGCACCATGGCCGGCCCGGGCACGGCGGTCCAGCCCCACCAGGTGCGCACGGCATCCGCGATCATCCAGGGGCTCCCGAAGGCGAGCACCAGCAACGCTCCCGCGGCGCCATAGTCGGCGCGGATCAGGACCCGGATGCCGCGGGTGTCGCGATCCCGCGCCACCATCAGCGCGTGGAGCGCGACGGGCCCGATGGGCACCCAGCCGAGCGCCGAGGCGCGCATCCAGACGAGAGCGGTCCCGGCGTCGGGCGCCAGATTCCATCCGATCTCGCAGAAGGCCCAGATCGATGCGAGCGCGCTCACCGCGGCGATCGGCCAGACGCGCCGGTTCCCGGGGTCGCGGGTCCACACCGCGATCGCCGTGGCCGCGGTCAGAATGCACGCCAGGATCGGCACCACGACGTAGGGATGCATGACGCGCGGTATCGGCCGTCCCCGAACGGGACTTTCGGGGCGGGAAGGCCCTCCCCGGGGCGGTGCGGTCGGGAGGCGCCCCGCCGGCTTCGCTAGCGTCGGGGGCCGCCCGAACCCCGAGGTCACCCCGCCGATGCCGCCTGCGCTGGAGTTCATCGAGGTCCGCGGCGCAGCCGAGCACAACCTGAAGCGGGTCGACGCCAAGATCCCCAAGCAGCGGCTGGTGGTGTTCACCGGGCCTTCCGGCTCCGGCAAGTCGAGCCTGGCCTTCGACACGCTCTACGCCGAGGGCCAGCGCCGCTACGTCGAGTCGCTCTCGGCCTACGCGCGGCAGTTCCTGGGCCAGATGGAGAAGCCGCGGGTCGAGCACATCCGGGGCCTCTCCCCGACGATCTCCATCGAGCAGAAGGCGGCCAGCAACAACCCGCGCTCGACCGTCGGGACGATCACGGAGATCCACGACTACCTGCGCGTGCTGTGGGCGCGGATCGGGCGGCAGCACTGCCACCAGTGCGGCCAACCCGTGGAGCGACTCTCGGCCGCCGAGATCAGCGAGCGGCTGCTCGCGCTTCCCGCGGGCCAGCGCTTCATGCTGCTGGCGCGGATCGTGGACAACCGCAAGGGCGAGCACCGCGAGCTGCTGGCGGACGCGGTGGCCGAGGGCTTCGGGCGCTTCCGGATCGACGGCAAGGTGGTGCGCGGCGAGGAGCTCCCCGCGCTCGACAAGAAGAAGAAGCACACGATCGACATCGTCGTCGACCGGCTCGTGGTGCCCGAGGGCGAGGACGCCGGCTTCGCCACCCGGCTCGCCGACTCCGTCGAGGCGGCGCTGGTTCGAGGTCGGGGTCTCCTGATCGTGGACCTCGTCGGCGGCGGCGAACGGCTCTACTCGGAGCAGCTGCACTGCCACCACTGCGACCTCGGCTTCCCCGAGCTCTCGCCGCAGAGCTTCTCCTTCAACTCGCCGCTCGGCATGTGTCCCGATTGCAACGGGCTCGGCACGAAGCCCGAGATGGACCCGAAGCTGGTCGTGCCCGACCCGAGCAAGAGCGTGAGCGAGGGCGCGATCGCGCCCAATGCCGGCGCGATCGC
>JBFIYM010000092.1:0-17605 GCA_041605395.1 Myxococcota bacterium | reverse complement strand
TGACGAGCGCTAGCTGCGGCGTTCCGGGCAACGCCGCCCAGAGCTCGCTGGCGCTCGCAGGCCGGCTGCGCCGGCTGGCGGCGGGGCTGCGTGGGCTACCGTATCCAGTCAGCGGCGCTCGCAGCTGAGCGCCGATCCGTTGGGCGGCTCGATGGTCAACTGGGAAGCGATCGGAGCAACTGCAGAGGCGTTGGGTGCAATCGGCGTGATCGTCTCGCTGATCTACCTGGCGAGCCAGATCAGCCAGAACACTGCTGCGATACGCGCAGGAACTGCCCAGCAGGTGACGAACCGAGGTGGTGAGATCGCCCAAGCCGTAGCACTGAGCCCCGCTCTGATCAGCATCCGCGCTCGTGGCTTGGCTGACATCGAGTCGCTATCGAAGGAAGAAGTGCTTCAGTTCTTCAGCCTGATGCTCGTGGTCTTTCGGGCATACGAGAACGCGGCGTATCAGTTCCAGGAAGGTTTTCTGGATCCGGGTGTTTGGTCGGGACTCCGGAGCAATCTCGTTTCCACCGTCACCCAGCCTGGCTTCCGTGTCTGGTGGAATCGCGGCCGAGAAGGATTCAGCCCTGACTTTCAGCTCCTTGTGGACGAGATTCTCCTGAGCTGCAGCAGAGCTTCGTGAGTGGCTCGCCGCCGCCTAACATGGCGCTGTAGCTGCCGTGGCACAGCCTGCTCGAATCGGAGTCTGGTAGTCCTCTGGCATCAACCTTGGCCGTCTCGGCGACCGTGAGCGGCCTGTGCCACGCAGCCGAGCGCCGCTAGGCGGCGGGGTGAGTATGACCCTTGCAGAACTCGCGAACCTCGGAGAGGCCGTTGGGGGACTAGCCGTCCTCGTGACTCTCGTGTACCTCGCCGTGCAGATGCGGCAAAGCACTGACCTCGCCCAAGGAGCCGCCCAACGAGATCTCATGAACTCGTTTCAGGCCAACCTTGATCGAATCGCCCGAGAGCCGAGGCTGTGGCAAAAGGGGCTTCTTGAGTTCGAATCGTTGTCGAACGAGGACCAGCTCAAGTTCCAGATGGTCTTCAACCCCTTCGTCAACCATCTCGAGCAGACTCTTCGGATGCTGGCCCGCGGGCTGGAGACCCAGGACAACGTCGATATCTATGGCGACATCTGCCTGGCGATCCTTCGCGAACCCGGCGGCCGAAAGGTCTGGGATCACACCAAGCCGCTCTTCTTTCCCCTTTCTCGCGCGTACATCGAGCGTCGGCTGGCTGACGAGGCCGGACTTCCACCGCCTGCCTCCGAGGGGATGCCCTGGCACGTTCCGGACCCGCCCGCCGCCTAACAGGTCAATGCAGCCGACGAGCGCAATGCGCGTCGTCCCGGGGCAACGCCGCCCGGCGGCACGACGTCTGCTCTCGACCTTGTCCCGTTCCCCGGATCCATCCCCAGCAGCCCATGCGATTCAGCCTTCTTAGAACACTGGGATACTTCGCCGGCGGGCTCTGGACAGCCTGGGGCGGAAGGAGACGAATCGAAGCTACGCAGCTCCGCAACCTGCGGCGTCTCGTGGAAAAAGCGAGGCGCGACTCCCCTTTGTTTCGGAGACTCTGCGCGGATCTGGGCCCATCGAGCGAGGTCGAACCGCGCGACTTGCCGGTGACCCGCAAACCCGATCTCATGGCGGAATTCGACGACTGGCTGACGATCCGTTCTCTTCCCCTCGACAGGGCCCGCGATCATCTCCGGGACATGCGGAAGCTGGGCATGCCTATCGACGACGTTGCCATTTTCCAGACCTCCGGGACATCAGGAGAACCAGCGGTCGTCGTTTTGCCCTCATCCTTCCTGGAGTATTCCTTTGGAATTTCGATGGCGCGCTTCGATCGATACCATTGGAAGCTCGTCCGGGAGATCCGCAAGCACGGCGTGAGGGTGACGATCACCGGCGGCAACGGTCACTTTGCCGGCGTTGGGTTCAACAAACTGGTGAGACATTTGCGTCCGAGACTGGCGAGGGCGCTGACCTTCATCGAGGCCGAGCAGTCGATTGGCCAGCTCGTCGAGCAACTCAACGCGATCCCGAAGGTGTCCAGCATCTCGACCTACCCAAGCATGCTGACCATCCTTGCCAAAGAAAAGGAAGCCGGGCGACTGCAGATCGAGCCGGTGGTGATCAGTACGGGGGGCGAGACCCTCACGGATGATCTCCGCGCGCGGGTTCGAAGCGCCTTCCCCTCGCTGAAATACGGCATTCTCGACACCTATGGCTGCACCGAGTGCCTGGCGCTGTCGTTCGAGTGCACTTGCGGGCGGAAGCATGTGAACGAGGACTGGGTCATCCTCGAAGCGGTGGATGAAGCGATGCGGCCCGTTCCAGACGGCACGCTGTCAGCCACCGTGCTGCTGACGGTGCTCGCCAACGACGTTCAGCCCTTCATCCGATACGATCTCGGCGACTGCGTTCGTTTCCACACGGACCCCTGCCTGTGTGGGTCGCCCTTCCGCAGTTTTCAGGTGGAAGGCCGCGAGGCGACGCTCATTCGCGCGGGAGGTGTGACGCTGTCGCCGCTCGTCTTCGATCTGGAGCACGAGCACGCTCGACGCATCCAGCTAGTCCAGACCAGCGAGAGAGATTTCGACGTGCGAATCGAGCTGGCCGAAGAGGCGGCAGCAGAGGTTGTGTTCGAAGAAGTCATCCAGTCGGTGAAGCGGGTGTTTCGCGATAACGGCCTGGAGGACGTCGCGGTCACGGAAAGCCACGCACCGCCGGAACTCACCGCGAGTGGCAAGTTTCATGAAGTAATGTCTTTACGAGGCTCCGATTCGCGATCATGACCAATGAGGTACCGATCCGCCTCACGTTGCAGGTCGCGTTGGTGGGTGGCACAAACGGCGGAGAGACTGCGATCGCAGCTGAACCACCATGGCATGAGTCTCTTCGAATACATCTCGGTTGCCTTCTCGATCGTTCTTTCCCTGGGCGTGGCGACTCTCCTCGGCGCCCTTCGGCGAATCTTCTCACCCGATCGACGCTACTGGGTCCACGCCACATGGGTAGTCACGACTCTCTTCATGCACGCGATCGCTTGGTGGTCGCTCTGGTCGTTCAGCGCGGTCGAATCCTGGACGATCCTGTCGTTCCTCCTGGTCCTGCTGCAACCAGTGGTGCTGTTTCTAGTTGCGTCACTCCTGGTCGGCGATGAGCCGGCTACCACCAACTCCTGGCACGGCCACTACTTCCGCGTTCGAAAGTGGTTCTTCTCGGCTCGTGCCGTTTACATGGTCGCGATCATCGGAGCGTCCTGGCAGATCCTGGACATCGATCTCATGCATCCCGCGCGACTGTTCGGTGGGTCGCACATCGCCTTGTCAGTGGTGGGGATCGCTACTGCGAGCGAACGAACCCACGCGGTGCTCGTCGTACTGGAGGCACTGCTAACCGTGGGGGCGGCCGGCGTCATCTTTCTCGGGCCCACACGGTGGGGCGCCGTCTAGCGAGGTTGCGGCTGACGAGCGCTTGGCGGGGCGTCGGTCCGTTAGGCGGCAGAGCGACCGCCTTGCAGAGAGCAGCAGCCCTCGGTCAGCGTAGGACCCGCTCATCCAGCCACGTCTTGAAGGCCCTCGTTCCGACGTAGTTCTCCATGATACCGCGCATGATTCCACCACCCTTCGAGAGACTGCGGAGGATCACCTCCGACGGCTCCTCGAACTCCGAGGCGACTCCGAGCTTCGCCATCTGGACGTGCGTCTCGGCGCCCCTGAGGAAGCAGAGAAACCACCATGAAAACTGGGTCGCCTCAGGCGAATCCAGCGTTTCACCGCGCTGCGTCTTCTCAAAGGCGCGAGCGAGGACTGGGTTCTCCGCAAGCGATCTCATGTTCGCGAGGTGGTCAGAGGCTGCCTGCGCGATGGCGTTCGACCTATTCGACTTCGACGCCAGTCGGACCTGCACCGCGAGATAGCCAAGCGTGATCACTACTGCGATCGCGCCGACGAACTCTCCGATGGCGCCCAGCTCCAAGATGGACATGACGCTCCTCCCTTGTGGATCGTCCAGCAGGATACTCCGGATCGCTGGGCATCGGGTCAGGAAAGCAGCCGACCGACAAGCGGGCGCCGCCTAACAGGGTACTCCAGCCGACGAACGCTAGGCGGGGCGTCTCGAGCAACGCCGCCCAGAACACACTCCGGCGCAGGTCGGCTGCGCCTTCTGGCGGCGATGCGTTGGGCTACCCTGCGTGGCCAGCGACGCTCGCAGCGGAGCTCGCATGATCTACCTGGACTTCGATCTCGACTTGATCCGAACGATTGCGGAGAACAGGACCCCGCTCGTAACGGTCTGCTTCCAGCTCTTCACGTGGCTTGGCGAGATGGAAGGCTACATCCTGGTCGTTGCGGCCATCTACGGCGCCTTCGACAAGCGATTGGCCTTTCGATGGATCGGCTTGGATCCCAGGTGTTCCACGGTGCTCCTCAAGATCCTTCGCACCGCACTCGGTGTTGCTCTCGTGATGGGCGTCCTTCTCGTCCTGGATACGATCTTCGGGGCGCTGACGAGCGACGGGTCCGTTCTCGGCAATTCCCTGCGCTACCTCCGCTACTTCACGGCCGGGATCGCCGGGATGTTGGCCGCACCCTATCTCTACGTGCGGTTCGGCTGGGCGGGATGCCGCCCAGCCCGCATCGCCGGCAGAAGGGCGAACTGCTAGCCGTCAGCGGGAACGAGGCACCCACGTGCTCCGAGCTGCCATCGCCCTGATCCCTCTCGCGCTCACCCCCGTTTGGCTGCACCTGATCGCCAGCGGGGCTCTCGACCTCGGCGGCGGTGAGAAGGACGTCATCTGGCTGTTCCCCTGGCTCTTGTGGTCCGTCCTGTTCGCGATCAGCTCCTTCGTCCTCTGGCAGCGCGGATGGCCTATCGGTCGGTCCACCGGGCGTTCGGTCGCCGTGGGGTTCGTGGGGGTCCTGCTGGCCGGTGCGCTCCTGGCGGCCATCGGTCAACTCGGCGTGGGCGGACGGTTCTAGCATCCATGCCAACAGCGCCGACGGCGGGGAAGGCGGCGTGACTGCGTGGGCTACGCTCGCCGGCCGACGTCCCTCGCAGCGGGGCGTCGATCGGTCAGAGTGCGTTGCGAGGTACTCCCTTGGACTGCTTCGATCCCTTCGCACGCGGATTCTGGGTGACCATTGGGGTCGCGGTGCTCTGCGGGGCCATCGTCGGGCTCGAGCGCCAGCTCCGCGGAAAGCCTGCCGGCGTCCGCACGAGCATCCTGGTGTGCCTCGGGACGTCCGTGTTCATCCACCTCGGCTCCACGGTGGCCGGTCCCGGGTCGGATCCCACCCGCGTGCTCGGCCAGCTCGTGACGGGGGTCGGCTTCCTCGGTGCGGGCGTCATGTTCTCGCGGGAGGGCGTCGTGACGGGCGTGACCACGGCGGCGGTCATCTGGGTCCTGGCGGCGATCGGTGCCGCCATCGGCGTCGGCCAGTTCGCCGGAGCGCTCGCGCTGTCGGGCGTCACCGTGGCCATTCTCATCGGCATCGAGGCGCTCGAATCGAGCGTCAAGCGGCTCACCCGCGGCGTCCACAAGCGCGATGACGGCTAGACGCGGCCCCGCTTCACTCAAGAGGCTGGGGCGAATCTCGGCTTGAGGCGCACGAACAGGCCCAGCCAGGAACGATAGATCGCCTGCGAGAAGCTGAGCTCGCCGGCGCGGTCGATCGCATCCAGCTCCTCCAGGGTCTCCCCGTCGTAGTGCCCGAGCCAACCGGCCGCGATCTCTCTCGAGGCGCGCAGGAACTCCTCGAACTCCGCCTCGGAAACGAAGAGCGGGAACGTCTCCTCGAGCAGCACGGGCTTGCCGACGGCATGATGGTGAAGGGACTCCATCCCCTGGACCGGCACCCGCGTGCTCGGATAGACGTGCACGCTGATGAAGTCGAGCTCCGGCGCGACATCCTCCGGGTGGAAGCCGGAAAGCGAGGACCAGGGCAGAAGCCCGACGGTCACGAGCGCGTGGCCATCATGCTTCCGGATGGCGGCGGTCATGCGCCGGATCCAGGCGACCGCGATGTCGGGGGTCCTCCGGCCCGCCGGATCGAGCGCGATGTACTGGACGAAGTCGTACTCGCCGAAGAGATCGCCGGAAGACCACCGGCCGGGCGCGCGCCACACGCGGGGCGAGAGCGGCTCGTTCATCAGGTCGTAGCTGAACACGGCGCGGCTCGACGCGCCCACCTCCGAAACGGCCTCCCAGAACGCCGCCTGCACCGCCCACCGGCCGGGTTCGTCGAGCGCGTCGTACCACGCAGGCACGTCCGCGGGCCGGTACGATCCCAGGCCCGTCACGATCAGGTACAGGCCCGTGTCCTCCGCGAGGCGCAACAGGCGCCCCAGGTGTTCCAATGCGACGGCATTGGGGCGGTCCGGTGCGTCCATGAACTTGCCCAGCTGCAGGTGGACCCGGACCACGTTCGCCCCGTGCGCCTCGAGCTCGCGGAAATCCCCTGCCAACGTCTCCCACTCGTGCTCCCAGAAGTCCTCCATCAGCCTCCCGGCGTTGCCGTAGTTCATTCCCCAGGGACGGAAACGTGTCCGCGTGCCCGCGAGCTGGAAGCCGCGCCCGTCCGGGGACACGACGATCTGGCGCAGGCCGGCAGCCAGCGCGCCTCGTGCCCTGAAGCGGAGCTCGACTTCGACGGGTTCGCCGACGCCAGCCACCGAGCCGAGGCAGCGGAGCTTCAGCCGGGTGGTGGCCGTCTCGACGCCCCGCCGGTTCCGGATCTTCGTGCGGGCTCTCGCGTCGCACGCCAGCGCGACCGAGTCGGTTGGGAGATCGCCCGTGGTCTCGACCCAGTCCTCGAGGGCACCCGCAATCGAGCTCGCATCGGGCAGGAGCGTGACGTTCCTGCCGTCGTAGGCGTAGCTGCCCGTCAGCTCGAGCGCTTCGACGCCATCGTCGACGAGCAACCGGAAGGAGCCGTCGGGAACGTCGGCTTGCGGACCGAAGGCGATCCGGCTCGAGGGCGCGACGCGCTTCGTCTTCCCCGAGCCCTGCACCTTCGCCTCGAGGTCGCCCGGCTGGGCGTACACCATCCCCGCTGGGTCGAAGGCCCGTGCCACCGCCGCAGTCGCCAGGATCATCAACGCGACCGGCTTCGCCGCAAGCGCGGGCCAAGACACCGTAACCGCTCGCTCCTCGTCCCCCCATGAGCGAACGTAGCCGAGGGATCCAGCGAGGCGAACCCGGAGGCGGCATGACCCCGATCCATCGTAGACCGTTCGATCTCGCGCTGGTCGCGTTCTTCTCCGTCTCGGTCTCGTACGGGCTGCTCTTCAGTCTGCCCGAAGGTCTGGGCGTTCCGGTGGCTCCCGACAGCCCGTGGCCACCGCTCCGCGCGCTCCACGCGTGGGCCGTCGCCGAGGAGCCCGCGCACCTCGATCCGCCGCCGAACCTGATCGCGGCCTGTCTGTTCGACGGCCTGTTCCAGGCGCCGGCGCTCCTCTTCGTCATGGTCGGCCTGGTCCGGCTTCGCGCATGGCTCCGGCCGCTCGGGCTCTTCTATGCGGGGGCCGCCGCGACCAACATGTTCTTCTACTTCACCCAGACGTTCCTGGGCCCCGATCCGCCGCCCAACACGGCGTACTACCTGGCGTTCAATCTGCCGTGGCTGATCGCGCCGCTCGCGCTCGGCGCGCGTGTGCTCCTGGCCCGCGACCTCACGCGCACTGTCTCCTGACGAGTTCGCTCAGCCAAAGCCCTGCTCGGCCACGAAGCGCGCCACGCGCGCGCGGACCTCGTCGCGGATCTCGCGCACGCGGTCCGGCGGCTGCCCCGCCGGGTCCGGCAGCGGCCAGTCCTCGCGCCGCGCGCCCGGCACCACGGGGCACTCCTCCCCACAGCCCATCGTGACGAGCCACCCCGCCTGCGCCGCGAGCGCAGGGGTGAGGAGCTGTGGTGTCACCCCGGCGAGCTCGATCCCCACCTCGCGCATGGTCTCGACCACGGCCGCGTGGACGGCCCGGGCCGGACGCGTGCCGGCGGAGAGCGCCCGTGCGCGCGCGGGGTCCGCGAGCTCGGTGAAGAAGGCGGCGGCCATCTGCGAGCGGCCCGCGTTCTGGACGCAGGCGAAGAGCACCGTCGTCACGAGGCTTCCCTCCCGCGTTCGGCGTCGAGCCAGCGGAACAGCAGCGCGGCCAGCACCGCGCCGGCGAGCTGCGCGACGACGAAGGCGGGCGCATCGGCCGGGCGGATTCCCGTGAAGGTATCGGTGGCGGCGCGCGCGAGCGTCACCGCCGGGTTCGCGAACGAGGTGGACGCGGTGAACCAGTAGGCGGCGGTGATGTAGGCGCCGACGGCGACCGCAACGGCCTCGGTCCGAAGACGCAGCGAGCCGAAGATCACGGCCACCAGCCCGAAGCTCGCCACGACCTCGCTCGCCGCCAGGGCGGCGCCGCTGCGGGCGGTCGTCGAGGCGGTGAAGAGCGGCTCCTCGAACATGCCGTTCGCGGCGAGCGTGCCCACGAAGGCGCCCAGGATCTGGGCGCCGACGTACGCCCCGACCTCGCGCCACGGCGTGCGCCCGTAGAGCGCGTCCGCAAGGGTGACGCCCGGGTTCAGGTGGGCACCCGAGATCGGGCCGAACGCGAGGATCAAGGCCACCAGGGCGGCCCCGGTCGCGATGGTGTTGGCGAGTAGGGCGAGGCCGACGTTTCCGTCGGCGAGGCGCTCGCCCATGATGCCGGAGCCCACCACGGCGGCGAGCAGGAAGGCGGTGCCGATCCCCTCCGCGGCCAGCCGCCTCGGCAGCGCGGGCCTCGACCCCGGGGCCCCCACGCTCAGCCTGCGCCGCTGGCGCCCTGGAAGCTTGCCTCGGGGAAGTCCCGCGCCAGCGTCTCGCGCAGGAAGGTGGCCTGCGAGGCGCGCTCGGCGCCGTCCTTCGCGAAGTGGCTCTCGAAGAAGGCGAGTGTCGCGAGCCGCGTGATCATCAGCTGACGGCCGGCCGCCAGCGCGTCGCCGGGCTCGCCCTGGCTGCACGGCATGGGCGGCTCGCCTTCGAACACGATGCCGTCCGCCTCGCCGCCGAGCGCAGAGAAGGGGTTCTCCTCGCTGCGCGCCCCCAGGTTTGCGGTGAGCGCGGCGCAGCCGATGCGATCCGGGTTGCCGAGCAGGCGCAGCGGGAACATGTCGGCGAAGGCGGCGAAGCCGGCGTGGCTGCCGCCTTCGATCGCGAGCAGCCCGCCGCGCCGAAGCTTGGCCGGCGTGGCCGCGGCGTTCGCGCCGAACTCGATCATGGCGTCGCCGGTGCCGGCGATCATGAGGAAGGGCACGTCGGCCGTGGCGAAGAAGGCCGGCGAGAAGAACGCTGCCGGCCCCGCGATCGAGACGGCGGCGCCGACGCGCGGATCGCGCAGCTTCGGATGGAAGGTGACCAGCGTCGTCGTGAGGCCGCCGAGCGAGAGCCCGACGACGCCGATGCGGCGCGCGTCGATGCTGCCCGCGAACGGCCGCGAATCCTCCGTCCAGCCCGTCACCGTATCGATCACGAAGCTCACGTCGCCCGGCTGGCTCACGGCGTCGTCGACGTTCGGGCCGCCCGGCGCGCGGCCGTTCGTGAGCGGGTAGTCGACCGAGGCCACGACGTAGCCGTGGCTCGCCATCAGCTCGGCCAGCGGCGCGTTCTCGCTGCGAGTGGACATGAAGCCGTGGCTGTAGACCAGGAAGGGATGGGGGCCGGGCTTCTCGAGCGGATACCAGAGCGTGGCTTCGAGCGTCCGCTCGGGCGCGCCGGGGAAGTCCCCGTTCGCGTTCGTCGCGCGCGAGGTGTCGACGAAGGTGTGATCGGAGCTTCCCACCGGGAGCGGCCCGGCGGCCAGGCGTCGCGCGCTCTCGCTGCCCGCGACGGGCGGCTCCGGCGCCGCGCGCAGCCACGCCGCGGCGAGCAGGGCCGCGAGCACGGCCGTGGCCACGCCGAGCCATCGCGGGATCCTCATCTCGTGACCTCCCGCAGGGCGTTCATCGCGTCACCTCCCGGTCGGAGAGCGGTACGATAGCCGCCTGCCAGGGGCAGTGGAGGCAGGAATGGAGCAGCTCGAAGGTCGCGTGGCAGTGATCACCGGCGGCGCGAGCGGAATCGGGCTCGGCATCGCGCGCGCCTTCGCGGGCGCCGGGGCGCGGCTTGCGCTGTTCGACGTGGAGGAGCGGGCGCTGGCGGAGGCCGAGGCCGAGCTCTCGAAGCGCGGCGCCGAGGTGATCGCGGTTCGCGCCGATGTCTCCGACGCGGCCTCGCTCGACGCCGCGGCCCGCCAGGTGGAGGACCGCTTCGGCCGCGTCCACGTGCTCTGCAACAACGCCGGCGTGCTCGTGCAGGGCCCGCTCGCCGAGAGCTCGGCGGCGGACTGGCGCTGGCTGGTCGGCGTGAACCTGTTCGGGGTCGCGAACGGGCTCGCCCGCTTCCTGCCCGGCATGCGCGCCCACGGCGAGGGCGGCCACGTGGTGAATACGTCGTCGGTCGCCGGCCTGCTCGCGCTGCCGGGGCTCGGGATCTACAGCGCCACGAAGTTCGCCGTGCTCGCGCTCTCGGAGACGCTCCGCGCGGAGCTCGCACCCGACGGCATCGGGGTCTCGGTGCTGTGCCCGGGAGGCGTGCGCACGCGCATCCACGAGGCGGGCCGCAACCGCCCCGACGCGCTCGGCGGGCCGGACCTCGAAGCCGGGCGCGCGCGGGCGACGGACGCCGCGGTCGAGACCGGGATGGACCCCGACCGCGTCGGCGCGTGCGTGCTTCGCGCCGTGCGGCGCAACGACCTCTACGTCCTCACCCACCCCGAGTTCCGCGAGGCCGTGGCCGGCCGCGCGCAGGGGCTGCTCGACGCCTTCGATCGGAGCGCGGCCGAGCCGGCGGAAGGGGCCTGAGCGACGCGATGGAGCCGCTCCTCGACATGCGCGGCTGCCGCGCGCTGGTGGTCGGCGGCGGGCAGGGGATGGGCCGCGCGAGCGCGCTGCTGCTGGCACGCGCCGGCGCGCGCGTGGTGGTGCTCGACGAGGTCGGCGAGCGCGCCGAGGCCGTTGCCGCCGAGCTCCGCGCCAGCGACGCCTGGGCCGAGCCGCTGGTCGCCGACGTCACCGAGCGTGCCGCGGCCGAGGGTGCCGTCGCGGCGGCGGCCCAGCGGCTCGGCGGCCTCGACGCCGTGGTCAACGTCGTCGGCGGCGCCTCCTGGGCGCCGCTGCTCGAGCTCGACGACGACACCTGGGAGCGCGACCTCCGCGTGAACCTCTCGCAGCACCGCTTCGTGGGCGTTGCGGCGGCGCGCGCGATGATCGCGGCGGGGGGCGGCGGCTCGCTCGTGGTGGTGGCCTCGGTCAGCGGGCTGTTCTCGGCCGCCGGCCACGCCGCCTACGGGGCGGCGAAGGCGGGCCTGCTGGCCCTTGTGCGAAGCCAGGCCGAGGAGTGGTGGCCGCACGGGATCCGCGTGAACGCCGTGGTGCCGGGCGCGGTGCGCACGCCGCGCATCGAGGCCGCCTGGCAGAGCGGGGCGATTCGCCGCCCGGCGGCCGACGTCGAGGAACGCATGGCGCTGCCCGAGGACGTGGCGGGCGCGATCGCGTTCCTCTCCTCGGCGCTCGCACGTCGCATCACCGGCCAGGCGCTGGTGATCGACGGCGGCGTGACGACGCGCTTCCCTTTCCGGTTCGAATGAGGAGGCGGTTCGAATGAGGAGCCCCGAGACCCGATGAAGCTCGATCTGCTCTACGAGGTGGATGCGCCGAAGCCCTGGCCGGGCGCGCACCCGCACGGCCAACGAACGCGCGAGCAGCGCGCCTATCGGGAGGCGCTCGAGCAGATCCAGCTCGGCGATCGGCTGGGCTTCCACACCGTGTGGGCCGTGGAGCACCACTTCCGCGAGGGGCGCTCCCACTGCCCGGCGCCCGAGGTGCTGCTCGGCGCGCTCAGCCAGGTGACCGAGCAGATCCGGCTCGGCTTCGGCGTGACGCTCTGCCCGTTCGGCTTCACGCACCCGGCGCGCATCGCCGAGAAGGTCGCCACCGTCGACATCCTCTCGGGTGGACGCGTCGAGTGGGGCACGGGCCGCTCCACGCCGATGGAGCAGACCGCCTTCCACGTGGACCGCGAGCAGTCGCGCGAACAGTGGCGCGAGGCGATCGAGATCATCTGCGGCATGTGGCGGGAGGAGCGCTTCTCGTGGGACTCGCCGAGCTTCCAGTTCCCCGAGCGGGTGGTGACGCCGAAGCCCTTCCAGGAGCCCCACCCGCCGTGCTGGATGGCGGCGACCTCCGACGGCTCGGCCGAGCTGGCCGGGGCGAACGCGCTGGGTCTGCTCTCGTTCTCGATCATGCAGCCGCTCGAGCGTATGGCGCAGCAGATCGAGGCGTATCGCAAGGCGCAGGAGCGCGCGAAGCCGCTCACCGGCGTGGCGACCAACAAGGTGGCCGCCTACACGCTGGTCCACTGCGCGGACTCGATGGCCGAGGCCGAGGCGAACGACATCTGGAAGTCGGTGGGCTGGTGGTACCAGAACCTCGCCCAGTTCACGATCGACTGGGAGCTCGTCCACCTCACGCAGCAGGAGCAGGACCAGATCTTTCCGCTCATGAAGCCGCTGCTCGAGGGCAACATCCCGATCGAGCACTTCCACGACGCCGACATGATCGTGGTGGGCGACCCCGAGCGCTGCTTCGAGAAGATGAAGCACTACGCCGACCTCGGGGTCGACCAGCTGATCTGCTACGTGCAGTTCGGGTACCACTCGCACGAGTCGGTGATGAAGACGATCGAGCTGCTCGGGAAGGAGGTGCTGCCCGAGATCGAGCGCTACCGCGCGTCGCGCTCCCCGGAGCCGGGCGCGTCCTAGGCGCGCGGCTGGCGACCTGGCCGGAAGCCCCTCCCGGAGCGGAGATCGGGCCGCTAAACCCTTCCCGGAGCGCGGCGGCCGCCTTCGGCCACGGAGGGAAGCATGCGACGACCGCAGACGAAGACGCGCGCATTCATCCGCTGCGGGGCTCTCGCCACCCTGCTGCTCGCGGGCGGTGGCGTGCAGCTCGCCTGCGGAAGCTCGGAGCCTGCGGCCCCGGCGACGACGCCGGCCGAGGCGCCCGAGGCGGCCCGCGCCCCGGCGCCGGCCGAAGCGCCCGCGGCCGCCGAGGGGGCGGCGGCGCTGACGCTTCCTCCGCCGGGGCAGATCCAGGTTCGCGTCGGCGCCGAGGGCACCGTCGCACTCGCCAATCAGGCGCCGCGCCGCGCGCTGCTCGAGGCGATCGCGCGCGAGACGGGCCTCGTGGTGGTGGCCTTCGTCGCCGGGGGCGACCCCGACGGACGCGTGACGGTGCGCTCGCAGGGCGAGTCGATCGAGGTCCTGCTCGCGCGTGCGCTCGGCGGCGTGCCCTATTCGATCGAGCCGCTCGAGCCGGGCGCGCGGGTCTCCGTCGTCGTCGGCAAGCGCGGGGGCGCCGCGCGGGCCCGGCCGCGCATCCAGGCCGAGCCGCCGCGCACGCCTGCGGCCCGTGCGGAGCGCCCGGTGCTTCCCGACGAGGAGGCGCTCGAGCAGCTCACCAGCTCCAATCCCGAGGAGCGGCTCGAAGGGGTCGAGTGGCTCGACGTCACCTCGGCGACCGGCTACGAGGCGGTCGTCGACCGCCTCGCCAACGACCCCGATCCGCTCGTGCGTGCCGCCGCGGCCGAGAGCCTCGGCGACGCCGACGTGGGCGCGGTGTCCCCCCTGATCCGCGCCCTCGAGGATCCGGACAACCGCGTCGTGCTGGGTGCGCTCGAGGCGCTCGAGCTGCTCGGCGACTCCTCGACGATCCCGAAGCTGCGGCCCGCCCTCGAGCATCCCGACCGGGAGGTCCGCGAGCGCGCGCTCGAGGTGCAGGAGTTCCTCGAGTAGGCGGGGCTCAGCGCTGGGATGCGGTGCGGTAGGCCTCGAGCAGCGCCTCGCGTTCGCCCGGACCGAGCGGCCCGGCGACGGCCGCCAGGTCGCGTTCCGCGCGCGCTCCGACGAGAACGTCGTGGAGCCGCGCGCGCTGCGGATGCGAGGCGACCAGCCCGCCGGCCTCGAGCCGAAAGCGCAGGCCGAGCGGGGCGGCCTCGACGCCGCGCGCATGGAAGCGCGCGAGGGCTCGGCCCGCCTGCTGCGCCCGCTCTGGCGCGCCCGCCAGGGCCACCTCGAGCGGGGGCGCGTCGTCCACGCAGCGCGTCAAGAGCCAGGAACGCGAGACGAAGCCGAAGCGGCGCGTCTCCACCAGCGCCAGCGGCGCGGGAGTGTCCACCCCGCGTAGCAGCAGTGCGTGTGCGAGGCGCCAGGCCCGGAGGCCGGGATGGGCGAGCCAGAGGGGCTCGCGCAGCCCGAGGCCGCGGCCGAAGGGGAGGACCAGCGCGGGCGCCCGCGCGGGTGCCGCCGCCTCCGGCGCACCCTGGCCGCGCCCGAACGGGTCGCGCGCGGGGCCGGGTGGCGGGCCGCCGACGAACTCGGCGAGCCGCGTCGGGGTGTCGAGGCCCGGCTCCACCGCCGCGAGCGCCGCCTGGCACGGGACGTCGCTGCGGTGGAACACGCGCTCGGCGCCGCGCCATTCACAGCGGAAGCCGGTCGACCGGGTGATGCAGCGACGGCCGCGACTGCGCAGCCGCGTGCGCTCGGCGCGCGCGACGGCCCGCTCGAGCAGGCGGGTGAGTCGATCCACGTCCGGCCCCGAAGGCGCCGCCTGACAGTAGGCCTCGGCGATGGCGCGAGGGGTGGCGCGCCGCTCGGGGCGCCCGTCCCCGACGAGGCCTGCCAGGTCGCGTGCGCGGAGCCGGAGCGGCAGCGGAAACGGCAGCGTCCGGAGCTTCTGGAGATCGACCAGGTGGAGACCGTCGTCGCGCACCAGCAGGTTTCCGGGGTGGAGGTCGCGGTGCCATACGCCCGCGTCGTGGAGCCGGCGTGCGAGGGCCGCAGCTTCGGCCAGCAGCTTCGGGGCGAGGCTCGGGTCGCTGCCCCGAAGCCGTCGGGTGAGCGGCTCGGCGTCGGCGAGTGCGCGCGTCACCAGCCAGCGCTCGCGCCCGCGCGGGCCGCGCCGTTCTGCGAGCGCCAACGGCTCCACCGCAGCGAAGCCGGCGCGTCGGACCGCGAGCAGGTTCGCGTACTCGCGCCGCGCCGCGGGACGCCGAAGGCGCGCGCCCCCGACCCGATCGCGCTTCAGGTAGACGGTCACTCCCGTCGGGAGCTCGAGACGCAGCACCTCGCGGGCGCGTGAGCGCTTGACCGGGACGGCGCCCGGCGGCCGCTCGCCCTGCGCGAGCGCGTCGAGCGCGGGCTCGAGCGCGGCCCGAAGGGAAGGCTCCTCGAGCCGAACGTGCCACGGTCCCTGCACGCGGCGGGTGTAGCCCCGGCCCCCCGCGGCTGCAAAACTCGCCGCGTGGAGGCGATGCGCATCCGTCTCGCGCCGGGCTTCACGGACGACGACCTCCGCGACGCCCTTCGCCGCCACCACGCCTGCCTGGCGGGGGGCGCGGGTCGGGTGCTGAAGGACGACCCGCGCACGCGCGTCTCGGCCGTGGCGCTCGTCGACGGACGCGCCTTGGTCGTGAAGGAGTATCGGGCCGCGGGGCTCCGGCGCCGACTCGAGGACCTGCTGCGGCCTTCCGCTCCGCTGCGCGAGTGGCGGGCCGCACACGAGCTGGCACGAAGGGGGGTCCCCGCGCCCCGTGCCTGGGCGCTCGTGCTGCCGCGGCCGCTCGCTGCCGGCAGTGCCTTCGTGGTGCAGGAGGAGCTGGTGGGAGCCGTGCCGGTGAACCGGTACGTGTTGCGCTGCGTCGGCTCGCGCGGACGTGCCCGCCGGCGCGCGCTCGTCGACGCCGTGGCCGCCTGGCTTCGCGCACTCCACGCGGACGGCATCGAGCACCGCGACCTGAAGGGGTCCAACCTCCTGGTGCGCGAGGTCGGCGACGGCCTCGAGCTCCTCCCCGTGGACCTCGCCGCGGTGCGCCTCGGCACGCGCCTCAGCGAGGCGCGACGGGCCGAGGCGCTGGCCCAGCTGAGCGCGTCGACGCCGCTCGTGGTGAGCCGGAGCGAGCGCCTGCGCTTCGTCTCGCGCTACCTGGCCGACCCGGCGCGCGACCGACGTCGGCGTCTGTTCCGCCGGGCCGAGCGTCTGACGCGCGCGCGGAAGTGCGTCTGGGACCCCGGCTATGCGGGACGGGAGCTCACCGACCCGCGTTGACGCTCTGCGTCAGACTCTGGACTCGGACTGCGTGGTTGGGGTAGGGTCGCGGGGCGGAGAAGGCCATGCTGCGCTGGACGGCCGCCGGAATCGCGGCCCTGCTGACCCTGATCGTCGCCTGCGGCGCCCCCTGACGGGCGGTCGCCCCTCCACCCGCGTGCAGGTTCCAGCCCCGACCGGGCGACGTTGAAGCGTTTTCTAGTGGACTCGGCCGATACGCTGCGGTTAGGCTGACGCCGGGTCCGTCCGGGGTCGGTGTGCCCGGGGCCACACGCGGAGACACACGCGGAGAGGTGGGGATGAAGATGCAGTCGATTCGCTGGCTCCTGGTCTCGGCAATCCTGGTCACACTCGCGGGGGCGGCTGCGGCCGGCCCGATGGGCAGCACGACCACGACCACCACCACGACGATCGTCGGGACGACCACGACGACGACGACCGGCCCGACCACGACGACGACCACGGGCCCGCCCACGACGACGACCACGGGCCCGCCCACCACGACCACGACGACGACCACCACCACCACCACGACCACCACCACGACGACGACCACCACCACCACGCTGCCGCCGGGCGATCTCTCCGGCATGCGCTCGTTCATCGACCGCATCGGCCTCGAGCGCAATCAGGCGCTGCTGAACATCAGCCTCGCGGGCAATCAGTTCTGCTTCGCCGGGCAGGTCGACGGCACCGATGGCACCGCGGCCCCGAACCGTCTGGTGACCTTCCAGTACCGGTCGGACGGCACCGTGAGCAAAGCCAACAGCCGCAAGGTGGATGGCGAGTTCATGGACGTGGATCTCACGCTCATCATCCAGTCGCTCGGCACCCCGCCCGCCGTGGAGTTCACCCAGACGATCACGTCGTCCTGCCAGCTGAAGGGCTCCCTCAAGAAGGAGGGCGAGCGCAGCCGCGGGAACCTGCGCTGCGACGTCGGCTCGGATTTCGCGGACTTCGCGCTGAGCCAGGCCCAGCTCCAGAACGTGCGGGGCGCCTTCCCGAACCGGAGGGGCGTCAAGGTCGATGTCGACCGGGGCAAGATCCGCTTCCGGCACGATGGCATGCCGGCGCCCGCTGGGGTCACGCTGGACGTGACGTGTGACTTCGTGCCCTGAGCTTCGGCCAGGGCTCTAGGGCCGTGTCCGGGCTGCACCGGACACGGCTGCAATCGACAACGCCAGAACGTCGGAGAACTGGGATGCGCAACCGCCTTCAGGTCCTTCTCGCAGCCGTGATCTGGCTTGCGCTCTCCCCCGCCGCCCTGGCCGGCCCGACGACGACCACGACGACGACGGCCCCGCCGACGACGACGACGACCACCAACACGGCGCCGCCGACCACGACGACGACCACGACGGCACCGGCCACCACGACGACGACGACCACGACGGCACCGGCCACCACGACGACGACGACCACGACGTCGCCTGCG
>JBFIYM010000091.1:0-17708 GCA_041605395.1 Myxococcota bacterium | reverse complement strand
GGGTTGAGTCGTCGAACACCAGCGTGGCCGTGAAGCTTCCGCCGACCGTGATCGAGCCGTCGGTGACGCCCGCGCTGTCATCGACCGAATCCCACGTCCCCGTGATCTGCACGGTCACCGGCGTGGCGTAGACGGGCGCCGATAGCGCGAGCGACAGCAGCGCAATGAGCCAAAACAGCGTTCTACCACGGAGCATGGGCACCCTCCCCGGACAAGGTGCCATCGTAAACCGGATCACCGACGGAGTGGGAGGAAAACTACGCGAGTCCCAGGGCTACGGCGGCGGCCGCGGCGAGGGCCGAGAGGGCCCAGAGGCCGAGCAGGCAGCGGCTCGCGAGGCCGAGCTTCCCGCGCCGGCGCCGCTCCCGGAGCAGCGCGTCGAGCGTCATCCCGCCGAGCAGCACGAGCGCCGCGATCGCAGCCAGGCTGCGGCCGCGCACCGCCCACGCGATCACGCCGGCGCCGATCGCCGTGAAGCAGCCCACCGCGACGATCAGGACCGGGACCAGCGTGGAGTCGCGGAAGAACTGGCCCAGCCATTCGTCGAGGTTGCGCGGCTCGTCGGAGCCGTTCGGCTCGGTCACCCCGTCTGTGCTCGAAGCTTCGCGATGACTTCGCTGCCGAGGCGTGCGACACCGTCGAGGAACTGGGCACGGCTCCGCGCGGGCGGGGTCAGGATCAGCCAGCCGATGCCGAGCTCGGCGAAGCGCCCGGCGGTGGCGAGGAGCTGATCCGCTACGGGGAGCTCCTTGGCGCCGTATGCGAGCTCGAAGGGCGCGGCGCAGACGTCGAGCGGCTCGCGTCCGGCGCGCTCGGTGAGCGCGCGCAGGTGCGCGAGCGCCTGCGCGAGATCGTCCTCGTTCTCCATTGCGGCGGTGTGCACGCGCCGCGCCATGCGGGCGGGCGCGGGGAAGGGAAGCCAGCCGTCCCCGTGCTCGACGGCGCGGCGCATGGCGCGGCGGCTGTTGCCGCCGATCCAGAGTGGCGGGTGGGGTCGTTGCACGGGACGCGGCAACACGGTGTGCCCTTCCGCGCGGAAGTGACGGCCCTCGATCGACAGGCTCTCACCGCGCCAGATCTCCTTCATGGCGCGGAGCGTCTCGTCACTGATCTCGTTGCGCTCGGCGAACTCGACGCCGAGCGCGGCGAACTCGGGCTCGAGGTAGCCGGCGGCGAGCCCCACGATGACGCGCCCGCCCGAGAGCACGTCGAGCGTGGCGACCGCCTTGGCGGCCAGGAACGGGTTCCGATACGCGGCGACCAGCACGTGGGTCTGGACGCGAAGCCGCGTCGTCGCGGCCGCGACGAAGGAGAGGGCGACGAAGGGGTCGAGGGCCTGGTGGCCACCGCTCGCGAGCCAGCGGTCCTCGGGCGCGGGGTGGTCGGTCACGAAGGCTGCGTCGAAGCCGGCCGCCTCGACGGCCCGCGCCATCTCGGCGATGGCCTCGGCCGAGACGAACTCCTCGCCTCGGGACACGCGGTCCGTCGGCAGCTGCACCGTGAAACGCATCGACGGGCCACGATAGCCCGGGTTACTAACGGAACAGGACCGACCCTTTTCTAACGGTGGGGGTTTTCGGGTTACGAGACGCTGCGTATCATATGTCGCTTGGCCGGAGGAAGCCGTGGATCTGCGATACACCGAGGCCGACGAGAAGTTCCGCAAGGAGCTGCGCGCGTGGCTCGCCGCCGAGGTGCCGAAGCACCCGAAGCCGCCGCCGCGTCACGACTGGCCGGCCCGTCGCGTCCACGACACCGGCTGGCAGCGCAAGCTCTTCGACGCCGGCTATGCGGGCGTGAACTGGCCGAAGGAGTACGGAGGCCGCGGCGCCACGCTCACCGAGGAGCTGGTCTACTACGAGGAGACCGCCCGCGCGCACGCGCCCTACATCGGCATGAACTTCGTCGGCATCCGGCACGGCGGGCCGACGGTGATCGCCGAGGGCAGCGAGCTCCAGAAGAAGCAGCACCTACCGCGCATCCTGCGCGGGGAGGAGGTCTGGTGCCAGGGCTTCTCGGAGCCGAGCGCGGGCTCCGACCTCGCGGCGCTCAAGACGACGGCCGTCCGTGACGGCGACCACTACGTGGTGAACGGCCACAAGATCTGGACCTCGTTCGGCCAGATCGCCGACTACTGCGAGCTGCTCGTGCGTACGAACCCGGACGCCCCCAAGCACCGCGGCATCAGCTGGCTGATCATGCCCATGGATCTGCCCGGTATCGACGTGCGCCCGCTGCCGACGCTCCAGGGTGAGAGCGACTTCGCCGAGATGTTCCTCTCCGACGTCCGCATCCCGGTCGAGCAGCTGGTCGGCAAGGAAGACGACGGCTGGCGCATCACCAACGTGACGCTGCGTTTCGAGCGCGGCACCGCGTGGGCGGCGGACATCATCGAGCTGAAGGAGTTCCTGAGCGACGCCGCCCGGCTCGCGAAGAAGCTCACGCGCGACGACGCGACGGCCTGGGAGGACAAGACGCTGCGCCGCGAGATCGGCCACCTCGCCGCAGAGGCCGACGCCCTCTGGGCGCTGATGAAGTGGCAGCTCAGCGAGATCCAGAAGACCGGGATCCCGGGCCTCGGCGGCTCGGCGCTGAAGCTCGCCTTCACCGAGCTCAAGCAGCGCGTCTTCGAGCTCGGAACGAAGCTGCTCGGGCGCGCGGGCCTCTCGCGCGACGACGTGGCGAGCCTGCCGGCCGAGCAGATCCTGACCCAGTTCCTCCAGTCGCTCTCGCTCACCATCGCGGCCGGCAGCTCGCAGGTGCAGCGCAACATCATCTCGGAGCGGATCCTCGGGATGCCGCGGGAGCCCCGCTAGATGGACTTCCAGCTCACCGAAGATCAGCTCGCGCTCCAATCCGGCCTCCGCTCGTTCTGCGACGACCGCTACGCCTTCGATCGGATCGCCGAGCTCGAGAAGGCGCCCATCGAGCGCGCCCGCTGGAGCGAGCTGGCCGAGATGGGCGTGTTCTCGCTGCGCCTGCCCGAGGCCGAGGGTGGCGTGGGCCTCGGCATGGCGGAGGCGGTGCTCGTCTTCGCGGAGCTGGCCCGCCGGGTGGTCCCCGGTCCGCTGCTCTGGAGCCAGCTCGCCGCGGCGCTGGTGCCGGGCGCGGCCACGGGTGAGACGATCGTCGGCGGGCTCGACCGTTGGCACGAGAGCAACGAGCCCCTGCTGATCGAGTACGCGGAGGGTATCGACACGCTCCTCGTGCTCACCCGGGACGGCCTGCACGAGGTCGATGCCCGCGCGCTCTCGGGCACGAAGGTCGAGACGCCGCTGGATCCGCTCACGCCGCTCACCCACGTCGTGCACCTGCCCGAGTGGAAGCGCGTCGCGGGTCCGGAGCAGGCCCGGCAGCTCCGTCTCGAAGGCACGCTGCTCTCCGCCGCGCTCCAGCTCGGCATCACCGAGATGACCACCGAGCTCGCCGTCGACTACGCCAAGAAGCGCGAGCAGTTCGGCCGCCCCATCGCGTCCTTCCAGGCGATCAAGCACTTCGCCGCCGACATGCACGTCCGCCAGGAGATGGCGCGCGCGGTGGTCTACGCCGCGGGCGCCACCTTCGACGACCCGAGCGTCGGCGACGTCGAGCGCGCGGTCGCCTCGGCGCGTGTCGTCGCCGGCGAGGCCGCCATGAAGAACGCGCGCACATGCGTCCAGATCTACGGGGGCATGGGCTACACCTGGGAGATGCCGCCGCACTATTACCTGAAGCGCGCCTTCGTCCTCGACAACGCCTTCGCCTCGGGTGACGACGCGTGCGAGACCATCGCGGAGCGCATCGACGCCTGACGAACGCGGAGGTGGGCTGCCTCCGGACCATGAGCGCGCTCTACGACACGATCGGTGAGGGCTACCGCGCCTACCGCAGCCCGGACCCGCGCCTGGCCGCGGCGCTGGAGCGTGCGCTCGGCGCTGCCGCGAGCGTCGTGAACGTGGGCGCCGGCGCCGGCTCCTACGAGCCGGTGGACCGCCGGGTGGTCGCGATCGAGCCGTCGCTCACGATGATCCGACAGCGCGCAGCCGGTAGCGCGCCCGCGGTGCGGGCCGTCGCCTCGGCGCTGCCGCTCCGCGACGCGAGCGTCGACGCGGCGCTCGCCGTCCTCACCGTCCACCACTGGCCCGCGCCCGAGCGTGGGCTCGCGGAGCTCGTGCGGGTGGCGCGCCAGCGCGTCGTCGTGCTCACGCACGATCCGGAGATGACGGGCTTCTGGCTGGAGGACTACTTCCCGGAGATGTTCCGCGAGATCCGCCGCACGCTCCCGCCGCTCGAGCGGCTGAGGCGCGCACTCGGTCGCAGCGAGACGATCGACGTCGCGGTGCCGCGCGACTGCATGGACGGCTTCCTGTGCGCCTACTGGTGTCGGCCCGAGGCGTACCTCGACGCCGGCCGGCGCGGCGTGATCTCGAGCTTCGCCAGGCTTCCGCCCGGGGCGCTCGAGGACGGGCTCGGGCGACTCGCAGGGGACCTCCGTTCCGGTGCCTGGGAGCAACGGAACGGTAGGCTGCGCGACCGGGCGAGCATCGACCTGGGCTATCGGATCCTGGTGCGGGAGCTGGCGTGAACTCGCTCGAGTGGGCCCGGACCCTCGCGTCGTACAACCGCTGGATGAACGAGCGGCTCTACGCCGCCTGCGCGGGCCTTTCCGACGCCGAGCGCAAACGCGACCGAGGCGCCTTCTTCCGATCCCTCCACGGGACGCTCAACCACGGGCTCCTCGGCGACCGCATCTGGCTGGCCCGCTTCACCGGCGGGGTGTACCCGGTCGAGTCGCTCGACCAGGAGCTCTACGGCGACTTCGCCGCGCTGCGACGGGAGCGCGGCGCCACGGACGACGCGATCGATGCCTACGTCGCCGGGCTCAGCGAGGCCGACTTCGGCGGGACGTTGCGCTACACGAGCATCGTGAGCCCGGCGCCGCGCGAGCTTCCCCTGTGGCTGGCGCTCACGCACTTCTTCAACCACCAGACCCACCACCGCGGGCAGCTGACGACGCTGCTCAGCCAGGCGGGGATCGATCCAGGGGTGACCGACCTGATCTGGCTGCCCGGCATTCCCGGGAGCGATTGATCCCGATGGACGGCGCGCTGCTCCTGCTCGTGCTCGGCGTGGGGGTCGTGTCGCTGCTCTACTCTTCGGTCGGGCACGCCGGCGCCTCGGGCTACATCGCGGTGATGTCGCTGGCCGGTCTGGCCCCGGCCGAGATCCGGCCGACGGCGCTGGCGCTGAATGTGCTGGTCGCATCGATCACGACGGTCCAGTTCCGCCGCGCGGGTCACTTCTCGTGGTCGCTGTTCTGGCCCTTCGCCCTGCTCGCGGTGCCGATGGCGTTCCTGGGCGGCGCCCTCGAGCTCCCGACCCGGGTGTTCCGCGTGCTGGTCGGGCTCGTGCTGCTGGCGTCGGCCGCGAACCTGCTGTTCCGCCCGCGCCCGGACGAGGTCGGTGCGCCGCCGTCGCGGCCGACGGCGCTCTCCGCCGGGGCCGCGATCGGCCTCTTCGCCGGCCTCACCGGCACCGGCGGCGGCATCTTCCTGACGCCGCTGCTGCTGCTGCGCCGTTGGGCGCTCACCAAGCCCGCGGCCGCCGTCTCCGCTGCCTTCATCCTGCTGAACTCGCTGGCCGGGCTCGCGGGCAACGTGTCGAGCACCGGCTCCCTGCCGAGCGTCGCCCTGCCCCTCGCGGGCGCCGTCGTCGCGGGCGGCTTCCTGGGCTCGTGGCTCGGGAGCCAACGCCTGCCCCAGCTCGCCATCAAGCGCGTGCTCGCGGCCGTGCTGGTGATCGCGGGCGCGAAACTGGTGCTCACGCCCTAGCCCGCCGGCGCTCACGGCGCCACTCCATCGCCGGGATCTCGGATCCCGCTACGCTGCCGCGACCCGTGCGCTCCTCGCGAATCCAAAGGCTCGCGCTCCTCGCAGCGCTTCTCACCGCAGCCACGCTCGGCTGTCAGCCGTCGGCGACGGCGCCAGGCGGGCGCGTCCTGATCGTCGGCATCGACGGCGCCACCCTCGAGGTGATCGAGCCCCTGATCCGAGACGGCAGGCTCCCGCACCTCGGGGCCATCGCCGCAGCCGGGGCCTCGGGCAAGCTCCGCTCGTTGCACGTCCTGCTCTCCCCCTGCGTCTGGACCAGCGTCGCCACCGGGACGAGGCCGGAGGTGCACGGCATCGAGGGCTGGATCGAGATTCCGGACGGTCCGCGCGGCGAGATGCGCATGTACGACAGCCACGACCGCCGGGTGCACGCGCTCTGGAACATCTTCAATCGCCACGGGCGCAGCGTGGCGATCGTGAACTGGCTGATGACCCATCCCCCCGAGCCGGTGAACGGCGTGATGATCAGCGACTCCCTCTACCCCGAGGAGGTCGGCGCGAAGCGGACGCTCAGCCGCACCTTCGCGAAGGCGGCCGGTGGCTCCCTGCGTGCCCCCAAGCCGCTCCGCGCGCCGACCACCTGGCCGGCCGAGTGGGCGGAGCGGGCCCTGGCCGAGCGGCATCGGGAGCCCCTGATTCCGAACCCGCTGCCGTTCGCGTCGCTGGAGGGCGAGTCCGTGGAGCCGCTGCGATCGCTCAGCCGGATGGCCGAGCGCGACAGCGGCCTCGTCTCGGTGGCGCTGGAGATCGAGGCCGAGCTCGGGCCCGATCTGATGATGGTGCTGCTCCAGGGCATCGACCGGGTCTCCCACTTCACCTACGGGACGATCCAGGACGAGTCCGACTGGGCCGTCGAGCGCGAGGGGACGGACGACGGGTTTCGACAGCTGCGCGCCGGCCTGCTCGCGTTCTACGAGTACACGGACGCCCTGATCGGACGACTGCTCGAGCGCTACGCCGAGGACGACCTCGTCCTCGTGCTCTCCGACCACGGCTTCACGGCCGGCGAGAACTTCCCGTGCGGCGACCACGAGACGGAGGACGCGCGCGACGGCGTCCTGTTGGCACGCGGCCGCGGCATCGCGCCGGGCACGCGCGCCGAAGAGGTCGGGGTGTTCGACATCACCCCGAGCGTGCTGGCCTGGGCGGGCCTGCCCGCCGGCCGCGACATGGTCGGTCGCGTGGCGAGCTTCCTGGCCGTGGAGCCGCCCGCCGCCATCGCCAGCTACGAGGACGAGCCGATCCCGCGCCTCACGAGGACCGCGTCGGGCCGCGAGGCAGAGCGCATCGAGGAGCTGCGGGCGCTCGGGTACGTCGAGTAGGGTGGGAAGCCCCGGGACTCGGCCCGGCCGAGTCCCGCCTCCCTACTGGAGCTGCCCCCGGATCTCGCCGGTGACGTTCCCGAGCGTGTGGACGTTCACGTACGCCTCGCCGTCGTGAAGCGCGTCGACGAGATCGTCGAGGTCTGCCCAGCCGCAGCCGTTGCCGGCGTCCACGTCCAGGATGGGACCTGCGGAGAGGATCCCGCTCCGGGTGACGGGGGCGCCCGCGAAGAGCGTGACGCCGACCGGTCCGTTCACGCCCTCGGGCGCGCAGTGGATGTGGGCGGCGACCACGTTCTCGATCCGCGCCACGACCAGGGTGTGGCTCACGCCGTTTCGGTTGACGCGCACGACCGCCTGCCCGACCGCCTCCGAGTCGACCGGCGGAACCTCGCTGGCGCCGGTGAGGTGGGCCGCGAACGCTCCCTTCGCTTCCGCAGGAGCGCCGAGCCCGAGGGTGAGTGCCGCTGCCAGTGCTACGCCGAGACTGCTGATCCAACGCATCCGGGATCCTCCTTCGCCCGCGCCCTCGTGGGCGTGGTTCTACACCCCCGCCTTACGAGACTACGCCGCAAGGAGGCGGTTCGGATTGCCCTTTGACGCCCTCCGGGATTACGATACGCTCCGACTCGAAATCCCCAGGAGCCGGCGTAGCACGGCTCCGCTAGGAGCCTCGGCATGCCCGGCATCGTGTCCTACGGCGCCTACATCCCGCCGACCCGCCTCGGCTTCTCGGTCCTGGCCGGACGCGCGTCCAAGGAGGGTGGGCCCGAGCGAGCGGTGGCGTGGAACGACGAGGACGCCGTCACGATGGCGGTGGCCGCGGGCGCGAACGCGCTGCGCGGCTTCGACCGCGCGGGCGTCGACGCGCTCTTCTTCGCCTCGACCACGTACCCGTTCAAGGAGAAGCAGGGCGCGGCGCTCGTCGCGAAGGCGCTCGATCTCGCGCGCAACGCGCGCACCACCGACGTCTCCGGCTCTCTGCGCGCCGGCACCGACGCGCTCCAGGCGGCCTTCGACGCGGTCGCCGCGGGCTCGGTGCGCCAGGCACTGGTGGTCGCGAGCGATTGCCGGCTCGGTGCGCCGGGCTCGGCGCAGGAGCGCGCCTTCGGCGACGGCGCCGCCGCGTTCCTGATCGGCAGCACCGACACGGTGGCCGACCTCGAGGGCGCGCACGCCTTCGCCGACGAGATCGTCGACGTCTGGCGCGCCGAGGGCGATCCCTTCGTCCACTCCTGGGAAGAGCGCTTCGTGATCCAGGAGGGCTATACGCCCGGCATCGTCGAGGCGGTGCGCGGGCTGCTGGAGCGCATCGCGGCGAAGCCGGGCGACTTCACGAAGGCGGCCCTCTACGCGCCCGACGCACGCAGCCACGCGGGCGCGGCCGCGAAGCTGAAGCTCGACCGGGGCACGCTGGTGGATCCGCTCTTCGGGAAGCTCGGGAACGCGGGCGTGGCGTTCGCGCCGCTGCTGCTCGCCGCGGCGCTCGAGGGGGCGAAGCCCGGCGACCGCGTGCTCCTCGCGAGCTACGGCGACGGCGCCGCCGCCTTCGCGTTCTCGGTGACCGCGCAGGTCGAGAAGCTCGAGCCGCGCCGCGGGGTGGCGTGGCACCTCGGACGCCGGCGCGCCGTCGCGAGCTACGACCAGTACCGGAAAGCGCGGAGCCTCGAGGCGCAGGAGTACACCGGCGGCCGCGACGCGGGGCTCTCGGCGACCATCCACTTCCGCGAGCGCGAGGAGGACCTGGCGCTCAAGGGCCAGCGCTGCCGCCGCTGCAACGGGCTCCAGTTCCCGATCCAGCGCGTCTGCGAGCGCTGCTTCGCGAGGGACGACTTCGAGCTCGTGCGGCTCGCCGATCGCACGGGCCGCGTCGTCACCTACACCTTCGACTTCTTCTTCCCGACGCCCGACCCGCCCACGATCGTGACGATCACGGACATCGACGGCGCTCGCGTCCACCTCCAGCTCGTGGACCTCCGGCCCGAGGACGTGGCGATCGGGATGGCCGTCGAGCCGGTCCTCCGCCGCATCCACCAGGTGGGCGGGCGACCCAACTACTACTGGAAGGGAGTGCCGCAGGCATGAAGCCCGACGCGATTCGCGACAAGGTGGCGGTGCTCGGGGTCGGCTGCTGTCGGTTCGGCGAGAACTGGGACCAGGCGCCCTCCGACATGATCGTCGACGCCGCCTACGAGGCCTACGCCGACGCCGGCATCGAGGAGCCGCAGCGCCAGATCGACGCCGTCTTCACCGGCTCGATCTACTCGAACAAAGGGCCGCACGAGTGCTCGGACGCCCTCAAGCTCTTCGGCAAGCCCGTGACGATGGTCTCGAACTACTGCGCCACCGGGACGGATGCCTTCCGCTGCGGCGTGATGGCGATCGCCGCCGGTCTCTACGACACGGTGCTCGTCGTGGGCTACGACAAGCCGAAGGATCGCGGCGTCTCGGGCCCCAGCGTCATGATGGACCGCGTGCGGGATCTCCCGCAGACGCCGGCCGGCTGGTTCGCGCTCTGCGCCTCGACCTACTTCCAGAAGTTCGGCGCCGGCCGCGAGGACCTGGCCCGGATCGCGGTCAAGAACCACAGAAACGGCACGCTCGCGCCGAACTCGTTCCTGAAGCGTGAGATCACGGTCGAGGACGCCCTCAACGCCCGCATGATCTCCTGGCCGTTCGGCCTCTACGACTGCGCCGCGCAGACGGACGGTGCGGCGGCCGCCGTGATCACGCGCGCCGACCTCGCGCCGAAGCACGCGGTGCGCGTGAAGGGGGTCACGGTCATCGCGGGGCCGAACCCGCAGAAGGACCCCGAGAACGACTTCCTCTCCTGGAAGCCGACCGGCTGGGCCGCGAAGGACGTCTACGCGCAGGCCGGCATCACGAAGCCGTTCGAGGAGATCGACGTCGCGCAGGTGCACGACTGCTTCACGCTGACGGAGCTCCTCACCTACGAGGACCTGGGCCTGATCGAGAAGGGCGCGGCGAAGGAGCACATCGCCTCGGGTACCTTCGAGCTCTCGGGCGAGCTGCCCGTGAACACGGACGGCGGCCTCAAGGCGTTCGGCCATCCGACGGGCGCGACCGGCGTGCGCATGATCTACGAGAACGTGCTCCAGCTCCGCGGCAAGGCGGGGCCGCGCCAGGTGAAGGACGCGAAGCTCGCGCTCTCGCACAACATCGGTGGCCACCCGACGGCGTGCGGCATCGCGATCCTGGGGCGCGACTGATGTCGGGCACCGTTCACTACGAGAAGCAGGACGGCGTCGCGACGCTCACGCTCGACAACCCGAAGGCGAGGAACGCCTTCGACTTCGAGATGACCCAGGAGCTCCGCCGTCGCTGGGACGAGATCCTGCGCGACCCCGAGGTGGTGTGCGCGATCGTGACGGGCGCGGGCGAGAAGGCCTTCTGCTCGGGCTGGGACATCACGAGCACCGCGTCGGGCGAGAGCCACCAGCTCTCGCAGGGCGGGCGCAAGGCGGCGCCCTACAGCCACATCACGGCGCTCCAGTGCGGCTGCTGGAAGCCCGTGGTCACGGCCGTGAACGGCATGTGCTCGGGCGGCGGTCTCCACTTCGTGGCCGACGGCGACATCGTGATCGCGTCCGAGACGGCGACCTTCTTCGACACGCACTGCGAGGTCGGTCTCCCGGCCGCGCTCGAGCCCGCCGGCCTCGCGCGCAAGATTCCGCTCGACGCCGTGATGCGGATGATGTTCCTGGGCAGCGCCGAGCGGCTGACGGCGGCGCGCGCCTACGAGATCGGCCTCGTCGGCGAGGTGGTGCCGGGGGCGAAGCTGATGGAGCGCGCGCGCGAGCTCGCGGGCATCATCGCGCGCTACTCGCCCACGGCCCTCGCGCGCACCAAGCGCGCGACCTGGCGTAGCCTCGACCACGGCCTCGAGGAGGGCCTCGACGTGGCGCACCGCGAGATCGAGCGCCACTACGCCGGACATCCCGACACGACCGAAGGCCCGAAGGCCTTCCTCGAGAAGCGCAAGCCGCGCTGGGCGCCCTACACGGGCGAGGAATAGGACCGCGGCCAGCCCGACCGCCCCGAGCTTGCGAGGCAAACCCTTGACCCGAGCGATCGACTGTCTCGTGAACGTCGACATGGGCGACCAGAAGCCGCCCGAGTGGATGGTCCGGGTGAAGGAGGACACCTTCAAGGGCGGCGACTCCTTCTTCAAGAGCCCCGAGCTCGCCGAGCTGCTCGACGACATGGACGAGAACGGCGTCGCGCGCGCGATCCTGCTGACGCGTCTCACGGCCCAGGACGACCGGGCCCGGCGCTTCGCGGCGGAGCGTCCCGACCGCTTCTCCCTCGGCGTCGGCGGCCTCGACCTGCTGCGCCCGATGCCGACGCTGCGCAAGCTCGAGTCGTTCGTGCGCGACCACCCCGTCGCCTTCACCGTGCTCGGGCCGAGCTTCTGGGGCGACGGCCTCTACCCGCCGAGCGACGCCGTCTACTACCCGCTCTACACGAAGTGCTGCGAGCTCGAGCTCCCGCTCTGCCTGAACACGGGCATTCCGGGGCCGCCGATCCCGGGCGAGGCGCAGAACCCGATCCACCTCGACCGCGTCTGCGTGCGCTTCCCCGAGCTCAAGCTCTGCATGATCCACGGCGCGGACCCGTGGTGGGACCTCGCAATCCGGCTGATGCTCAAGTACGAGAACCTGCGCCTGATGACCTCGGCCTGGTCCCCGAAGCGGCTCCCTGAATCCCTGCTCCACTACATGAGGACGCGGGGCAAGGACCGCATCCTCTTCGCCTCCGACTACCCGGTGCTGTCGTTCGAGCGCTGCCTGGGCGAGGCGCGCAAGCTCGACCTCGCGCCCGAGGTGCTCGAGGGCTGGCTGCACGGCAACGCCGAGTCCTTCTTCTTCCCGGAGTGACCCATGGACTTCTCGCTCACCGAAGAACAGGAGCTGCTCCAGGACACGGTCCGGAGCTTCGTCGCAAAGGAGTGCCCGCCGCAGACCGTGCGGGCGATCTTCGACGGCGAACGCCAGGCCGTCGCGACGCTCTGGAAGGGCCTCGTCGAGATGGGCATCGCCGGCCTCGTGGTGCCCGAGGCCGAGGGCGGCGCGGGTCTCGAGCTCCTCGAGCTCGCACTCGTCGCCGAGGAGCTCGGCCGGGGCGCGGTCCCGGTGCCGTTCCTCGGCCATGCCCTCGCGACGCTCGCGCTGGCGCGGGGCGGCGACGACGCCCAGCGGGAGAAGTGGCTGCCGCGCCTCGCGTCGGGCAGCGCCCGCGCGACGGTGGCGATCGCCGAGGACGCCGGGCGCTGGCTGCCCGATGCGTGGCAGGTCGAGCTCGCGGACGGTCGCGCGCGGGGCCGGAAGCTCCACGTGCCGGAGGCGGAAAGCGCGGACGTCTTCGTCGTCGGCTGCCGCGGCGGCGCCCTCGCGCTCGTCGAGACGGGGGCCGCGGTGCGCGTGACGCCCGCAGCCACGCTCGATCGCGGCCGTGCGCTCGCCACCCTCGAGCTCGACGGTGCGCCCGCCGAGGTCCTGCCCGACGCCGACGCCGCGCGCCTGGTCGACGCGGGCTGCGTGCTCCTCGCCGCCGACGCCTTCGGCGCGGCGCACCAGCTGGTGCGCTCGACGGCCGCCTACGTCCAGACGCGCCAGCAGTTCGGACAGCCCCTCGCGCAGTTCCAGGCCGTGAAGCACCAGCTCGCGAACATGGCGCTCGAGGTGGATCCCACGCGCGGGCTCTGGTGGTACGCCGCGCACGCCTTCGATCACGCGCCGGCCGACGCGCCGCGCGCCGCGGCGCTCGCCAAGGCCCACATCACCGACCGCGCCCAGCAGGTGGCGCGCGACGCCGTCGAGGCGCATGGCGGCATCGGCTTCACCTGGGAATGCGACGTCCAGATCTGGTTCAAGCGCGTGATGTTCGACCGGCTCTGGCTGGGCGCGCCCGAGCTGCACCGCGAGCGCTTCGCGGCGCTCGAAGGCTGGTGAGGGAGCGGAGGGAGAGGCGATACGACAGACCTGAAGGCGCTCAGCGAGATGCTGATGAGGAGCCGGGTGGCGCCGACGTCACGATGGGCATCGGCGAGCTCACCCCCGGCCGGCCGCGGGATCAGCGCCCGGCCTGACTCCCGTGCCAGCCCAGGGAGCGAGGAGCCCCCCCGATCTCTCCGAACACCGCCGATCGCCCGCGTCGCGCCGTCCGTCGGCTTTCGCGGGATCTCGGATAGCATCGCCGCATGCTCCGCCTCACCGCCGTCGCCCTCGTCGTCCTGCTCTCGGTCGTCTTCGTGTATCGCGCCGAGGTCACCCTGTTCGTCGCCGGGCACCTCCTCGAGGCGATGCGCGACATCGGCCCCCATCGGGAGATCGAGTGGCAGCGCGGGCCCGAGGTCGCCGAAGTGCCACCTGCGGAGCGGCCGCCCAACGTCGTGCTGATCCTCGCGGACGACATGGGCTGGAACGACGTCTCGACCCAGGGCGGCGGTGCGGGCGGCGGCACGGTGACCACGCCCCACATCGACGCGATCGCGCGCGAGGGCGTCAACTTCACGACGGGCTACTCGGGGAACGGGACCTGCGCGCCGTCGCGCGCCGCGATCCTCTCGGGCCGCTACGGCACGCGCTTCGGCTTCGAGTTCACGCCGACCCCCGCGATGATGGCGCCGCTCATGGGCATCGTGATGTCCGCGAGCCCGATCGAGCGACGGCGCCCCATCGTGAATCCCGATTTCGAGCGCGTGGACTGGGCCGACATGGGGATGCCCGCGAGCGAGATCACGATCGCCGAGACGCTCCAGACGAAGGGCTACCACACGGTGCACATCGGCAAGTGGCACGTGGGTGAGAGCAACGGCATGGCCGCCTACGACCAGGGCTTCGACGAGAGCCTGCTGATGCAGGGCACCCTGTTCCTGCCCGAGGACCATCCCGATGCGGTGAACTCGAAGCAGGAGTTCGACCCGATCGACCGCTTCCTGTGGACCGCAGGGGGCTACGGCGTCCGCTACAACGACGGCCCGCCGTTCGAGCCGAAGGGTCACGTGACCGACTACTACACCGACCAGGCGGTTCGGGTGATCGAGGCCAACCGGAACCGTCCCTTCTTCCTCTACCTCGCGCACTGGGCGATCCACACGCCGCTCCAGTCGACGCGCGCCGACTACGACGCCTACCCGCACATCGAGAGCCACACCGAGCGCACCTACGCCGGCATGATCCGGGGCCTCGACCGGAGCGTCGGGCGCGTGATGGCGGCACTCCGCGAGCACGGCCTCGACGAGAACACCCTCGTGATCTTCACGTCCGACAACGGCGGGGCGGGCTACCTGGGCCTCCCCGACGTGAACCGACCCTTCCGCGGCTGGAAGATCACGTTCTTCGAGGGCGG
Organism: Myxococcota bacterium; assembly: GCA_041605395.1. Taxonomy (GTDB): domain Bacteria; phylum Myxococcota_A; class UBA9160; order UBA9160; family UBA6930; genus JBFIYM01. Next base: position 3,145 of record JBFIYM010000091.1, on the reverse strand, counting down.
CATCCACGTGCCCTACATGCTGCGCTGGCCCGCGCGGGTTGCGCCGGGGCAGACCTACGAGGAGGCGGTACACCACTTCGACCTCTACGCGACGGCCGCCGCCGCCGCGGGTGCGGCGATGCCCGCGGACCGCAAGATGGACGGCGTCGACCTGCTGCCCTTCGTCCGCGGCGAGGCGGACGGCGTCCCGCACGAGACGCTCTTCTGGACGCAGGACCACTACCGGGTGGTGCGCCATCGCGGTTGGAAGCTCCAGCGCAACGGGCCGGACGACGAGTTCGTCTGGCTCTTCGACCTCGAGAACGACCCGACCGAGCAGCGGAACCTCGCCGCGGAGCGGCCCGACAAGGTCGCCGAGCTGGACGCGCTCCTCGCAGCGCATCTGGCCGAGCAGGTGCCGCCACGCTGGCCGTCGCGCGCCTCGAACCCGATCTCGGTCGACAAGCACCTGAACCAGCCCGAGTCGCCCGACGACGAGTACGTCTACTATCCGAACTGAGTCTCACACGAGACCGCTCGTCGCGCCGTGAAGCGAGCCAGCGGCGCGGAGACGCAGCCAAGGGAGAGCCATGACGACCCAGGTGATGAAGGGAATCCGCATCCTCGAGGTGGCGGAGCACACGTTCGTGCCCGCGGCCTCGGCGGTGCTCGCGGACTGGGGCGCCGACGTGATCAAGGTGGAGCACGCCGAACGCGGGGACGCCATGCGCGGGCTGGGCTCCACGGGCGTGATGGACCTCTCGAAGGGCGTCCACGTACTGAACGAGCACTCGAACCGCGGCAAGCGCTCGATCGGACTCGACCTCCAGAAGCCCGAGGGCCTCGAAGTCCTCCATGCGCTCGCAAAGACGAGCGACGTGCTGCTGACGAACAAGCTGCCGCACGTGCTCGCGAAGCTGAAGATCGACATCGCGGATCTTCGTGCCGTGAACCCGAAGCTCATCTACGTCCGCGGCACCGCCTTCGGGCCCCGTGGGCCGGACGCGAAGCGCGGCGGCTACGACATGACGGCCTACTGGTGCCGCGCCGGTAGCGCCGCGAGCTGCACGCCTCCCGGCTTCCCCGCGATCATCCCCCAGCCGGGCCCGGCCTACGGCGACTCCCTCGGCGGCATGACCATCGCGGGCGGCATTGCGGGCGCGCTCCTGCATCGGGAGAGAACGGGTGAGGCGACGGTGGTGGACGTCTCGCTGCTCGCGACGGGTGCCTGGGCCATGGCCTCGGGCATCGCGCTCTCGCTCCAGCACGGTCAGCCCTGGGGCCTCGCCGCGATGGCCAGCGGCGGCGGCCCGAAGAACCCGCTCTCGGGCGTATACAAGACGAAGGACGGGAAGTTCGTATGCCTGGTGATGCTGCAGGCCTTCCACTACTGGCCCGACTTCTGCCAGCACATCGACCGGCCCGAGCTGGTGCAGGACGCGCGCTTCGCGAGCGCCGAGGGGCTCGCCGAGAACGCGGCCGCGGCACGGGAGATCATCGGGGAGGTGATGGCGCAGGGAACGCTCGCCGAGTGGACCGAGCGCTTCGCCACGCTCCGCGGCCAGTGGGCGCCCGTGCAGGACACGCTCGAGGTGGCCGCCGACCCCCAGGTGCTTGCCAACGGTTACATGCAGGAAACCGCCACGAGCGACGGGACCCGCTTCGCGTTGGTGGCGAGCCCGGTTCAGTTCGACGAGGCGCCCACCCCGACGCACCGCGCGCCCGAGTTCAACGAGCACGGCGACGCGATCCTCCAGGAGCTCGGCTACGACTGGGACCGCATCCTGGAGCTCAAGGCCACGGGCGCCGTGGCGTGAGGCGCGTCCCACGCCCCCAGCGCGTCGTCGCCAGGGCCTCCCCGTGGGGCTTCCGGGAGCGCGCGTTCCTGCGGGCCCCGGCGCGAGGTGATCGCGCCCCTGCTCCCGTCCCGAGCGGGTTCGTATCCTTCGCGCCTTGCGGCCCGCCCTTCCGGGCCGTCCGGGGGGTGTCGATGGCGGAAGGCGAGCGTTCCCTCGATCCCGAGCTGCCGCCCGCCCTCGACCCGGACCCCGTCGTCCAGTGGCTCGACTGGGAGGAGCAGGCCAACCTGGTCGGCTTCCGCACGAGCACGAAGCCGATCGAGATCGAGGTCTCCCGGGTGCCGCGGGAGGCGGTCGAGATCCACGTCCTGCCCGGCGCGGCGCGGTCGATCGTGGACCGCTTCATCCGACCCGAAGGGGTCTACTTCCCGCGACATCCGCTCAACCAGGACACCTCGGTGGCCTGGTTCGACGCGCCGATCGTCGAGCGCTGGACGGGTCGCTTCACCTCCTCGCGCACGCTCGCGCTACCCGGGCCCGAGAGCGGCGCGGCGCTCACCTCGCTCAAGCTCGCGACCGACCACCCGCACCCGCAGTTCCACCAGCCGGAGAAGACGAAGCTCCGCGAGGAGGCCCTCGGCGCGGTCGCGTGGGTCCGGAACCTCACGCGCATCGACCGACTGCTCGAGCCCATCGAGGAGGTCGTACTCGTCACGGAGGTGCTCGTGGTGATGGCGGCGGGCCAGGAGAGCGGCTTCCTGGTGCGGGACCTGCGCTGCTTCCAGGATGGGCACTACTACCTCCCGGCGCTCTCGCTGCCGTGGGTCGGCCGAGGAATCGCGCGCGCGAACGGCGAGGACTTCGCCTCGCTCTGGGGTCGCTGCTACGCGGAGGCCGTCGGTCGCTCGAAGGCCCGCCTCTTCGCACGCTATGGGCTCTGGTACGAGACGCCGAACCCGCAGAACGTGCTCGTGCAGCTCGACCGTTCGCTGCGTCCGACCGGGACGCTCGTGTTCCGGGACGTCGGCGACGCCGAGTGCGCCACGGACGCGGGCATCGCGCAAGGCCGCCCGTGGACGACGGTGCTCGCCGACCTGCGGCCGGAGACGCGCAACTCCTTCTGGGCCTTCGACGAGGCGGGGGACCGCTCGGTCGACGCCGCGACGCTCGAGGCCTGGTACGCGCGGCACGACGACGGCTACTTCGGTGAGCTCGCGCACTGGTTCCCGGAGCTCGCCCCCACCGCCGCAACGCCGCCGGGCGAGCGCCTCGCGCACTGGAGCCAGGCGCTTCAGAGCCCCGCGGCGCCGGCGAGCATCGCCGCGGCGTTTGCGAGACGGCGCGCCCCGAAGGCCTGACCGCTCAAG